>CAJXVN010000145.1 GCA_913060775.1 uncultured Gammaproteobacteria bacterium | reverse complement strand
GCTGCCACTCTGTACAGAAAGGTGCAGGTAATCGCAGATTCTCGGCTCGGCGTAAATTTCCCAGAAGGGATCCTGCAGGTATTGCGGACCAATGGAGGAGAGTCGAATTCGCGGTATGTCGGTTTCGGTTAGAAGCGCCCCCAGCAGTTCGTGCAGGCGGGCCAGCTGGGGTTGCTGTTTACTGTCCGGGCTACCCCAGGCAGCCATATTAATGCCGGTGAGTACGATCTCCGTCACCCCATGACGCCGTGCTTCCTGCACCTGCTCGACTATCTGGGCCGCTGGCAGAGAACGATGGTCTCCCCGCGCCAGAGTCGTGATGCAGAAGCTACAGGTGTCATCACAGCCGGTTTGAATGGCCACCGGAAGCCGTGTTCGAGAGGTCAGGGGCATGCGTACGCTGTCAGCGTCGGCATCAAAATAACGGTACATTTCCTGGTCGTCCGCAAATACCAGGGCATCGGGTAACGCCGTCTGCCATTTGTCCGCATCAATGCGTACGCTACAACCGAGCACGGCCACCTGGCGCGCGCTGCGATCCGCCGCATTGGCTCCCTGGCGAGATTTTCGATCCGCCTGTGCCGTGACTGTGCAGGTGTTCACAAAGGCGTAGTCGGCCTCTTCCTCAGAATCAACGGCCTCGTGACCGGCAGTTTGCAGCGCAGCACTCAGGCGAGCACTATCGAGCTGGTTCATTTTGCAACCGAGGGTGCGTAGGTGGAATTTCAAGGTATAAAAACTTCCGTCTTAACAGGATAAAGTGAATCGGAACTCTGTCCGGCATCCGCAGCGAGTGTAAAATTCTCGGACAAGATAAGGGCCAACGTTATGGACTAACATAAGGCTGCCACTTTGGTGTCGCTCTTTGGGCGTCTGCCGTCTGGCCGCCCTGGTAGTGAGACCGATACCATTATAGGTCCAGGCGATGATGGATAAAATGTTCTTTATCCACAGGTTTTGGTGCGGTTTGCACAGATGGGGCAATCGATGGATCGATGCCCTGATCATTGGCTAATTTGAGTCTCGCGTGATCGCTGACAAATTGGACGCTTTAGTACAACTAATAACAGGTAACCACAAAGGCCCCCACTGTGGATCATGATTTTGTTAACCGATTGCAGGCGCAACTTGCCGCACTACAGGGGTGGATGCGTCGTGATCATGAAGATTTAGCAGCTGCGCTTATTGATATAGCAACGGTGACCGCCACGACCCTTGAAGCTGATGGTGTGGGGGTCTGGTTATTTGAGAAAGATGGCGTTCTCGTCAGGAAGGCGCAGGCTTCTACGACGCTTGACTATAAGAACAAGGGTACCGCGTTACAACGGGGGAAATACCCGATCTATTTTAATGCGCTGGAGACAGAGAGTCACATCCTTCGGCGGGACATAGAAAAGGCCCCCGAACTGGTTGAGCTTCTGGACGGTTACTACCGGCCCGCGGGGATTTCGTCCGTGTTTGACATGCCGGTGCGCAAGTCGGGCAAATTAATTGGCGTTATGTGCGTTGATTCAATCGCCCCGCGTGACTGGGACAACGACGAGATGCAATTTATTGCGTCCACCGCTGCGCTGGTCACTCTGTCAGTAGAAACGGCCGACCGCCGTGCCGCTGACCGTCGGCTGGCGCACCAGCAGCGAGAGTTGCGACAGGTTCTCGACAGCATGGTGGAGGGGGTTATCTCTGTCGATGAGAGGGGGCAGGTACTTAGCAGTAATCTGGCCGCAGAGCAGATACTTGGTTATGGGGCTGGCGAATTGCTGGCCCTGACGGTTATGGATTTTTCTCCGGCGCTCGCGGCTATTGATTTCTCCGCTAATCTTCTGGATACGATTAAAGCGGCGGGGGTGGACGTTAACGAGTCGACCCAGGAGCAACAGGCCCTGCGCAAGGATGGCAAACTGATCCCCATTCGGCTTTCGATTGCCCAGCTACCGCCGGGGCCGGACGGCCGTAAGCACTATGTTGGTTCTTTTCTGGATATCAGCGTCGAAATAATACAACAGGAAACCTTGCGCCGTTCTCAGGCTCTCGATTCACTGGGCCAGCTAAGTGGCGGGATCGCCCACGATTTCAATAATATGCTTGGGGTGGTGTTAGGTTATTCCGAACTGATCCACAACAGCGCCACTCAGGCTGACGATATTGAAACAGCGTCCAAGGCAGAAAAAATCATCCACGCCGGTCGACGAGGTCGTGATTTAACACGACGACTGCTGGATTTTTCTCGACGCTCCCCTGAACAGGCAAAAAGTGTCGACGTTAATCAGTTGTTAACGGCCAGTGAAGAGTTACTGCGTAAAACACTGACACCGCGCATCGAACTCATAATCAAATGTCAGACAGACCTCTGGCCAGTCTATCTCGATCCCGGCGAGTTTGAGGATACGATTCTAAATTTAGCCATCAACGTCACTCATGCCGTTGATCAGCGCGGTCAGATCAACCTGACGACCAAAAACCGGGTGGTGAAAAAAACCCGCGCGAAAGCGCTGGATATCGACCCCGGAGAATATGTGCAGGTTAGTGTGACTGACGATGGCGAGGGCATGGATCAGGATACCCTGCAGAGGGCGTTCGAACCGTTTTTTACGTCTCGACCCGGTGAGGGCAGTGGACTGGGGTTAAGTCAGGTTTATGGCTTCATCAAACGTATCGGCGGAGGACTCTCTATCGATTCCACGCCGGGAGAGGGAACCCGGGTAGAACTCTATTTTCCGCGCCATGATCAGGCCGGTGAAACCGTTTCTGAGCAATTTGGTAGCGGCGAGCGTCCAGCAATCAAACACCCCGGTCAGAGCATCCTCGTGGTTGACGATGAACCGGCGTTGCGGCAACTGGTGGAGACCGTATTAACCGAGAGTGGCTACGAGGTGACCGTGGCGGAAGATGGGGCCCAGGCACTGGAGCTAGCGCTTGAGCGCCGTTTTGACCTGGTGCTTAGCGATGTGATTATGCCGGTGATGGATGGTTACCAGCTGTCCGAGACACTGCTCGAGAAATTCCCCGATCAGGCCATTGCGCTGATGACCGGTTATGAGCAATCGGTCAACCGCCGTGGCGGTTATGCAACCAAGGTCGCATTGCGAAAACCTTTTACCACCGATGAACTGATTGAGGTGGTGCAACGGGTGTTTCCGGCTAAATGATTACGCATGTCATTTTTGATTTTGACGGGGTGATGGCTGAACCGGGTTTTCGGCTGGCGCTGGCCGAGTTGATGTCGCCAGCCGCTGCCGATCTGACAATTGAGGGTCAACAGCAGGCAAACTCCCCGTATGAAGACCTGGAGGCGCTAACGGCCATCGCCCGACAGGGCATGCGCGCCCTACTTAAATCAGGTTACGTAGTGGGCCAGGGTAGTGAAGCGGATTTCTGGGCAACACTGACTGCCACCAGCGATATTGGCGGCAGTTCGGCCCTGTTTCGGTCGGCGGTTATTCGTCGATCCGTTGTGCGCCTGTCCATGGTGGCGCTGGTGGACCAGTTGCGGGCCAGTGGCATAACCGTTGCCCTGTTGAGTGATCATACCGACTGGCTAGATGAAATCGCCGCAACTTCTGATCTGGTCGACCATTTCGATTTTTTTTATAACAGCTATTACATACAGCAGAGCAAGCGCGATGCCCTGGTGTTTGATCGCGTGGTGGGGTTGATGGAATCCACTGCCGACAAGACTCTTTTCGTGGATGATAATCCGGCTAACGTCGACCGGGCGGTGAGTCGCGGGCTGCAGGGTATTGTTTATCAGCAATTCCCCCAGGTGGTCGAAGAGATGCAGGGTTTGTGTTCCGGGTTAAATGCGGCCCTGTGCCAGGATTCTGTGGTCAAAGACCGGTGAACCCACCATCCACCGTAATCGACGTGCCGGTGACGAAGGACGCCTCGTCACTGGCCAGGAACAACGCGACCTGAGCAATCTCATGCGGTTCCGCCCCCCGTCCCAGCATTGAATTTTTCGCGCCGGCTTCAAGCACTTTGGGGCCCAGCCGGGCAACCATATCGGTGCTGACGAAACCGGGACAGAGGGTATTGGCACGAATTCCTCTGCGACCATAGGTAGCGGCCACCGAACGGGTTAACGAAATAATTGCAGCCTTGTTAGCACTGTAGATATGCAGGACCGGGCCACCCACCAGCGCCCCGACCGACGCCGTACTGATGACGCTGCCGCCACCGCTATTGAGCATGGCCGGGACCGCGTGTTTACACATCAGGAAAACGCCGCGGGCGTTCGCGTCGGTCAGGCGTTGCCAGTCATCGACTGTCAGCTCAGTGAGGTTGCCGTCACCCCCTTCCAGGCCAGCATTGTTGTAGAGCACGTCGAGCCGGCCATAATGATCGACGGTAGCAGCAACCAGAGACTCCACGGATGCTTCATCGCTCACATCGCAGGGATGCCAGAAAGTATCCAGTCCTTTTTCTCTTAACTCGTCGGCCCACTGCTCGCCTGCCGGATCGATGTCACTGATCACTACGCGCGCGCCTTCACGGGCGAACAGCTCTGCCCCGACTCTGCCGATACCGTTGGCCGCACCGGTGATAATGGTTACCTTGTTTTCCAACCGTTTCGACATTGGTCACGCTCCTGAAAATTGACTGATATTTACTTGTAGGAAAAAAGAGGAAGCAAAAATGTTAACCGAAGAATTCGCCCGGCGGTTCGCCGATCAATGGATCGCAGCCTGGCGATTGTTTATCAATCAGTGAATAACCTGCAGGCTGCGGAGTGGTTTGAATTTGATCAGGACGGTCTGGTCACGCGAGCCAGTGCCCATTATTCAGGGCTCTCCTGATTTTCGCGGGCTAACAGTTGCCGTTTGCGTTCAATCCCCCACCGATAGCCGCCCAGGCCCCCATCACGGCGTACCACCCGGTGACAGGGGATAACCACCGCTACCGGGTTGGCACCGCAGGCCTGAGCGACGGCGCGGCAGGCTTTGGGTGACCCGATACGACTGGCGAGGTCGCTGTAATCGACGGTGGTCCCGCTGGGAATTTCCTGCAATGCCTGCCAGACCTGTTGCTGAAATGCGGTTCCCCGAATGTCCAGCGGTAGATTAACGCTGGCGGTCGGCACATTGATGTAACTCACCACCTGCGCCATCAACTGTTCAAAATTCCGGTCGGCGCCCACGAGGGTGGCGTTGCAAAAACGGTTTTCCAGATCCTGGGTCAGGGCTTCCGGATCGTCCCCAAGAAAAATGGCGCAGACACCGGTGTCGGTGGCTGCCACCAGCAGCGATCCGAGTGAACATTCGCCCACCGCAAAGCGGATGGTTTCCCCCTGGCCCTGGTCGCGAAAATGGGTGGGGGTCATGCCGAGTAGCCGGTTAGATGATGCATAAAAAGATCCGCTTGAATTAAACCCTGAACCGTACAGAGCGTCCGTGACTGAGTTCTCTGTTAACAACCCGGCCGCTAGCTCCCGGCGCCGGACAGCCGTTGCATAGGCTTTGGGGGTCACGCCGGTAATAGTTTTGAATAGCCGATGAAAGTGATACCGGCTCATCTGCGCCGTTTCCGCCAGCCTGGCCAGGTCAGGAATCTTATCCCCCGCTTCGATGGCTCGGCAGGCAGCCGATATTATTTGCTGGTGCCGCTGAGCCAGCAATGGCTGGTTTGGTCGACATCGTTTGCAGGCGCGATAGCCGGCCCGTTCCGCCTCCGCGCCGCTGCGGTAGAAGCTTACATTCTCTCTGAGCGGTCGTCGTGCGCCACAGTTGGGCCGGCAGTAGACGCCGGTTGATCGCACGGCGTAAAAAAACCGGCCCACCGCCGAGTCGTCTCGGCCGATGACCGCCTGCCAGCAATCATCATCGGCTGGCCGATCAGTGGTCGTTGTTCTGTTGTTTGTGATGGTCAGCGTGGTCATTGCCGGTACCTGTCCGTTAAATCATCACCATCCTAATCACGATCTGCGCGGGCGACACTCCATTTATTGCGGTTAAACAGAAGAGTGAGCGGTTAAGGGGTGAAATGACGTGCTTTCGCGGTCTTCATTTCGGTGCGAACCATTTTTATCATCGCGCCGAGCACGCCAATGTCGGGATTGGGTGGCTGATTATCCGCCATGCGGGTCATCTGCTCGGCAAACCAGCCGACCTGGCCCTGCATGGTGATCATTTTGACAATACCAATATTACTGTTCTGGCTGAGTAATCCGGGACCGAGACGTTTGTGGTTTTCAATGATGGGCACCTGTTGCAGAGAGCCATCGAGCAGGCCTTTGGCCAGGTCCGGATCGGCGGCAAAAGGGCGTGACATGCCAATAATGTCCAGCTCATCGGCGGCCAGTGCCTCCTCCATCACCTTGCGGCTACGAAAGCCGCCGGTGACGGCCACCGGCATGGCTGCCACCTTGCGAATCGCCTGGGTGTAGTCGAGGAAATAAGCCTCTCGATCCAGCGTGCTTTGACGAGGCGGTAATTCGGTTTTGGCAACATCCCCCTCAAACCCCATGAGTTGTGGTGCCTCATAGCTACCGCCGGAAATCTCCAGCAGGTCGAGGCCGCTGTCGTTGAGCCAGGAGACCACCTGCACACATTCATCCAGGGTGAATCCGCCTTTCTGGAAATCCGCAGAATTTAGCTTGATGCTGATTGGAAAATCATTGCCCACCCGCTCCCGGGTTGCTCGGATAGACCGGAGCAGGAGTCGTGCGCGGTTCTCCAGGCTGCCGCCCCACTGGTCATTTCGTACATTAGTCACCGGCGACAGAAATTGACTGATCAGATAACCGTGGGCCGCGTGCAGTTGTACCCCGGTAAAACCGGCCTTTTTAGCGATGGCGGCAGTCGTGGCGTAGCGCTCGATAATGTCTTCGATTTCCGCCTCTTCAAGCGCCCTTGGTTGGGCAAAACCGCCAGCCAGGTGCAGCTGTACATCGGAAGCAGAGACCGGTTGTTTGTTATTTAATTTGGCGCACTGGCGGCCGGGGTGGCTGATCTGCATCCACAACTGATTGCCCTGTTCCTGGCCGGCTGCGGCCCAGCTGGTCAGCGCCGCCAGCCCCGATTCATCCTCAACCACAACATTCCCGGCTTTCTCAAGGTGGCGTCGATCAATCATCACATTGCCGGTAATCAGCAATCCGGCACCGCCGTTAGACCAGCGCCGATAAAGGTTTTCATGGCGCACGGTGGCATGATCATCGGCGTCGGCCAGTCCCTCGGTCATGGCCGATTTCATAATGCGGTTAGGTAAGGTCTGGCCGCAGGGTAAGGTCAGTGTGTCGGTGAGAGCAGCGGGCATTTTTTAATCCTGATAGACGTTTTGTAGACGATTTGAACCTAATATTATGTGGCAGTAGCGACGCATGGTCGCACGTTATTCAACAGGAAATCGCAGGATTGATACTGGGTTGATAAATGTAATCGTAGCCGGGCTATTCAGTTACCCGGTGAAATCCTTTCGCGCGTGCTCGCGGCAGTCGCTGACGATGGGTATCGATGGCCTCCACAATGATCGGCGCTGGATGGTGGTTAACCAGCGGGGGGAGTTTCCTGTCTCTTATACACATCTGACGCTGCC
>CAJXVN010000144.1 GCA_913060775.1 uncultured Gammaproteobacteria bacterium | reverse complement strand
TAACTGTGGTCAGCGACCGGCGTCGGAGCCTGGTCAGCTGGGATCACCAGACCCGCAAACGTCTCTGGCGGGTGGGTTTCGATCAAAAAATTGGTGCCGGTGTTGGCATTAACGACCAATACATCCTGGTCGTTACCCGCGACGCTGAGCTGCTGGCCCTTAGCCGCGAAACCGGCGAGCTGGTATGGCAAACGCAGATGCCCAGCGAAGTAATTGCACCGCCTGTCGCCACCTCAGAAGTCATCGTCGTCAGCACCTCCGACGGCAAACTACTCGGTCTGCAGGCGACCGATGGTCAACAGAAATGGATGATCGATCGCGAAGTTCCCGCATTATCATTGCGTGGAGGAAGCGCACCGCTTTTAGTGGGTGATACGGTCATCAAGGGATTTGCCGACGGTCGACTACTGGCCGTTAATCTCAATAATGGTTTTGATGAATGGGAAACACCGGTGGGTCAGTCCCGCGGGCGCAGCGAACTGTCGCGCATGGTCGACGCGGATGCCACGCCGGTGGCAGACAACGGCACTGTGTATGCCTCAGCCTACCAGGGGCGGGTGGTAGCAATCGGTCAGAATTCCGGCGAGGTACTCTGGTCGCGCACTCTATCCAGCTATTCCAATCTGGCTATCGACCTGTTCAACGTCTACGTAACCGATGACGAAGATACCGTCTGGGCACTGGACCGGCGAACCGGTGCTACCTACTGGAAACAGGAAGCTCTGGCCGCAAGGCGAATTAGCGGCCCGGCAGTGATTGGTGATTACCTGGTGGTCGCCGATTTCGACGGCTACCTGCACTGGATGAGTCGCGATGACGGCAGTTTTGTGGCCCGCTCCCGGCCAGCCAAAACAACGGTTTCAGCACCGCTCACGGTGATCAACGATCAACTCTATGTTTTTTCTGATGATGGCCGGTTAACGATACTGGCGCCTCCCGGTCTGACGACTGCCGATCCGACCGAATCCGGCACTTGAACCAGGCCCACCGATGACACCGGTCTTCGCCCTGATTGGGCAGCCCAATGTGGGTAAGTCCACGCTATTTAATCGGCTGACCCAGACCCGTGACGCGCTGGTAGCTGACCGCCCTGGGCTTACTCGCGACCGTATTATCGGCAACTGCGACTTCGATGGACGACCTTATGTGGTCGTGGATACGGGCGGCCTCAGCGGTGAAAGTGCTGGCATCGACAGCCTCATGGGCGAGCAGAGCATGTTAGCCGCGCGGCAGGCGGACGCGGTGCTGTTTCTCGTGGATGGTCGCCGTGATCTGGACCCGCGAGACGAAGAAATTGCCAAGCAACTGCGCCGCCTTGGGGTCAGCCTTACCTTGCTGGTTAATAAAACCGAGGGCGTACCGGCACAGCAGGCGATTGCACCCTTTCGCTCCCTGGGGTTCAAACAGGCTTACGCCGTCTCGGGTATCCGCGGTGATGGAATAGAAACCTGCATCCAGGGACTGTTAGCCGACTATCCAGAAGAGATTGACGACGCTGAGGTCGTTGACTCCACATTGACCGAGTTAACTGACGCGGCCGACCCGGAAGTAGCCCCCGAAGAGGATATTGAGGAAGAGCAGTACCATCCGCGCATGGCGCTGATCGGCCGGCCCAATGTGGGCAAATCAACGCTCACCAACCAGTTACTGGGGGAAGAGCGGGTCATTGCCTTTGACCAGCCCGGGACCACCCGCGACAGCATCGCTATTCCGCTGCAATACCAGGGCGAGACCTGGACCCTGATCGATACCGCTGGCGTACGCCGCCGCGCTCGGGTTAGCGATACCATCGAAAAATTCAGCATTATTAAAACCTTGCGCGCTATCGAGGCCGCAAATCTGGTAGTCGTTCTGGCCGATGCCGGCGAGGGGCTTACCGACCAGGACGTGCGCATAGTATCCCTGGCCATCGACCAGGGTCGTAGCCTGGTCCTGGCCATCAACAAGTGGGATAGCATCGACGATACCCGCCGGGAAGCAGTTAAAAAAGAGGTGGAACGTAAACTGCCGTTTCTTGGCTACGCGCGGATTCACTATATTTCTGCCCTGCGTGGCAAGGGTGTGGCTGGCCTGATGGAATCCGTTAAGGAGGCCTACGAGAGCGCGTTTCGCGACATGTCGACACCGGTTCTTAACGATATTCTGGCCAGTCTGGTCAGAAGAAACCCGCCACCGCTTAGTCACGGTCGACGACCCAAACCCCGCTACGCTCACCAGGGCGGCACCAACCCGCCGAGCATTATTATTCACGGCAATCAATGTGAGCGACTGCCGGACAGCTACACCCGCTACCTGGAAAACGGCTTTCGCAAACACCTGCAACTGGAAGGCAGCCCTTTACGGGTACATTATCGCCAAAGCGACAATCCTTATGCAGACCGCAAAAACAAGCCCACCGGGCGCCAGATAAAAAAGGCCCTGCGCAACCGACGGCACTATAAAAAACGCTAACGTCGGTCGATACACTCGACCAATGACTATCTAAAAATCAATGAGTTGAGTATACTTCTCGCCCGGAAAGTGCCCTGTAAAGCCCCGAGCGGTCATCGAGATCGACCCAGCACCCCTGAATTCAAAGCTCGATTCAAGCTGCCATTCGATCCACAATTTACGTCAGCAAAGAACCCGGAATTAGTCCAGAACAGTCAACGTTCTGACCTTCACCTCAATTTTTCCGGGACTTCGTCATCATGACTACCACCGATTTTGCCTCTCTGGGTCTGGCCGCCCCTGTCCTTAAGGCCATCAACGATCTGGGCTACGAACAGCCCTCCTCCATTCAGGCTGAGGGTATACCCCACCTGCTCGCTGGAAAAAACCTGTTAGGCGTTGCTCAAACCGGCACCGGCAAAACCGGGGCTTTCGCGCTACCACTGCTTAGCCGTATCGAAGGCGGCAAAAAAACCCCGCAGATACTGGTGCTTGCGCCCACCCGTGAGCTTGCCATTCAGGTTGCGGAAGCGTTTCAAAGCTACGCCAGACACATGAAAAACTTCCGCGTCACACCAATTTATGGCGGGCAGGATATTCGTGGACAGCTCAAGGCGCTACAACGCGGTGCGGACGTAGTCGTCGGCACACCCGGCCGGATCATCGATCACCTGCGCCGTCGAAGTCTCAAATTCGATGACCTGCAGGCGGTTGTGCTCGATGAAGCCGACGAGATGCTACGCATGGGGTTTATCGACGATATTGAGACTATTCTCGAACAGACACCTGAAACCGCCCAGCGCGCCCTGTTTTCAGCCACCATGCCTGCTGCGATAAAGCGAGTCGCCAGCAAATATATTGGCGATGCTCAGGAAGTCCGGGTCGCTTCCAAAACCCGTACCGTCGAGAAGATTGAGCAGCAGTACCTGATCGTTCACTTTAGTCACAAACTGGATACGCTCACCCGTATTCTTGAAGTTGAACAGTTCGATGCGATGATTATTTTCGTCCGCACCAAATCAATGACGGTGGAACTGGCTGAAAAACTGGAAGCCCGAGGCTTCTCAGCCCACGCACTGAATGGCGACCTAAACCAGGCGTTGCGAGAAAAGACCATTGCCCGCCTCAAAAATGGCGGTATCGATATCATCGTCGCCACCGACGTGGCGGCTCGCGGCCTCGACGTGGAACGTATCAGCCACGTGGTTAATTTCGATATCCCTTACGACACAGAGTCATATGTCCACCGCACCGGCCGTACCGGGCGCGCCGGGCGTGAGGGCAAGGCGATACTGTTTGTAACCCCAAAAGAGCGCCGGCTGCTCGGGGCTATTGAAAAAGCCAACCGCCAGACGCTCACCGCCCTGAAGGTACCCACCGGTGAAGAGGTCAGCCAGCAACGTATTGCTCGGTTTCAATCCACCGTGCAGGAGACGATCCAAAGCCAGGACCTGAGTAGTTTTCGCGAGTTAGTCGAACAGCTCTCTCACGATACCGAAACGGATATCGGCGAAATTGCTGCCGCGCTGGTGTGGCAGGCCCAGCAGGAACGTCCCCTATTCCCCAAATTCTCCCCCCTTCCGGATACCCAACGATTCTCTAACAAGCCCGACCGAAAGCGCCGTGAGGACAGTGACCGGGCGTCGAAGCGACCTGCACCCGGCGAATCGCCGCGCCGGCGTAAGCCAAAGGACCCGGAAGCGCGCACGCAACGCTACCGCATTGAAGCGGGTCAGGATCACGGTGTCAGACCAGGAGATATTGTCGGCGCCCTCGCGAACGAAGCCGGTATCGATGGCGAGTTCATCGGTAACATCGATATCCGTGACAACCACAGCACGGTAGACCTGCCTGAAGGGATGCCCAAAGAGGTATTCGAGCAGCTTAAACGGGTACGCGTCCGCCAGCAGGCAATGAATATCAGCCTCGTCAGCGGCGATGGCGAAAGCAGCCCCTATAAAAAGCCCACGCGCAGCACCAAACCCCACAAAAAGCCAAAGAGTAGCCCACGTAAAAAGTCCGCCAGGAAAAATGGGCCTGCAGCCGACGACCGGCCGAAGAAAAGCAGTCAGCCGAAGAAAACCCTGACCCTGAAGAAAAAGCCCGCGGGCGATAAAACGGCCACTGAATAAACCGCCACAATCAAGCCCAGGACCTGGCGGACAGTGCCCTCTCAGCGGGGCACTGTCCGAGTAGAGCTTCCAGCGCTTTTAAGGCCAGCCCGAGCCGACCAACGACGGCGCCTTTAATAGACACCTGCCCCACAGAGATTCAGTCAGTGCGCTCTAGCAGCCGGGTGACCATCGCTTCATAGATATCCCGCTTAGGGGTCTGGTAGTGTAATTGCCGGCCCATAAATGGATCGCCTGCAAAAAATATCTCATAAATCTCCTGACGACCGCCAAACTCACTCGAGACCGCTTCCCAGGCCAGTTTCATCACCTGTACTCGCTCTTTACCACCGACGTTAGCGCCCGACATATAGGTCTCCAGATCATCGGCAATATCGGGGTGATTAAAATCAGCCTCGGTGGCGGTCATAACCATGCTGCTACTGCCCATCAGCCGAATCAATTCATTAACCTTGGTGTTAACAAAGGGCATAAAAAAACGCAGCGTGGACATGCCGACCATTCCCCGACTGGGGGAAGCGAACAGCATGCCGGTCTCCTGAGCAAGATCCACCAGATTGAAATCGGGATCGCTCTGCCGGGCGACCTCTTCCACGGCATTGCGCTGAACTTCTCGGCCGACAGCCTCTACCAGTCCGTCGGCCAGCTCGTTGTAACCCAGCACTTCACCGATCAGTTCGCGATATCGGGGGACTTCAGAGCGCCCCAGGGTTTTCGCCATTTTGACGGCCAGTCCGGTCATAAAGCGCAGCTTGGCGCGCCCTCGAATAGCTGCCTGTAATGCCAGGTAGCCAGGATAACTCGGTCCCATCATGTTGTGAGCGGTGATATCCCCGGCAATAAACACCCGCTCCCACGGGACGAAGGCATTATCAAACACCACCAGGGAGTCGCCCTCGTCGAACCGCTCACTGAGCGGCCGGTCATAGGTGCTGCGGCCACGGGCATAGGACTCACGGGAGATGAATTTAACGCCGTCCGTAGCGACCGGGATAGCAAAGCATAGCGCCATCGCTTCTTCACCCGGCTGACGGGGCATAAAGGGCCCTACAAACAGCTCGTGGCTCACCGGTGCCAGGGTTGAGAGCATTCTTGCGCCGGTGACATAGATGCCGTCGTCGGCCTCTTTCACCATGCGTACTGAATTCTGTTCGCCAAGGGGTTTGCTGTAATCCTTACGCGGATCGGCCAGTGTGTGAGTTAAACAGATGTCCTGGTCGCGGCAATACTCGTAATAATTAATTGCGTTCTGCGCGAAGGCCTTGTCCTGGTGCCCAAGCACGTGGGGGGCGATTAGCCGCATATCTGTCACAAAGGCATTCATGAAATCGGGCATCCGGCCCATCATTCCGTAGGTCGCTTCCTTACGCAGCGTCTCACCGGTCATGCGTTGCTCAATTTCGGGCCAGGAAACCGCCTCCAGAAACGAGTTGCTTACCGCCTGGCCGTCGGCAGGTGAGGCATAGGTGTAATCGGCCTGGAGTTCGGGCTTATGAAAAGCATCATAATGTTCGGAAACCGTACGAATAATTCCCTGTAACGGTGCATAGTC
Source organism: uncultured Gammaproteobacteria bacterium (assembly GCA_913060775.1). GTDB lineage: Bacteria > Pseudomonadota > Gammaproteobacteria > Immundisolibacterales > Immundisolibacteraceae > QNFC01. The sequence goes on along the minus strand of CAJXVN010000144.1, from coordinate 1,425 downwards.
GTTTGGATTACGAACTCGCTCACCGGCGATATAAAGAGCCCGGCCATCGTTTAATAGTTCGCGGTATTCAGCACCCGTTTTCAGACCCATACTACCTCCTCTTAAAAAAGACAACTCCACCGGTATGTTATACCAGCACCAACGGTTCCCTCCCAACCTTCCGCACTGCTCCTGAAACGCGGCGGAAGATCGATTAAATGACCTTTTCAACCATGAATCCGGCCAGATAATCACTCCAACCACTAACCGGGTCGGCAGTTCAAACGGCACCAGACAAGCGCTCACCAAACGGGACGGCAGGCTGGAGACGTAAGCCGTTGTTTGATAAGCCTGGAAAGCCACCTAAACTATAACTAAATCGGGTGAAAACCCTCTATTTGAGCCTGTTTTGCTGTATATTGCGCGCCGCCAAGACGGGGATTTCCCCCAGGTCACACACGGCTAGTCGAGATATTTTGCATATGAGTTTTGCCTCTTTAGGTCTATCCGAACCGCTACTAAAAGCGGTTGCTGAACAGAACTACGACACCCCCACCCCGATCCAGTCACAGGCGATTCCGGCCGTCCTTGATGGCAAGGATGTGATGGCGGCCGCGCAGACCGGTACCGGCAAAACTGCCGGCTTTGTTCTGCCTTTACTGCAAAAACTGGCTGCTGGTGACCGGGCGAAACCGAACCATATACGCACGCTGATATTGACGCCGACGCGCGAGCTCGCCGCTCAGGTAGAAGAAAGCGTTGTCATCTATGGAAAACACCTGTCACTGAGTTCTGCCGTGGTGTTTGGCGGGGTGAAAATAAACCCACAAATGATGAAGCTCCGCAAAGGTGTTGACGTACTCGTAGCCACTCCGGGACGGCTACTCGATCTATTCGGTCAAAATGCAGTGAAATTCGACGACATCGAGGTGCTGGTGCTCGACGAAGCTGACCGTATGCTCGACATGGGTTTTATCCATGACATCAAGAAGATATTGGGCTACCTGCCAAAGCAGCGCCAGAACCTGATGTTCTCAGCCACTTTTTCTGCCGATATCCGCAAGCTTGCAAAGGGACTGGTTCACGACCCGGAAGAGATCTCGGTTAGTCCAAGAAACACCACGGTGGAGACCGTGGACCACTGGATTCACCCGGTTGACAAGAAACAGAAAGCCCAGCTGCTGATCCATTTGATTGAAGAAGGAGGCTGGCATCAGGCACTGATTTTTAGCAAAACCAAACACGGTGCCAATAAACTTGCTACGCAATTAGAAAAAGCCGGTATTCACGCGGCAGCGATTCACGGTAACAAGAGCCAGGGCGCGCGTACTCGGGCGCTCGCCGGATTTAAGGATGGTTCCGTACGCATTCTGGTGGCCACCGACATCGCCGCCCGTGGTCTCGATATTGACCCTGTCTCTTATACACATCTCCGAGCCCACGAGA
>CAJXVN010000143.1 GCA_913060775.1 uncultured Gammaproteobacteria bacterium | reverse complement strand
ACCTTCGACATAGCACCAATGCCCGAAGAAGTTATTGCCCTCACGGGCAAACCGGGAGGTACCCCAACCACTTTCATTAGCTGCCTGAACCAGGGCCAGGGAGGGCGGTACGATATCGATGCGGCGAATGAGGATGTTCCATTGCTCGGGGCTGGAGATATCGAAGGATTCCACCTCGTATTCCTCAGCCCGTTTTTCCACCATCAGGCGTTCAAAAAAAGAAACATCGTCAAGCTCGTCGCGCAATTCGACCAGTTCTGCACGGAGCTCCAGAATCTTTTCGTTCTCTTTTTCTATCAACGGTAAGAGAAAAGAGAAAAACGCTTGCTTGCGCTCCGGTCCGGCCTCAAAGCTCGTGAAATCAGGACTTTCCTGCCAGGAAAACTGCATCAGGAAGATCAGCAGGGTACCGAAAAGCACCACGAGAAGCGTGGTCTGCAGCGGACCAGTGTTGCGGTTTTCCTTAGAAAACCGGGCGACAAATCTTTTGAACGAGCGGCGTATGCTTTCCATTGTATCGAAACTAACTTATTTCAGTTCACGATGGAACGAATCCGAGCAGGATACCCAACAGCTTTTATGTTCCGGCTCAGAGCTACGGCTACCCGCCTAGGCCAATCCCATGCCCGACAGCGACGTTGGCTGAATGCCATACCCCCGGCCGCAGAGGGATCGACAGGTGGTCGATGGAAACAGCCGGCCGCGACGCTGCTACCGGCGTGGAGACCGACCAATACGTAGCACCCTCCAGGTCGGCACAGCTGGCGTAGAAATAGGTACTGACCTTTTCGACCTAAACGGCACCGGCTTCAATCCTGTTACCCTCGTACAGGTCGTCGATATAGCCGCAAACGGGCCCCTTATCACCGTCCATGAAGCCGCCGCGTCACCATAGCGCGCTTGAAATAATCTGATCCCTGCTCCGGTTTACATACGGACTATCGTAGAGAGCGGCGTTTCAGGCTTTTCCAAAACGCCATTCTCTATTTCAGCCAGTCTCGACAACTTATGCCAGATCGAAACGGTCAGCGTTCATCACCTTGCTCCAGGCCGCTACAAAGTCGCGAACAAACTTTTCCTGATTGTCATCCTGGGCATAGACTTCAGCATAGGCACGCAGGATCGAGTTGGAACCCAGCACCAGATCAACCCGGGATGCCGTCCACTTAACTGCATCTGTCTTGCGATCGCGGATTTCATAGAGGTTTTCACCGGCCGGTTTCCAGGTGTTGGTCATATCAGTCAGATTGACAAAGAAATCATTGGTCAGGACCCCTTCGCGATCAGTGAATACGCCCTGTTTGCTGCCGCCATGGTTAGCACCGATCACCCGCATGCCACCAACCAGCACGGTCATTTCACGGGCGGTAAGCCCCATTAACTGCGTACGATCCAGCATCATTTCCTCAGCGCTGACCACATAGTCCTCCTTAAGCCAGTTACGGAAGCCATCATGCAGCGGTTCCAGCACTTCGAAGGAGCTGACATCGGTCATCTCGTCTGAGGCATCCCCGCGCCCCGGAGAGTAAGCTACCCTGACATCAACACCTGCCGCGCTGGCAGCCTGCTCAACACCCACATTACCCGCCAACACAATCACATCTGCCACACTGGCCCCGGTTTGTGCCGCAATTGTCTCTAGCACCGACAACACCTTGCTCAGACGCTCGGGTTCGTTACCCTGCCAGTCCTTTTGAGGGGTCAGACGAATGCGTGCACCATTGGCACCACCGCGCCTGTCCGAGCCACGGAAGGTCCTGGCGCTGTCCCAGGCAGTCGCAACCATCTCACTGACAGCCAGGCCACTGGCGGCAATTTTGTCCTTGACTGACTGGACATCATAGTCGGTACTGCCAGCAGGAACCGGGTCCTGCCAGATCAAATCTTCCTGTGGCACATTGGGACCGACATAACACGACCTGGGGCCCATATCACGGTGGGTCAGCTTGAACCAGGCACGGGCAAACACCTCAGAAAAGTAGGCCGGGTCACTGGCAAAGCGCTCAGAAATCTTGCGGTACTCCGGATCCTCTCTCATCGCCATATCGGCATCCGTCATAATCGGGTTCTGGCGAATCGATGAATCCTCGGAATCAACCGGTTTGTCGTCTTCCTTGATATCCATCGGCTCCCACTGCCAGGCGCCGGCCGGACTTTTTACCGCCCCCCACTTATGATTAAGTAGCATGTCAAAATAACCGTTGTCCCACCGGGTCGGATGCGTTGTCCATGCGCCTTCCAGACCACTGGTAACAGTGTCACGACCGATTCCACGCTTGCTGTGGTTATTCCAGCCCAACCCCTGCTCTTCAATGGCAGCGCCCTCAGGCTCCGGGCCAATCAATGCCGCATCACCATTACCGTGACATTTGCCAACCGTATGGCCACCGGCAGTCAGTGCAACAGTCTCCTCGTCATTCATCGCCATACGTTCGAAAGTAACCCGCACATCTCTGGCTGTTTTCAACGGATCAGGGTTGCCATCGACACCTTCAGGATTGACGTAGATCAGCCCCATCATCACTGCAGCCAGCGGGTTTTCCAGGTCGCGCTCGCCTGAATACCGGCTATTGTCATCATCACTGGGGGCTAGCCATTCTTTTTCAGCCCCCCAGTAGGTATCTTTTTCAGGATGCCAGATATCCTCACGTCCAAAAGCAAAGCCGTAGGTTTTCAACCCCATGGATTCATAAGCAATTGTCCCGGCGTATGTGATCAAGTCCGCCCAGCTAAGTTTGTTACCGTATTTTTTCTTGATCGGCCATAGCAGACGACGGGCTTTGTCAAGATTGGCGTTGTCGGGCCAGGAGTTGATCGGCGCAAAACGCTGGTTACCGGTGGCGGCGCCCCCACGACCATCGGCGATACGATAGGTGCCCGCTGCGTGCCAGGACAACCGAATCATCAGGCCGCCATAGTGTCCCCAGTCTGCTGGCCACCAGTCCTGGCTATCCGTCATCAGGGCGGTCAGATCCTTTTTTAATGCTGCAAAATCGAGCTTTTTGACTTCTTCTCGATAGTTAAAACCTTTGTCCATCGGATTAGTCTTGCTGTCGTGCTGATGCAAAATGTCAAGGTTCAGGGCCTTGGGCCACCAATCCATGTTTGACGTGCCACTATCGGTAACACCGCCGTGTGCAACTGGACATTTACCTTCGCTCATCAATGATCTCCTAAAATTAATTCTGCTCGTGTAAACAGGTGGCAAGCGCGGCCAACTAAGGACCAATTTTTCTATACTGTATTGCCGGTTTGTACACTTAAGGATTCTTTGGTGACCATAACATCGCTGGTATTTTTGGCACAACTCGCGTGCGGCCTGATCATCGACAGGTGTTTGAAGCGTCACACTCACAATCAGCGCCGCAGACTGGTTTTACACCATCGTTATTGTCGCTGCCTGTCCGCATCTTTTTTGCGGTGTATTCACAGCGAAACACCCTTGCAGGCGAGCTGCAGTGAAGCCAGCCAAAGTAGGTTATAGGCGCTGCTCACGCATCCTAGAGGGATACACCATGAAAAAGCCTGCTTGGTGACGCTAGCAAAGCACAGCCAGCGCCCGACATGGCATTACTCCCACTCAATAGTCGCGGGCGGCTTACTGGATATATCGTAGGTGACTCGGCTAATGCCGCGTACTTCGTTGATGATCCGTCCGGAAATCCGTTCAAGGAAGTCATAGGGCAAGTGGGCCCAGCGGGCGGTCATAAAATCGGTGGTTTCAACGGCGCGGACGGCGACCACATAATCATAACGGCGACCGTCACCCATCACGCCGACTGACTTCACTGGCAGGAACACGACAAACGCCTGGGCGACCTGATCGTACAGGTTCGAAGCCCGCAGCTCTTCAATGAAAATCGCGTCGGCCTGTCGCAGCAGATCCGCATATTCCTGCTTCACTTCTCCCAAAATACGCACGGCCAGCCCCGGTCCTGGGAAGGGGTGCCGAAAAACCTGTCCAGGCGCGAGACCTAGCTGCAAGCCGAGTTGCCGCACCTCGTCTTTGAATAACTCTCGAAGTGGTTCGAGCAGTGTTAACTCCATTTCGTCCGGCAATCCACCGACGTTGTGATGAGATTTGATCAGGTGAGCTGCACCTGATTTTGCACCGGCCGATTCAATTACATCGGGGTAAATGGTGCCCTGGGCAAGAAACTCGACCTCGGTCAGTTTTTCTGCTTCCTGATCGAACACCTCGATAAACAGGCGACCGATGATTTTGCGTTTCTGCTCTGGGTCATCCACGCCTGCCAGTTCAGCAAAAAACAACTCAGCGGCATCGACCCGAATCACCTTAACGCCCAGGGCCTCCGCGAAGGTGGCCATTAACTCATCACCTTCGTGCAGCCGCAGCAAACCGGTATCGACGAACACACAGGTCAATTGATCGCCGATGGCCCGGTGCAGCAGAGCTGCGAGCACGCTTGAATCGACACCGCCGGAGAGCCCTAGCAGGACTTTGCCCTTCCCCACCTTGTCGGTGATTTCGGCAATCATGCCTTCAGCGATATGCTCAGGCGTCCATTCGTTACCTGCTCCACAGATATCATGAACAAAATTGCCCAGGATCTGGGTGCCCGAGCTGGTGTGGGTTACTTCCGGATGAAACTGTAGACCGTAAAAATGGCGTTGTTCATCGGCCATCGCAGCCAGTGGCGAGTTAAGCGTATGAGCAATGGACTCAAACCCCGCCGGCAGCTGACTTACCCGATCCCCGTGACTCATCCAAACTGGTTGCTGCCCCTCAAGGTTGGCAAACAGACGGCTGGCTCCGCCGACCACCAGATCGGCGTGACCATATTCTCGATGCTCGGCTCCCTCGACGGAGCCACCGAGCTGGGCGGTCATGGTCTGCATGCCGTAACAGATACCCAGCACCGGCAGGCCGAGCTCGAACAATTCACTGGCTACGCGCGGCGGATCACCGGCGGTAACGGACTCAGGCCCGCCGGAAAGGATGACTCCGCAGGGAGCAAATTCCCGAATTTCGTCAACCGACAGATCAAAGCTACGAATCTCGCAGTAAACCTGTAACTCACGCACCCGTCGCGCGATTAGCTGGGTGTACTGAGATCCAAAATCCAGAATAAGGATTTTGTCAGCGTGAATATCGGTCATGAATCATTCGCTCTTTTAAACACTACGGGGGAATTCTGACGTCCAGCCACCGAGCACCAGGGCTGTGGCGGCGGGTGAGTCAGCTCTTTATTTAGTTTCGGTAATTAGGGGCTTCTTTCGTGATAAAGACATCATGAACGTGGCTTTCGGAGACACCGGCAGAAGTAATGCGGACAAATTCGGGCCGACTACGAAATGTTTCGAGGTCGGCACAACCGGTATAACCCATGCTGGAACGCACGCCACCGATCAGCTGATAAATAATCGGCACCACGCTACCTTTGAAGGGCACGCGACCTTCGATACCTTCCGGCACCAGTTTGTCGGCATCACCGGTGCCCTCCTGAAAATAGCGATCGCTCGACCCTTCGGTCGCGCCCATGGCGCCGAGAGAGCCCATACCTCGGTAGGATTTGTAGGAGCGGCCCTGGAATAATTCAATTTCGCCGGGAGCTTCTTCGGTACCGGCAAACATGTTGCCTATCATCACTGTCCAGGCGCCGGCCACCAGGGCCTTGGCCACGTCACCGGAATAACGAATTCCACCGTCGGCAATAAAGGGCACATCGGTACCCGCTAGAGCAGTTGCCACCGCATCAATTGCGCTAATTTGCGGTACCCCGACGCCGGCTACCATGCGGGTGGTACAGATTGAACCGGGACCAATACCCACCTTGACGCCATCCGCGCCAGCATCCACTAACGCCCGTGCGGCATCCCCGCTGGCCACATTGCCGCCAATGACATCCGTATCGGGAAAATGCTTCTTCACCCAGGCTACCTGCTGGATCACCCGTTCGGAATGGCCGTGCGCCGTATCAACAATGATGGCATCGACGCCGGCAGCCACCAGCCCTTCAATGCGCGCATCCGTGCCTTTACCAATACCGACTGCAGCCGCTACCCGCAGGCGCCCTGCACTATCCTTACAGGCATTGGGGTAGTCCCGGTCTTTCTCGATATCTTTAACCGTTATCATGCCGGACAGCTTGCCCTGCGCGTTAACTACCAGCAATTTTTCAATGCGGTGCTGATGGAGCAGTTTCACGACCTGCTCGCGGCTGGCGTCTTCCTCGACTGTGACTAGCCGCTCTTTGGGCGTCATTACTTTGGACACGCTGCGCTGCATATCGGTAACGAATCGCAGGTCCCGTGCGGTAACTATCCCTTCCAGCATATCCCCACGGACCACCGGCACACCGGAAATTTGATGTTTACGGGTCAGGTCAACCACTGCGCCAATCGAGATATCGGGGTCCACCGTAATCGGCGCTCGAATGACGCCGCTTTCAAATTTCTTAACCTGAAGCACTTCCGCAGCCTGGGCCTCGGCAGTCATGTTTTTGTGAATAACGCCGATACCCCCTTCCTGTGCCAGGGCAATGGCCAGGCGCGCCTCGGTCACGGTATCCATCGCCGCCGAAATTATTGGCAAATTCAGTTCGATACGACGTGACAGACGACTCTTGAGATTGGTTTCTTTTGGCAACACATTGGAGTGCGCAGGTATCAGCAGCACGTCATCGAAAGTCAAGGCATCGTATGCAATTCGCATGGGCTATCCCTCTGCATGGCAGTGCCGACCATTCGTTGCAGCTTCCGGGCTGTCGAGGACGGCGAACTGGCGGAAAAAACCGATTATTATAAGTTTTTAAGCCGCGATCCGACAGTCATCATATCGATCCGATGAAGGACGCTAAAGGCTAAATCAGACCCTGGCTGCACTGTGGCACACTCCACACCGGTTAGCCGACCCCTTTCAACGAGCAGCTATAAACTTTTACCATGCCTCCTAAAGATATTTACACGGTCTCGCGCCTGGCGTTCGAGGCTCGCGGTGCCATCGAAAAGCAGTTTTCGTTAATCTGGATCGAAGGAGAAATTTCTAATCTTTCTCGACCGGCTTCTGGACACCTCTATTTCACGCTTAAAGACAAACAGTCTCAGGTTCGTTGCGCCCTGTTCCGTAATCGTCGGCAACAGCTGGGAGTAGAGCCTGAAAACGGCAAGCAGGTGCTGATTCGCGCTCGTGTCACCCTTTACGAAGGCCGCAGCGAATTTCAGATCTTAGTGGAACAGATTGAGCCGGCCGGTGACGGTCTGTTACTGATGCAGCTCGAAGCCTTGAAAACAAAACTGCGGGCCGAAGGACTTTTCGACGATGGCCACAAGCAGGCTTTGCCGCGGTTTCCGCGAAGAATTGCACTGATTACCTCGCCAGTTGGCGCAGCGGTGCGCGACCTGCTGATCACCCTGGAACGCCGCTACCCTCTTGCCCGGGTAACGCTGTTACCCAGCGAGGTACAGGGTGTCGCCGCCGCTGACCGACTCTGCCAGCGGCTGCAACAGGCTCAGCAAATGGAGACGATCGACCTGATCATTTTATCCCGCGGTGGTGGCAGCATTGAAGATCTGCAACCCTTTAACGATGAGCAGCTCGTCCGCACCATCCATGCGCTGTCTCTTATACACATCTGACGCT
>CAJXVN010000142.1 GCA_913060775.1 uncultured Gammaproteobacteria bacterium | reverse complement strand
GGCAGCGTCAGATGTGTATAAGAGACAGTGACCTACGCACTGATCAACTTTATCGGCACGATTGCGGTGCTGAAATTTTTTGTAGTCGGCAGTTTCGGCTACCAGCAACGGCCCCCCGAATCATGAGCCTGTTTATCAATGCCGCCTCCTGGCTACTGCTAATGACGGGTTGTTTCTGCGTGCTGGTATCGGCCATTGGTCTGCTACGCATGCCAGATCTGTTTACCCGGATGCATGCCGCCGGTATTGGCGACACGCTTGGGGCCATCCTCATTATTGCCGGATTGCTATTACAGGCCGGACCGACGTTACTGTTCGTCAAGCTGGTGATGATCCTGTTTTTTCTTCTGTTCACCGGACCCACCGCCTGCCACGCACTGGCCAAGGCCGCAATTCGCAACGGTGAAAAACCGCTGCTGGACAGTGATACAGCATGAGCGTCGTGATCGACATCCTGCTGTTAGGCCTCATGGGCATCACTGCCATTGCCGCTATACGCATGAAAAACCTGTTCGCGGCGGTCATGCTCACCGGCATTTACAGCTTGCTATCAGCCCTCTGGTTTCTAATTCTTGATGCGGCCGATGTCTCCTTTACCGAGGCAGCGGTGGGCGCCGGTTTTTCAACCGTGTTAATGCTCAGCACCCTGACGTTGACCCGCAGTGCCGAAAAACCGAGCCGCCATAGCCCGATACTGCCGCTATTTGTCGTCGTGGTTACCGGCGCGATTCTGGTATACGCCACGCTGGACATGCCCGGATTTGCCGACCCAGAGGCGCCGATTCATACCCATGTCGCCCCCCACTACATCGAAAAATCGGAAGCGGAAATCGGTGTGCCTAACATTGTCACGTCGGTACTTGCCAGTTACCGAGGCTTCGACACCCTGGGAGAAACCACGGTGATATTTACTGCTGGCGTTGGCGTGCTCCTGCTACTCGGGATCGGCCGGCGTCGCGAGGATGGCGACGAATGACTCACCATTTCATCCTGCGAGTCATTACCAAGCTACTGATTCCGCTAATCCTGTTGTTTGCACTTTATGTGCAGTTTCATGGCGATTTTGGCCCCGGCGGGGGCTTTCAGGCTGGGGTAATTTTTGCTGCTGGTCTGGTGCTATATGCGCTGGTATTTGGTCTGGATACCGCTAGCCAGGTGATCAAGGAGTGGGTGCTCCTCCTGCTGGTCCCTCTTGGGGTGCTGATCTACGCCGGGGTTGGCCTGGCCAGCCTCTATTTTGGCGGCAACTATCTGGATTACAACGTATTGGCCCATGATCCGGTGCACGGCCAGCACCTGGGCATTCTGCTGGTTGAGCTGGGAGTCGGCGTTACAGTCGCGGCGGTGTTAACAACAATCTTTTTTTCTTTCGCTGGCCGCGGCCAGCGCGATGTTAATGAAGTTTTAAAAAAGTCATCCGGTGACGGGGACGCAGGCCAGACATCATGAACTGGATTGAGCACTACAACTACTGGATGGTCATCCTGCTGATGATGCTGGGGTTTTACACCATCATCGCCCGCGGCAATCTGGTTAAAAAGATTATCGGCCTGAATATTTTTCAAACCTCCGTGTTTATCCTGTTCATTAGCATGGGCAAAATCCCCGGCGGTGTCGCCCCCATACTCCGCGACGATCCGACTACCGTCTATTCAAATCCGCTACCCCATGTACTCATCCTCACCGCTATTGTGGTTGGTGTGGCCACGACAGCGCTGGCCCTGGCCCTGGTGGTGCGTATTAACGAAGCCTACGGCACCATCGAGGAAGACGACATCCATGACCTGGATACGGGTTCCTTATGAGCGCTCCCTCGACTGCGATCACCCTGGCTAACCTGGCGACTCACTACCCGGCCCTGCAGATTGTTCTGCCACTGGTGACCGCACCGCTGGTTGTGCTGTTACGCGGTACCCGGCTGGTCTGGTTGATCGCCTTTGCGGTAACACTGGCCTGCCTGGGTATCGCGGTGGACCTCTATGCCCAGGTACTACAGCAGGGTGAAATCAGTTACGCCATGGGCGGCTGGGCACCACCTGTCGGCATTGAATACCGCGTCGACCGTTTTAACGGGCTGATGCTAATACTGATCTGCGCCATTGCTGCGGTGGTGTTGCCATTCGCCCGTACCAGTGTTGAAAAAGAAGTGGCCGACAATCGGCTATCGCTGTTCTGGGCTGCCTGGCTACTCTGTTTTACTGGCCTGCTCGGCATTGTCATCACCGGTGATGCCTTTAACGTGTTTGTATTTTTAGAGGTGTCATCCCTCTCTACCTACGCACTCATTGCCTGCGCTCGGGACCGCCGAGCACTGACCAGCGCCTTCCAGTACCTGATCATGGGCACGATCGGCGCTACCTTTATTTTGATCGGCATTGGCCTGCTCTACATGCTCACCGGCACCCTCAACATGGCTGATCTGGCGGAACGTCTGCCCGCGGTCACCCAGGCCCGCACCCTCAACGCCGCATTTGGATTTATCGTCGTTGGTTGCAGTCTGAAACTGGCCCTGTTCCCGCTGCACCTGTGGATGCCCAACGCCTACGCCTTTGCACCGTCGGCAGTCACTGCCTTCATCGCCGCAACGGCGACCAAAGTTTCCATCTACGTGATGCTGAGATTCTTCTATACCGTTTTTGGAGCGGAATTCTCTTTCGGTTCCATGCCATTGGGTGAGGTGTTAATGACCCTCTCCATTATTGCCATGTTCAGCGGCTCACTGGTCGCCATTTATGAGCGCAACGTTAAAAGAATGCTCGCCTATTCCAGCGTTGCACAGATCGGTTACATCACGTTAGGGATCAGCCTGGCCACCACCAGTGGCCTGGCAGCAGGCATGCTTCACCTGATTAACCACGCCATGATTAAGGCCGGCCTGTTTATGGCCATGGGAGCGGTGGTCTACCGTCTTGGTTCCTGCAGGCTCGACCAATTATCCGGTCTGGGCAAGCAAATGCCCTGGACCATGGCCGCTTTTGTCGCTGGTGGCCTGAGCCTGATTGGGGTGCCACTGACCACCGGATTTGTCAGCAAATGGCATCTCGCCAGCGCCGGTTTTGGTGCTGGCCTGCCGCTTGTACCCGTGGCAATCCTCGCATCCTCCCTGCTCGCGGTCATCTACGTCTGGAAAGTCATTGAGACCGCCTATCTGCGCGCACCTCTTGAGAACGCCACGCCGGTAAAAGAAGCGCCAATTTCTTTATTAATACCGATGTGGATCATGGTTGCCGCTAATTTTGGGTTTGGTATTCAGGGCACCGTCATCTGGCAGGCAGTCCAGCAGGCTGCGGTGCAGCTCACGGGCGGAGTGTAGAACATGGCCATGCTGGAGCATCCTATTTTGCTGGCCATGCTGATCCCGCTGGTCGGTGGCCTGTTAATTTTGATCACTGGCAACCGGCCCAATCTGCGCGAAGCGGTCACCCTGGTCACTGCTACTACCCTGTTCTGGAATGTCTTTGGCATTTATCAGGCCTGGCAGGCCGGCACGGCGCTGGAACTCAGCCTGTTCGACACGGTAACCGGCATCCCCATTGCTTTTAAGGTTGAACCCCTGGGAATGCTATTTGCACTGATCGCCAGTTTTCTCTGGATTGTCACCAGTCTTTACGCCATCGGCTATATGCGCGGCCACCACGAAAAAAACCAGACCCGGTTCTATTTTTTCTTTGCAGTAGCCATTGCCAGCGTCATGGGGCTGACCTTCTCCGGCAACCTGCTTACCCTGTTTATTTTCTACGAAGTATTAACCCTTTCCACCTTTCCACTGGTGACCCATGCCGGTACTGACGCCGCACGGAAAGGCGGCAGAACCTACCTGGGGATACTGCTCGGCACCTCAATTGCCTTTTTCCTGCTGGCACTCATCGCCACCTGGGCGATCAGCGGCACGCTCGATTTCACCGCTGGCGGCATTTTGCCCGAGGGCATACCCGCACCGCTGGTAGCGCTGCTCTACGGCCTGTTTCTATTCGGCGTGGGTAAGGCTGCGCTAATGCCTTTTCACCGCTGGTTGCCGGCAGCGATGGTTGCGCCCACTCCAGTCTCAGCCCTGCTGCACGCGGTGGCGGTGGTCAAGGCCGGGGTATTCAGCGTGCTCAAAATCACCGTGTATATTTTTGGGATTGAATCCCTGCAGTCAGGCCAGGCCAGTCAGTGGATGCTCTATGTGGCGGGAGCCACGGTGTTACTTGCATCGCTCATTGCCATGACCAAGGATAATCTCAAGGCACGGCTGGCTTATTCCACGGTCAGCCAGCTCGCCTACATCGTGATGGGGGCCGCCCTCGCCCATCAGCTGGGCATTATTGGTGGCGCCATGCACATTGCCACCCACGCCTTTGGCAAGATCACTCTGTTTTTTGCCGCCGGCGCCATTATGGTGGCCAGTCACAAAACCGAAATCAGTCAGATGCGTGGCCTCGGCCGAGCCATGCCCTTTACCTTTGGTGCAATGCTCATTGGTTGCCTGAGCATTATTGGCCTGCCGCCCATGGGCGGTACCTGGAGTAAATGGTATCTGGTGATGGCAACGGTCGATACCGAGCAGTGGATCATGTTGGGCATATTGCTGGTAAGTTCGCTGCTAAACATCGCCTATCTACTTCCCATTCCTGTTCGCGCCTTTTATGGCGGCACTACCTCATCGAATCCTTCCACCGGGATTAAAGAAGCCCCGGTGTTTTGCCTGATCGCGATGGGCATCAGCGCCAGTGGTTGCCTGCTCCTGTTTTTCTACCCCCAGCCCCTTTATGAGCTGGTCTCCGCCCTGTTTCCTGGTTAAGGGGGAATCGCCATGAGTGAACATTCATCTAAAGCAGGTGCCGACGAGAAACAGCACCTGTTCGACAACCCCAAAAACGTGCAGCGACTGCTGCGCGGGTTTTACGTCTGCTGTCTGCTACTGGTGCTGGCCGAATTCGTCATCCACCGACACGTGGTGCACCCCTGGGAAGCACTCTTCGCTTTTCATGCCGGTTATGGCTTTGTCGCCTGCGTGATTCTGGTACTGGCCGCCACGCAAATGCGCAAACTTCTCATGCGTGACGAAAACTATTATGAATCCGGTGAGGATCACCTGGACAATAATCAGGAAGGCGACCATGTGGGCCGCTGATCTGCCACCCTATATCCCCTTTTTCGCAGCGGCGCTGGTGATGGCGCTGGCCCGGAGCCACGCTCTGCGCGCGGCGGTTGGCGTGCTGGTGCCGGTATTAGGTGGTCTGCACCTCTGGTTCGATGTCGCGCCGGGATTGACCACCTATCGCACGCTGTTCGACATGCAGTTGATGCCATTTCGTACCGATCAGCTCAGTCTGCTGTTCGGTTACCTGTTCCACATTGCGGCCTTTATCGGCATGCTCTACGCCCTGCACGTGCGCGACCGCGTACAGCAGGTCGCCGCCATGCTCTACGCGGGCAGCGCCCTGGGCGCTGTGTTTGCCGGTGACCTGCTCACCCTGTTCCTGTTCTGGGAAGGGCTGGCGCTAACCTCCGTGTTCCTGATCTGGGCCAGGCGCAGTCAGACCTCGTTTAAAACCGGTCAGCGCTACCTGATTATCCAGGTGCTCTCCGGGGTACTCCTTCTGGCCGGTAGCTTGATGATTTATCGTGATACCGGCTCGCTAGCTTTCAATCATATCGGTCTGGATGGCGTCGGCTCGTGGCTGATCCTGATTGCCTTTGGCATCAAGGCCGGTTTTCCCGGTCTGCACACCTGGCTCACCGATAGCTACCCGGAAGGTACCCCCACCGGCACGGTTTTCTTATCGGCATTTACCACCAAGGTATCGGTCTATGCCATGGCCCGCAGTTTTCCCGGCACCGAATTGCTCATTTACGTGGGCGCAACCATGGCCTGTTTCCCAATCTTCTTTGCGGTCATCGAAAATGATCTGCGCCGGGTGCTCGCCTACAGCATGATCAACCAGATCGGTTTTATGGTCTGCGGCATCGGTATTGGCACGGAACTGGCCCTCAACGGGGCGGTTGCTCATGCCTTTAATGACGTAATTTTTAAAGGCCTGCTGTTTATGTCCATGGGTGCCGTGCTGCAGATGACCGGCAAAATCAATGGATCGGATCTGGGCCACCTTTACAAAACCATGCCCAAAACCACGCTGCTCTGTATTGTGGGTGCCGCATCAATCTCGGCCTTTCCACTGTTCAGCGGCTTTGTCAGCAAATCCATGGTGATGGCCGCGCTGCTGGAAACCCACCACGAGTGGGTCTGGCTGGCCATGCTATTTGCCGCTGCCGGGGTGTTTCATCACGCCGGCATCAAAATCCCTTATTTCGCCTTTTTTGCTCACGACTCCGGTATCCGCACCCAGGACCCGCCCTGGAATATGTTGCTGGCGATGACCTTTTCCGCTGTCCTCTGCGTCTTTATTGGTAGCTACCCGGCAGTGCTTTATGGCTTGCTGCCTTACGACACCGGCTACTCACCCTACGACGCCACCCATGTGCTAACCCAGACCCAGCTCCTGTTTTTCTCCGCCGGGGCGTTTGTCTGGCTGCAGATGAAGGGGCTCTATCCGCCGGAACTGCGCTCGGTCAATCTGGACGTGGAGTGGTTCTACCGGAAAGCGGCGCCGGCAGCTTTGGGGTTTGCGGCATCCATTGGTAAACCCCTGCAATTTGCCTGGCGTTTTATGGTGAGCGGCCTAATCGATAAAATTACCGACTGGCTCAATAGTCATCACGGTATGGAGGGCACCCTTGCCCGTACCTGGCCAATTGGTAGCATGGTCCTCTGGGTCTCCATTATGCTCGCTGCCTACCTGCTGCTGGGGTATGTGTAGTCCCGGCTGACAGCTTCAAAATTTACTGAGCACAACCATGACCAGACCGGGGCCAACCACCATGAATCGCGACGATGTGGAGCTGCTCGAACACGATACCGTGTTCCAGGGCTATTACCGCATGGATCGTTACCAGCTTCGCCACCGCAAATACGACGGCCAGTGGAGTCGACCCATCACCCGCGAAGTACTCGAACGTGGCCATGCCGCCGCCGTCCTGCCCTACGACCCCGACACCGATCGTGTCGTGCTGATTGAGCAGTTTCGTACCGGAGCATTTGCCCACGGTGCGGTGGATAAAAACGCCGAACCCTGGCAAATCGAAATTGTTGCCGGCATCATCGACGACGGCGAAAGCGGAGAGTCTGTCGCTCGTCGTGAGGCCGTCGAAGAAGCCGGTTGCCACATCATGGGTAAGCTGCTGCCAGTGATGAACTACTACATGAGTCCTGGCGCAGTCAGCGAATACATGGAGGTCTATTGCGGCCGGTGCGACACCAGCCAGATAGGCGGTACCCACGGCCTGGATGAAGAGGATGAAGATATCCGTGTGCTGGTGATCTCCTTCCAGCAGGCAATCGCACTGATGAATGCCGGGAAGATTCGCAATAGCCCGGCGATTATTGCGCTGCAGTGGTTACAACTGCACCACGCTAAAACAAGAAAGCAATTCTTCAAGCAGATTCCTTAGCCAGTGGCTCTGGAAAACGTTAACACCCTGCTGTTTGACCTGGACGGCACGCTGGTTGACAGCGTTCCAGATCTGGCGCTGAGTATTAACCTGTCTCTTATACACATCTGACGCTGCCGACGAAGAGGATAGTGTAGA
>CAJXVN010000141.1 GCA_913060775.1 uncultured Gammaproteobacteria bacterium | reverse complement strand
ATCTACACTATCCTCTTCGTCGGCAGCGTCAGATGTGTATAAGAGACAGGGCGTATGCGTTGCCAGACCGGCAGAAGCTGCTTGTGGTGGAGGCGGAGGCGCTCACCGTACGCCAGGCCATCGAAGCGTCCGGAATTTTGCACCATTTTCCCGACATTGATCTGAACACGGCCAGGGTGGGGATCTTTAGCCAGCTGGCAAAGCTGGACGATCCGCTACGCGACGGCGACAGGGTGGAAATTTATCGACCGCTGATTGCCGATCCGAAGACGATGCGCCGTGAGCGTGCTGCCAAAAAAGCGGCACGGGAAAAGGCCGCAAAGGAAAATTCTCAGGTTGATGCCACGCCGGAGTAATTTCGGCCCCGGGGGGTGTAGCAGCCTGGGCGGTTTTCGCAAGGCCCGACCTGACAGTGATGCCCCGGTGCGGTTGATGCCTGCAGTACCGTTAATCGTTCGCCCTGTTCCTGTGTTCTAAGCTGTTGGGGGGAGAGTCTTCGTCAGCTTCTTTTGGGACGCGTCCCGCGCGTTGTATCGGCTGGATAACCTATGTATTGCGGTAGCCCCAACTGGGCCTTACTGACCTCGCGAGTGGTGTGCTGCCGGGTAATTAGAAGCGCAACTAAGGCGAGGTGGAAAATTCTTCTGGGGTGGGCCGGAACTTTGCCATCGGGGGGCAGTCTTATATTACGACCTCTGATGGTATGTCCGCTTTTACTCCCTTTGGGTGGACACGTTAATGCCGGTGAATGTTCCCCTACATTCACCGGCTTTTTTTTGGTTCCGCGATGAGATTATTGACTCCGGGCTTCATAACAGAGCAGCCGCAGGGGGTAGGCGAACAAAATTATTTCAGACTATCTGGGAACTTCGCCGGAATACCACAGTCCTAATTTGTAACCCCTGATGGTATGTCCGCCTTAACTCCCTTTAGGTGGACCCGCTAACGCCGATGAATGTTCCCCTACATTCACTGGCGTTTTTTTTTGGTTAGCGGCCAATCTTTCTCAGCAGGCCGTCAAACAATCCCGAGCGGTCGTCAAGTTCCTGCTCGGCCTCCGCCTCAATCTCCTCAACTGATTCGTGCTCTGGGTTTAGCTCCGACAGGGCCATACCTGGTCGTAAGGCTGACCCAGTGACTTCGGTAATCGCATTCTCGGGAGTTATTGAGCGGGGGGCAGGGATGTCTACCGTGGTCTGAATGGTTGGCTCGATCACCGGCGAGACGGCAACCGGTACCTCGGGTGCCTGCTGGGCGGCCAGGTCACTCGGAGTCTCATCGTCGCTGTCGCCGGTAAAGGGAATCCAGCCACGCATGCGTTGCCAGAAGCCAGGTTTCGGTACCTCGGTGGTCGCGGAAACCGCTGGTGTTGCAGGTACCGCGACTGTCCGCGCAGTCATGGCTGGCGCCGGGGGTGGCGTGTCGCCACCGCCAATCAGCGGCAGACGGCGGCGCAGTCCACGCCAGAAGCCCTCTTTCTCTTTTTGGGTGAGGGCTGGCACGTTAACGGTGGTTTTGGTGCGGGTGATTTCCAGCGGGTTTTGCCGTAGTTCGCCCACGACATCGCCCTCGAGTCGAACCAGTTCGTCCTGATCATTAAAGTAGAGGCTGACGTTACGCTGCTGACGTTTTTCGCCGCCGGGCTGGAGGCTGTAGAGGTAGTCCCAGCGTTCCGGGTGGAAAGGATCCTGTAGCAGCGGCGTACCTAGTAGCACCCGCACGTGGCGTTTAGGCATGCCCACCGTGAGCTGGGCTAGCTGGTTAGCGTCGATGATGTTGCCCTGGGCAATATCAATTTTGTAGACCTGGAGCTTGGGTAACTTGGGCGCGGATGGCAGCGAGGCGTTACAGCCGGCAAGCATCAGCGCGAGGAAACAGGCGACGAAAAGAGTGAGTTTTTTATGCACGATGGTTGGATTCACAGTTAAGAAAGCTTCAGTTGGTATACAGAAAAAAGGCCCGGATACTGACGAGTGTTCTGGCCGTCAACGGATGTCATCGGCGAGGCTAGACAGCGTGGAAACGACTGGGTGATTCTGCTAGTCTACCTAAACGCCTAGTTGAGACAAAGGGCCGGTTTTCGGAGCCCTGACCTGGCCGACCCGTTGACTGCCGAGATCGTTATTTTCGTTCCGAATTTGCGGTTCCCCAAAACTTTCATTATTTGTTGTCTCCCTATTGAGTAATGGTATGAGTTCGACCACTGCATTGCGTAAGGCAGGCCTGAAGGCGACCCTGCCGCGGATTAAAATTCTTGAGTTTCTTGAGAAAACTGAGGAACGGCATCTCAGCGCGGAAGATATTTACAAGGCGATGCTGGCTGAGAACGAAGAGGTCGGCCTGGCCACTATTTATCGGGTGTTGACCCAGTTTGAGGCGGCCGGAATGGTCGTCCGGCACCATTTTGAGGGCGATCGTTCGCTGTTTGAGCTGGGGGCTAATAACGGGGCCAACCATCATGATCATCTGGTGTGCGAACGTTGTGGGCGCATCCAGGAGTTTTTCGACGAGGTGATCGAAAACACGCAGATCAAAGTAGCGGAACGCTTTGGTTTCAAGATTGTTGACCATAGTCTGCATATCCAGGGCATCTGCGCGGACTGCCAGCAGGAAACCGACTAACGATTTACCGGGCGGGGTTTGCTGCCACGGATTAGAGTTTGCGGATCATGGCAATTTCGTCGCAGTGGTCAAATTTGTAGCATTTCACGCACACCTGCCAGATTTTTTCCGGCAGGCTCTCGCGCTCAACCTGTTCAAACTGAAGCTGGGTAAAAAATTCCGGCACGTAGGTCAACGCCATGACCCGTTTCAGGCCTATTTCAGCGGCCATATCAATCAGCCGGGCAGCCACCTGCTGGCCCAGTCCACGGCGCTGCTGATCAGCATCGACCACCAGGCTGCGAATTTCACCAAGGTCGTTGGACATCACTTCAAGGGCCCCACTGGCAACGATTTTGCCGGCTTCCTCGAGCACCACAAAGTCGCGAATATGGCGGCATAAATTTTCATGGGTGCGCGGTAACAGGTTACCGCGGCTGGCGTAATAGACGAGCAGGTCGTGGATGGCCCGGGCGTCTTTAAGGGTGGCGGGCCGAAGCGTGGTCAGGGGGGCAGTGCTGTTCATTGGTTTTTCAACGCGATTAAAGGTGGTGGGCAAGCATCTGCCGTGCGTGGGCCAGCGATTCATCGGTGAGTTCAATTCCGGCGAGCATGCGGGCAATTTCGGTCACGCGTTCCTCCCCGGAGAGCGCTTCGACCTGAGTCGCGGTTTGGTGATTGTTAACGGATTTGCTGATTCGGCTCTGTTGGTGTCCCTGGGCGGCAACCTGGGGCAGGTGAGTGATGCAGAAAACCTGACGCTGTTGGCCGAGCTGGTTCAACAGCTGCCCGACAATTTCGGCCACGGCACCGCCAACGCCGACATCGACCTCATCAAACACCAGGGTGGGCACGGAGCTTTGTCCCTGGGCGCAAACCTGAAGTGCCAGGCTAATGCGTGACAGTTCTCCGCCGGAGGCAATACGCCCGAGCTGACCGGGTTGCATCCCCGGGTTGGCGCTAAACAGGTAACTGATTTTTTCCATGCCCTGGGGGTGAGGGGCGTCGTTGGGGCGTGGCTCCAGCTGAATCACCAGGGTTGCCTCGTTCATCCCCAGCTGGCGCAGGGTGGCAGTGACCTGGGTCGATAGTTCGTCGGCCGCCTGCTGGCGCTGGCTGGATAACTCGGCCGCGAGCTGGTCGTAGGTCTGGCGAACGGTTTCAATTTCCTGCTGCAGGGCCGCGAGTCGATCGTCGCTCTGCTCGATCGCTTCGAGGCGCTCGGTGAGTTTCTGTTGCTGTTCAGGTAACTGTGCCGGTTCACACTGGTGTTTGCGGGCCAGGGCGTTGGCGGCACTGATCCGTTCTTCGAGCCAGGCGAGTTGTTGAGGGTCGATCTCCAGCCGATCCGCGTAATGACGCAGGGAGCGACTGGCCTCGGTTATTTGAATGTCGGCCTCTTCGATCATCTGCGCGATAGTGGCGCACTCGGGATCGATCTCGCGCAAGGGGTCAATAAGCTGACGGGCGGCCGCCATTAGCGACTGGATACTGGTGTCGTCATCATCAAACAGGCGGGTCAGTTGCTGGCAGTTTTCAAGAAGCCGACTGCCGTTTCTGGCGCGCTGGTGTTGTTGCTGAAGGTCGCTCCATTCGCCGGGTTCCAGGGCCAATGTTTGCAGCTCCTGACACTGAAAATTGAGCAGTTCAACCAGGTCACTCTGGTCCTGTTGGTCATTGCTGAGTTCGGTGTAGCGCTGATCGAGTTCGCGCCATGCCTGGTAGCAATCGGCCAGTTTGCCGGCGCTGGCGTTAAGCCCGCCAAAGCTGTCGAGCAGTGCGCGTTGGGCATCGCCTTTGAGTAGCTGCTGGTATTCGTGCTGGCCGTGAATATCCATCAACAGGCGACCAAGTTCGCGTACCCGGCCGGCGGGGCTTGGTTGGCCATTGATGTAGCTTTTTGAGCGACCATCGGCGGTAATGGTTCGCCGCAACTGGCACTCCAGCTCATCGTCCAGTTCCTGTTCCTGCAGCCAGGCGAGGGCCTCGGGGCTATCCCGGAGATCAAAGATGGCTGCAACGTCGCCGCGCTTTTCACCGTTGCGTACGGTTTCGCTGCTGGCACGTTCCCCGAGTACCAGTAGCAGGGCCTGAATGATGATCGACTTTCCGGCGCCGGTTTCACCGGTGAGGGTAGTCAGGCCGGATTCGAACGCTATTTCAGCCTGTTCGACGACGGCGAGATTACGGATGGTCAGATCGGTCAGCATCGGCGTGGAGCTAGGTCAGTAATGGATGAGATGGGGGTCAGCAATTAATGCTCGCTTCGGCGTGATTTTACTTACCCCAATGTAATTTGGTACGCAGTAACTCGAAATAGTCATAGTCTGCCGGGTGAATCAGGCGGGCTTTGTGCTCGCTCGCGGTTATCCGTAGTCGGTTTTCCGCGGTCAACTTCAGATTGCCGAGGCCGTCGTAGGCAATTCGTGCACCCAATGCGGGGGCTTTCAGCTGGATCTCTATGCGGCTACTGCCGGGAAGCACCATGGGGCGGACGGTCATGGCATGGGGGCTGATGGGCACCAGCAGGATTGCTTCCATGGCTGGGTCGGTGATGGGGCCACCGGAAGACAGTGCGTAGGCGGTGGAGCCGGTGGGAGTGGCGACAATCATGCCGTCGGCTCGCTGGCGGTGAACCGAGCGGTCATCGACAAATGTCTCAAACTCCACCATGCGCAGGTTTTCCCATTTATGCAGCACGATGTCATTCAATGCGATGGATGAGGCGATGACCTGGTCACCCTGCAATATTTCCATTTTCAATAGTAACCGCTGCTCCTCCAGCAGGTTCCCGGCAAGAATCTGGTCAAGTATGGGTTCCATTTCATCGAGCGGGATATCGGCCAGGAATCCAAGTCGACCCAGGTTAATGCAGAGCAGTGGGATTTCTAGCGAGGAGAAGGCCCGCGCAGCGGCCAGCATAGAGCCATCACCCCCCAGTACGATGATCAGGTCGGCGTTTTGCATCGACGAGTCATCGTCAATGTTGAGGAGATTGTCGTCGGGCCGGGAAGCAATAACGGATTCGCTATAACTTATTTCGCGGCTGCTCAAAAATGTCTGCAGGCGTTTCAGGGCGCTGAGCGTGGTGTCGTTTTGATCGCGATAAACGACGCCAATCTGGTTAAATCTGCTGGGCATTTAAGAGTTTCCTGGAATGGGCGAAGCACTCTACCATGAGCATTCGGAGCCGCCAATTGCAGGGAGATAGGCGTGAACTGGGTGCCCCGTTTGTTGGTCGATAAGCGATACTGAAGCAGGGACTGCCGTCCTTTGAACGAGTCGTAGTAGAGGAATCTGGGGTTGGAACGATGGGCGAAATAAAATCGGACGAACGAGCGTTAGTACTGTTTAAGGGGCTGGTAGAACATTATCTGCAGGACGGTCAGCCGGTGGGTTCAAAAACGCTGGCCAATGAGGCCGGATTTGGCCTTAGCCCGGCAACTATCCGCAACATTATGGGCGATCTTGAGCGGCTTGGACTGTTGCGTTCCCCTCACACATCGGCGGGGCGGATTCCTACGGACGCGGGGTTGAAGCTGTTTGTTGATTCTTTATTAACCGTTAAACCGCTCACCGGCGGGCAGTTGAACCAGATGCAAACCGAGCTGGCGCTGCGGTCCGGCACGGATGATCTGCTGGCGTCGGCTTCGTCGCTACTAGCGGATGTCAGCCACCTGGCCAGCCTGGTGGTGTTGCCCCGGGCAGAGAGTAAAACCCTGGAGCACATCGAGTTTTTGAGGCTGTCCGATCAGCGGGTAATGGCGGTGCTGGTGACCCGCAATGGCGGGGTTAGCAACCGGGTTTTCCATTGCGGGCAGGATTATGACGCCGAGGATTTGCGTCGAGCCGGTAAGTTTTTAGCCGAGCATTGCCTGGGGAAAACATTGCCCGAGATGAAGGAGTGGCTGGCCCAGCATCTGCAGGAGCTGGGCCAGCAGGTGGAGCATTCCTTGCGCGGAGTGACCGATCTTGCCGTTGGGCTCTCCGAGCAGGTGAGCGACGAAGACGATTTTGTGTTGAAGGGTGAATCAAATTTGCTGACCGAGCAGACTCGACCCGCCGACATGGAACATCTGCGGGATTTGTTTGCCGCTTTTGACGAGCGTCGTTCCATGTTGCAGTTGCTGGATCGCTGCACCCGCGCTCAGGGCGTGCAGGTGTTTATCGGCGCCAGTTCAGAGTATGGCTTTTACGAGGACTATTCACTGGTTGCAGCACCTTATGAGGTTGATGGCGAGGTTCTGGGCATGCTGGGCGTGGTCGGTCCGACGCGCATGGCCTACGATCGAGTAGTGTCGCTGGTCGACGTGACGGCTCGGTTGGTCGGTGCGGCCATGAACAAATAAAAACGCGTTAAAAAGGCTTGAATCTGTCTAGATCATCCCCAAATGACGGGTAGAGCAGACGGCGAGCGCTGACGATATTCTTTGAGAATGCTTGCCCACCCGTGGCCCGGTTCCCGGGTTATCGGCTCGGGGGTGGGTTCGGTCATCCGAATTCTGCCGTTAATACACACATCACAACTACTATGGAAGCGAGCATGGAACAACAAACTGAAGCATCTGGATCGAAAAATGATGCAGGTTCTGAAGTCCAGGAAGGCGAGGTTTTGCAGGCCGATGACGCATCGGCAGAAGCGTCGGTAACGCCGGAATCTGATCATGAAGAGGCGTCTGCAGAGGCACCGGAGTTAACCCTGGAAGAGCAGCTGCAGGCCGCAAAGGATGAAGCGAATGAGTTGCGGGATGCCTCGTTGCGGGCGATCGCCGAACAGGAAAATTTGCGGCGGCGTACGCAGCGTGACGTGCAGAATGCCCACAAATTTGGCGCAGAAAAAATCCTTCGGGAACTGGTGGAAGTGGCGGACAACCTTGAAGCTGCGTTGGCCAGTGGAGATTCCGGCGGGGAAGGGGTGAAGATGACGCTGGACCTGCTGCTAAAGACCTTCGAAAAGAATCAGGTAGTGGTGGTGTCGCCGGAAGGCGAGCTTTTTGATCCGGAGTTACACCAGGCAATGACCTGTCTCTTATACACATCTGACGCTGCCGACGAA
>CAJXVN010000140.1 GCA_913060775.1 uncultured Gammaproteobacteria bacterium | reverse complement strand
TACGAGATGTAGAGAGGTCTCGTGGGCTCGGAGATGTGTATAAGAGACAGACCGTTGCCACGCTGGCGCAGGTTTTTCCGCAATCCTTCCACGCTGGAGGGTCGACGCCGGTCGGGCAGATATCTGGACACCGCAGTTGCTGCCTCTTCGAGGGTAGCAAACCCCTGCGGATGCCCTTGCATAAAATCGCGCACGCGCCGCTCGCCCCCCGACTGAATTTGCGGGACGATATCCACCAGCACCAGTGCCCGAAGTAGCGCCTGGTCAGGGTCGGCCAATGTATCCTGAGTTAACAAACCAACGATACCACCCAGCGATGCGCCGACCAGCACCGGCGGTTGATCCAGCGAGTCGATGAGGAATCGTAAATCCTCGACAAAATGATCAAACCGATAGTCACCATCATCTGCCCAGTCGCTCTCGCCATGACCTCGCTGATCCATCGACAGCACGTACCAGCCTGCTGCTGCCAGTTCACGGCCAGCACTCTGCCAGGAGTGGCGGGTCTGACCGCCACCGTGTAACAGGATGACGGGCGGGTTCTCCGGCACCCCATAGCGGTCGAGCACCAGCTCCAGGCCAGCACCCTCCACCCGCTGGGTAGAAACCTGCCGATACGGCATATCAGATCAGGAAGGAGATATTGGGAACTGGCTCGTTGCCATTGACCAGCACTACTTTCTTGCGCGCCATTTTTAACTCCCCTCCCTCCCGGCGTAACTGATAGGTAATTCGACCCGCCCAGATGTGCATGTCGTGAGTGGACTGAATCGCCATTTCGGTGAGATTAAAATTAACCCCCACCTGGTATTCATCCCCCTCTTCCGCCTCAAGTTCAATCGGCGAGATCACTCGGCTCATTGGCGACACCGGCAGCTGACTATGGCGAGTACCGGTATTCAGGGCCTTAACCCGGGTATGAATACGGGCCCGATTATCATTTAAATGGGAGACGTGTTTTTCCGGGTCCATGTTGGGACCCCGAGGAACCCAGTAGTGCCCATCGTCGGTCCAGAGACTTTCCCAATCGCTATAGCGCGACTCGTCGCAGTAACGAGACTCTTTAAGAATAAATTGCGTAAGTTCGTTGATAAGCTCAAAACTGGCCATGATTTTCCTTGCTGACAAGACTAGGCGGCGCCAAACTCGGCGCCGCTCATCACTGTGTAATTAGCTAACCTTAGCGGGTGACCGGGGATAGTCCCGACACCCTCAGGGTCAAACCTCAGGCTTTGGAACGGGGCCTGAGCATCTCTTCCCGGTGACGCCGCCAGAAACCCCGGTTAACGGTCTCATCGGACATATGGGAAACCAGCAACCCGTCCTCTTCATACTCCCGGTGCATGCCGCGGCTCAAATCCACCCATTCCTGCCCACCGGCACTAAGGCCAGCCTGATTACGCTCCGCAATAATCACGTCTTCGGGAATTAAAAAGGAGGCCGGCCCCACCGCTCCTTCGGTCTGATGCAAAGCACGCTTGTTAACTTCCGGCGCACCTTTCAAAGACATCGGCGTATAGAGCTGCACACACTCGTTGGCACTCACCGGATAGTAAAAAACTACGTTCAGCTCACCCAGAAACAGGTTGGGGAAAATAATCGCATGGGGTGGGCCAGTCACGCTTAAATCATGCGCACGTTCCTCACCATAGGCTTTAACCATGGCCGCCGTATAGTTGGGCAATTTCGACGCGGGAACCCGGCCGAACCACTCAAAAGGAATGTTTCGCGCTCGGTAAGCAACGTTGAAGTCAATCTCCATATGGCCATTGCCCCAATCGCGCACCACTGGATCTACGGCACCGGCGTCCGTCGTCAGGTCCATGGCCTGAGAATCGGTGGCCTGCATGAATGAAGCATGGGTGGTCTCGACGTGGTAACCGTCGCAGTCGTTCTCGGGTAGCATTTTCCAGTTAGCCTTGAAGCGGTGCTGCAGCCAGCCCGCCTGCAGGTCAAGCTCGCCTTCTGGGGAGAGATCGACTGCCCGATCGATCAGCGCTGTGGCCCGACCAAGATGCTCAGCCAGGGTCATTCCACTGCCTTCCAGGCTGGCAAAAACAAATCCCCGATAACTGTCCACCTGGGAGGCCGACACCATGCTTAAGCTGGATTTATCGAAATCGTCGGGGTAACCGTCCGGGCGCGGGACATCAATCAAGGCACCTTTCAGGTCGTAGACCCAGCCGTGATAGGGACATACCAGCACTTTTTTGCTTTCGCCTTCGTACCCAACGACCATATTTGCCCGGTGGGCGCAGCGATTGCGAATCACATTAACGCCGCCGTCCTGATCACGGGTCATCACCACCGGCTGCTTGCCGAGCTGGCGCATCACATAATCACCGGGGTTGGGAATTTCACTATCATGGCCGACAAACACCCAGCCATGGTGAAAAATCGCCTCCATTTCGTCATCGAATACCTGGTCACTGGTGTACATCGAACTGTGCACCTTGCCATCCTGAATCAGGTGACCGTAATCCAGCTTCAATCCCTGCTCGGGCATATTCATATCAATATCTCCTCGTTTATTCCGGTATTCATCGCGTTATTACCGAGCTCAGGATCACCCAACATTAATCGGATGCTGACCGAACCGCTCTGCGGTATAACTGCGACCTATGTTCTGGATGTAATTTATTAACAGGCCTCTACGGCTTCTAATTTTCGTAACAACCGAAAAGGATAGATTGAGATGCACAACCTGTACAGGGTTAATCTGGCTCAATCAGCCCACGCCACCGGCCCAATCACCGGCAGATATTCCTTTTTTTGCCAGTTGTCTTTACTCCTTTTACTGCTCCTGCCCTGTTTATCGGTAGCCGAGCAACCACCGGCGGCCGACACACCTCCAGACTGGTGTTCCAGCTACCAGGTTCCGTTAACCCAAACTCCGGACCGCGGCAGAGCGGTGATAAGCGCCTCGCTGCTGGCAAATATGCGCCTACCCATTCCGGTAAATCCGGTTAAAGTCACTCTGGTCGGGGTGGAGAGGCACCTGCCGGTCGTAACCAGTCGCCTCCAGTGCTCAAATCTGGTGGTTTTCGACTCGTTGCCACCCGGCGAGTATCGCCTGCAATCGATTGAAGGAAACATCGACCTCTTTACCGCTCCGAAGCGATTTCGCTACCCGCTGCCTCAGGATGGCTACCAGCTCGTTTTTACGGGTGGTAACAGTGGCCTGTATCGAGCGCAGGTTCCGCGTAAACTCGGTGCGATTATTAAGGTGCAGGCGGGTGAAACCAGCTTCGCAGGCGCGCTGGCAACGAATACCCTGGCACGGCGACCCTGGGGAATTTCTGTCACGTGGGATCACGCGTTAAACACTCAAACCGCCTTGTGCCGGGCGTTCCAGCACACCTATGAACTGTCTGGTGACGGGTTAACTACCAGTTGCGAAGGTGCCGCACGCCCAGGGATCACCGAATCGCCCGCCGAGCCTGATTAATCTCTGCCCAGCTGGTTCCCAGCGACTTGATGCCCCACTGGATTAATCGTTTAGATATACCACTGCTTGTCGATCTGATCCGGCGTCAGGGGCTGCACCTTTAGCGTCTGCTCCTGCCCATTCAACGGCACATAGGTAACCGCAACCTCGGCCGCATCACGTCCCTGGCTGAAGCGGCCAACTATGCCGGCCGCCAGTTCAATATCTTCGCCAGCAAGTTCACCATCGACCAGCGTGAGTGGCCCGGGATGGCTGGTGACCTCAAAATGGCTAAACTGCTTCCGGTAGCCGCGCAGAAAATTGTTCTCCCCCTCTTCGCGGGAGACAATTAATTTGAAATGCGGCCTGGGCCGCAGATGGCGACCAATTTTCAGCATCATAATGTCGTCAAGCTCGTACTCTTTCTTACCCCGCGCCTGCCACAGGTCCGCCAGCTTGGTGGAATAACTTTCATCCGTGAGAAAGCAGCAACCGCCTGCCGGCTGGGACCACTCATCAAACCCCAGCCGTGTCGCCAGTTCAATCTGCGGTTTACGGCTGCGACCGGAAAAATCAAATAACTGGTCCCGATCGACCCAGCCTTCGCGTTCTGGCAGGGTCTCTGGCAACAATTTGGCACACAGTGGCCGCAGCAGCCGGTCGCCGATACCACCGTCACGCTGAATAACCGGCATGGTATCGCGGCGCTGTGACATAGGCCGCTGACCGATCACCTCGCCGGTAATCAGAAAATCAAAATCATTCTCTTCCATCCAGCGACGTGCCCGACCAACCATAAACCCTTTGCAATCCAGACAGGGGTTGAGGTTGGCTCCGTAGCCATATTTAGGATTGATAACCACGTCTTTATACGGCTCGGAAACGTCATCAATATGCAACTTGATACCGAGCTGTTCGGCACTCCAGAGGGCATTATTCCGTTTAGGTTTGGCCTTGTGCTGCTTGCGAATCGCGTGGGTGTGCCCCTCGACACAAAAACCGGTGAAAAAATTCAGACCCTGCACCTCGACGCCCTGATCCATAACCACTTTTGCGGCCAGCATGGAATCGAGCCCACCGGACAGTAGCGCTACTGCTTTTATCTGCTTGTTTTGCAATGAATAAACCCAGATCTATTTAATAAAGATTGAAAACCGCACCAAGGTGCGGTTGCTCCCGCATTCGGCTTTTAGGGGGTAGTCGAAAACCCAGGTGTGTCCACCCGGCAGGGCCACAAACCCGAGCATTGGGCTTTGTCACCTCGAGCGCCACCCAAGGTGACCCATAACCCGTTAATCCAGAATGGGTTATTTTATCGGGTCGCTGAGATAAATAGTTGAATTTCCATCGCTATTCTTCGTCTTCCCGGTGAAACGGCTCACCTTAACGTCGCCGCAAACTATCCAGTGCGCTGGTTACTAAGCCTCAATAAACCGGAGCTACTACCGCCGCGGGTTAAGAAACCGATAGTAGCGCTGACGACCCGGGCAGATTGAAATTGCATCACCAGTTGATAAAGTTACTTCCTTAGCAGATTCTGCTCCCTCAATCAGGGCATACCTATGGCACTTACTTTAGTTAGCTTCAAACTCTGCCCCTTTGTGCAGCGGTCCATCATCGTTTTAAAAGAAAAACAGGTGGACTTCGACATTCGTTACATCGATCTACGGAACAAACCCCAGTGGTTTCTGGATATTTCCCCCACCGGCAAAGTGCCAGTGCTGCAGGTAGATGACCAGGTATTGTTCGAGTCCTCAGCAATCAATGAATATCTTGACGAGGAGTACTCGCCACGGCTGCACCCCGCAGACTCTCTAACCCGCGCTCGGAACCGGGCCTGGATAGAAATGGCCAATCAGTTATCGTCCAGCCAATTTGGCTTTACGATGGCGAAAGAGGAACCGAGTTATCGCCAGAACATTGATAAAACCCACGCGGTGCTGCAACAACTAGAACGGCAATTGGGTGAAGGTCCCTTTTTTAATGGACCCGAGTTTGCGCTGATTGATGCCGCCTATGCACCGTTTTTCACCCGTCAGACAATGGTCGATAACTGGTTTTCAACCGAAGTCATCAGCGGTTATCCAAAAGTGAAAAATTATGGGGAGCAACTGAAAAACCGGCCGTCGGTTGTAGATTCAGTCGTGCCTGATTACGACAAAATTTATCATCAGCGACTTGAAGATGAACAAACCTGGTTATACCAGAACGGGTCTGGTTAGACCCTGGTGAAAAGCCCTTTTATAGCGCGCGATTGGTATAAGCGTGCCAGCGTTTTGTGTAGAGCCGCGAGACCTTGGTCAGATAATGACGGGTTTCTTTAAAAGGCGGCACTCCATCATATTTCAGAACGCTATTTTCGCCGGCGTTATAAGCCGCCAGCACCAATCGCAAATCACCCTTAAACTGGCTGATTAGCACCTGCAGATAGGCCATTCCACCGCGCAGGTTCTGCTCCGGATTCCAGGGGTCCGCCACGCCAAAACGCTGTGCTGTGGCCGGAATTAACTGCATGAGTCCCTGAGCATTCGCGCTCGAACGGGCCCGAATCCGATAAGCAGACTCCACCTCAACGACTGCCTTCACCAACTCAGGGTCAAGTGTGTAATAAGGGGCCCACTTTTCAATCAGCCGATTGATCTGTTGGCGATCCCCAGGGGTAGCCTGCCGAACCGATTTGCGACCATGCAGTCGAGCAGACCGGGCTACGCTGTTGACCGGCCGAAACGCCAGGTCATCGATCGGCTTATCGGTGTAATACCGACTACCTCGATGATCAAGGTAGGCATACACTTCGGCCGCTACTGGCTCGGCAGCCAGCAATATCGTCATTACGATCAGTGTTAACCCGGTATTTCGCATACCACCTTCCTGCTGTCTCAATATTCGCTCATGACAGCACGCCGACCGACTAAAATTAAAACCAATGACCACACCAGAAGGGTTTAAAAACCATATAGAACCCTGAGATTACAAGGAATCTATAAAGTTTTTCAATGACCTACGGGGTTATCCCGTCACGATCGTTCCGTCACCATCCAGCCAAATTGCACGAAATCTGAACATAATTGGCCTATATAACGGTCACGATGTCGAAATCTCAACGCCCGCGGTCAGGAAATATCAACACACTGCCGATCTGCTGTAACGACAACCCTTTAACCCAACGCCCGCCGGCTCAAGCGCTCCGCCGTGATGGCCGCACGCAACAAGACAGTTGGCACAGCACTTGCTTTATCCCTGACTCACACATCCACTCATCGAGAAAGGCGTGTTGACTCAAATCACTTCTAATGGACGCAACCGCCTAATACACGCAGAATGATATGGTGAATTCTTTAACCACCACAAACGACATTTCGATCTTAGCGCCTGAGCTGCTGGTCAACCCTGTCCCACCGGCCGCTGCTCCTCAGGAAACGCTAATGGCGTCTCAACCGGTCAGAGCCCAGTCCAGCAGCTACTCTCCGTCATTGCCAGGCTACGCCATTACTCGGCGTCAGCAGGTCATTGCCTACGCTGTCATCGACAGTCTGGGCCGAAACCTGACACAACCGCCGGGAGATAGAATTAACCTTAGCGCCTAGCGAATTACCGGGCTTTCGGGATAATAGAGACTTTCGGATTAACCGACAGGATGAAATCCGGTAACGACCATCCCAAACACTGGTGATCAGAAATGGAGCAATCTTCCACCCCGCCGAATCCAGAGTTCGATACAGACCCCTTTGCGCTGACCCGCTACAGCGAATATATCCCCCACGCCTGCGCAATGCTCGAGCAGTGTGGGCGCAACGTGAATATTTTCACGCAGAACTTTGATCCCGCCATTCTTGACAACGAAAAGTTCAGCGACGCATTACGGGCTTTTGTTGTGGGTAATAGTCGCATTGCACGGGTGCGCATACTCGTACAGCGACCCGAAACCGCCATTCTGCAGGGACACAGGCTGGTGGAGCTAGCGCGCAAACTCACCAGCATGATCGAGATCCGCCGTCCGGCCAGCCAGCACGCAGGCATTGCGGATGCTTTTCTAACCTTCGATAACCGCGCCTACCTCCACCGAGAACTAGGCGACCGGCCGGAAGGAAAAGGCTGTCATGATGACTCCTTGCGTACCCTGGAACTCATCCGGAGGTTTGATGAAGTGTGGTCAATGAGCGAGCCGGAAGCTGAATTCCGACGACTTGGTCTGTAAACCTGTCTCTTATACACATCTGACGCTGCCGACGAAGAGGATAGTGTAG
>CAJXVN010000139.1 GCA_913060775.1 uncultured Gammaproteobacteria bacterium | reverse complement strand
TACGAGATGTAGAGAGGTCTCGTGGGCTCGGAGATGTGTATAAGAGACAGAAGCTCCACGGGACGCCCCAGATTTAGCAGGGCGTCCCGTGGTTCAAAATGGGAATAAGCCTGGTCGGCGATTGCCGCGTCCGCAGGCGGTTTTGCCTACTTGCGGGCGAATCCCATCTGTTTCCGGTAATACTCCCATCCAGGCAGGTTGCCGGATTCGTCGTTCTGCTTGAACTCGAAGCCAACGTCCTGCTCGTCGAACACGCCTTTCTGGAAGGTGACGTTCCCGGGCGTCTGGTTGCCGGTCTGAATACGCATAAAAATGGAGGCATCTTCGGCCGATACCAGCCCGGAGGGGCCGAGCATATTGGAGCTTTGACGTACCCGGTGACGGATCATCTCTTCATCGTCATCAAGGTGGTAGAAATAGCCGTAGTGGACTTCAGTTTTGTGCAGCCCCCGGGGAAAGGCAAACCGAATATTGATCATATCGAGGTGTTTGGTGACCCCGGTGATCGGTTTAATGGCAGCGATGACCGAGCCACTGGTGTCCTTGCCCTTAAAATCGATCAGGCTGCCATCGATTAGCAATGTCTGTTTGTCGACATCCGGCAGGGCCAGTTCAGACACGAAACCAATATGACCGCGGTCAGTTGCGAACTGCCGGCCAGCGCCACCCTGCCAGTTAAGTAGTTTAAAGGCCTTGTGCAGCAGCGGGGCATGATAGCCGTCATTATCGATATAGATCTTCCAGTTGCAGTCGTAGAGTACTTTTTGGTAACCGAGTAATCGGATGCGACCGTCGCCGCCCAGGCCGGCTTTTAGCGGGGCCGCCACATCTCCGAGGAAGGTTTCAATATCGGGCGTTTCGTCGCTCAGTGTGGCAAAAATCATTCCCACATACTCGGTGCTACGTATCTCAGGAACTCCGAAATCCCCCTGCTTAAAACTGGGAGAGAAATCGTCCATGTTCGGCGCGCCACGCAATGCCCCGGTGGAATCGAACAACCAGCGATGATAAGGACATTCGAATTCGTGGGCATTACCGCATGTGCGGGTTTCAAGCAGGTTGCCCCGGTGTGAACAGGCATTCTGGAATACGCGGATTTTACCGTCGTCGCCGTGGACCACCAGCACCGGCATTTCGCCAATGAAAATGGTTTTGAAGTCACCCGGTTCGGGAATCTCACCGACATGAGCCACCGGATGCCATTCGGGGCCATAGAAGATACGCTTCAGCTCCTGCTGATAGATGTCTTCGCGGTCAAAGACTTCTTTTGGAACTTCGTTAACCTTGGCAGGCCAGCGTAGTAGTGGATTGACTCTGTCCGGTGCGTTCATTGTGATCCCTCCTCCTGAAAACCGTGATGTGAACATTACACCCTGGCCTAAGCAGCTACAAGCACCAGGGCGACTTCCCTGAACCGACTATTCGGCGAGCAAGAGCCCCGGTTCTTCAATTATTTCGATCATGTGCTCCATAAACAGGGCGCCGTATACGCCGTCGATTAACCGATGGTCATACGAGGTGACCATGTCGAGCGTCTGCTGGGCCACGACTTCGCCATTGACCACCGCGGGCATTGGCTTAATGCGAGTCATGGCGATAATCGCTACTTCGGGATGGTTGACGATGGGGCGGCCGACCCGATCATGTTTGCCATGGCTGCCAACATTGCTCAGCGTGATGGTGCCGCCCTTGAGGTCTGCCAGGTCAATTTTTCGGCTGCGAGCCTGCTCTGCTAACTGATCGATTTCAATTGAGATCTGCGTCAGGGATTTCTGGTCGGCCTGCTTGATAACCGGCACCATCAGGCCTGCATCGGTATGGGTGGCAAAGCCAATATTGATCTGACCGTGTTCGATAATTTCATTAGTGGCGTCATCGATACTGGCATTAAAAAACGGGTAGCGCCGAATCGCCGGCACCATGGCTTTCATGACCATGGCGGTGAAGGAAATACGGCAATTGAGCTGCTGCTGGAGTAATTGACGGAGCGCGACAAAGCGTTCTGCATTGCAGGAAAACGCCGAGGTCGCGTGCGGGATAGTGGTGACTGACCGCACCATGGTTTCGGCGATAGCCTTGCGCAGTCCCTTGATCGGCGTACGCTTCTCGCCCTGAGTGCGCGTGTGGACCACCGGTTTTACATCCACATGCACCCCAGCGTCGGTGGACGAGCGCTGGTTCTGCTGGTCAATGTCGCTGCGCAGAATGCGGCCTTTGGGACCACTGCCCTGAATGCCAGTCAGGTCGACATCCTGCTCGCGGGCGTATCGACGGGTGCTGGGCGCCGCACGAACCGATCCACTAACCGCGCTGCCCGTTGAGCTGGTTGAGATAGTGGAGGGGGTAGCGGCAGCCACTGGCTGGGCGGGGTTGTTCGCCGGTTCGGCGCTTTTATTGGCCGGGGAATCCGTGTCAAAACTGGCGATTACCGTGCCAACATTCACGGTGGTACCGTTGGCAGCATGCAGGCGAGTAAGCGTGCCGGTACAGGGGACCGGTATCTCCACCACTGCTTTATCCGTCTCAATTTCGCACAGCAGGTCGTCTTCTTTGACGGCGTCGCCTTCCTTTACATGCCACTGCAGTAGCTCTGATTCGGTGATACCTTCACCGACGTCCGGTAGTCGGAATTCGTAACTCATGAGCGGGTTCCTTTCGTTGTTCAGTGTTACGGGTCAGAACTGGTAGTTCATGACCGCTTCGATACCGGCTTTCACTCTGTCAGGCCCCGGCAGATAGACATCCTCAACCTGATTGTCGGGAAAGAATACGTCAAAAGCGGTGACCCGCTTGATAGGGGCTTTGAGCCACTCCATGGCGTATTCACTGATCAGTGCGGATAGCTCGGCGCCGGGACCGGCGGTGCGTCGGGCCTCGTGGACAATCAGGCAGCGACCGGTCTTTTTCACCGAATCGAGTAGTGGTTCGACATCGATGGGCGCAATCGCGCGCAGATCGATAATTTCCACGTCGTAATCCAGTTCATCCACCGCCTGCTGGCTCACGTGGACCATGTTGCCCCAGGCGATCAGGGTCAGCTCCTTACCCGGTTTAACTAACCGGCATTTATCCAGTGGCAGGGTGTAATCGGCCGTCGGAACTGGCTCGCGAAACGCTCGGTAGAGCTTGGTATGTTCCATGAAAATTACCGGATCATCGCAGCGAATCGCGGCTGCCAGTAGCCCCTTGGCCTCGTAGGGCGTGCTCGGACAGACCACCCGAATACCGGGGGTGTGCATCAAATAGGCCTCGGTGGATTCGGAATGAAACGGCAGTGGTTTGATGCCGCCACCAAAGGTGGTGCGGATAGTGACCGGTACGTTTACCAGGCCGCCGGTTTTCTGGTGCAGATTGGCCAGGCTATAGATGAATTGCCCCCAGGCGTTATACATGAACCCCAGAAACTGCATCTCCACCACCGGCCGTTCGCCGCGCATGGCCATGCCAACCGCTGCGCCAATCAGGCCGTTTTCGGTGAGCGGCGTATCGATAACCTGCTGATCGCCAAAATCATCATAGAGCCCGTCGGTGGCGCGAAACACCCCGCCAATCGGCCCGATGTCATAACCCATCACTCTTACCTGGGGATCGCGAGCAAGTTCCTGGCGAAGGGTCTGGTTAATGGCGGTGACCAGATTGAGTTCTTCGGTCTGTCCCTTGTCGATGGCGGCGCTCATTGCAGGCCCTCCCCGGTGTAATCCACGAAGGGGTTCTGACCGGCCAGTTCGGCGGCCAGTTCCGCCCGTTGATGGCGTTCACTCCAGCCCGGCTCGCCGTGCAAATGGCTTTCGAACATGGCAGGTGGCTCGGTCGGTGGCACTGCTCGGCCCCGGTCGATGGCCTCGCGTAGCCAGATTTCGGCTTCGGCCGCCAGGGTTCCGCGGGTGCTGTGGTCAATAATTTTTTCTGCTAGCAGGTATTTTTCAAAGCGATCAAAAGGATCAAGCGTTTGCCAGTATTCGGCTTCATCTTCGGTGCGGTAAACCGCTGACGAATCGGCGGTATTGTGGTCAAGCATTCGGTAGGTAACCGCTTCAATTACCGTCGCACCCTGACCTTTGCGGGCTCGGTCCGCCGCTTTTTTAACCGTGTCGTAGACCGTGAACACGTCATTGCCGTCGATACGTTCATGAGGAATGCCGTGGGCCACGGCTTTCTGGGCAAAGGTTTCGGCGGCGGTCTGTTTGCTGGCGGGCATGGAGATACACCACTGGTTATTTTGAATGATCACCACCAATGGGGAGTCAAACACCCCGGCAAAACTGAGACCATCGTGAAAATCGCCTTCGCTGGTGCTGCCCTCGCCAATAAAGGCCAGGCTAATGGAGTCACGACCGGCCAGCTTGTCGGCCATGGCCGAACCCACTGCCAAGGGAATATTGGCTCCGAGAAAAACCGCGTAGGGCATAAAGGTGACCGCCGGTAGCTGGTCGGCGGTCATGGGTAAGTGCTCACGAATATGTTCCGGCGAGTTACCCATTAGCCCGGCCATGGCTCGGTCAATAGGGGCATTCCAGTATAAAAGTGTGCTGTTCTGCCGGTATGACGGGAAACACCAGTCGCCTGCTTTCATGGCAGCAGCAGCCCCCAGACCTACGGCTTCCTCGCCACGGGAAACCGCTGCAACACTGAGAACCCCCCGGCGTTGCAGGCGCACGGCAATCTCTTCGAAGGTACGGGTTTCGACAAACACCTGATACCAGCGCAGCAGTTCCTTGCGTGAGACTTTCGGTGCTTTGCCCTGTAGCGTGCCATCGGGACGCAAAATGCGTCGATAGTCTTCGCTAGGTCGCACCTCGCTCCATTTTTTTTTGCCCATTTTTCCTCCTGCTTGAATCGGGTCTGTCATTGACCAGCGATGGGGGCGCTGGTGACCTCTGGCTTTTATTCGTTGATGCTGGGAGAGTATAAGAAAAGCCAGACCGTTTCGCTTGTAGTAAGGAATGATGTCGGCTAGAAAGTATTTGCAGATTAACGAATTGGAGAGCTCCATTGATTGAACTTTACGATCACCCCGTTTCCCCCTGCGCGCAGAAAGTCAGACTGGTGCTGGCTGAAAAGTCGATTGATTATCAATTGAACCCAGTTGATTTAAGTGCCAAACAGAACCTGTCGCCTGAGTATCTCAAACTCAATCCCGCGGGCCTGGTGCCCACGCTGGTAATTGATGGACAGCCGATTCCCGAGTCGACGGTGATCTGCGAGCTGCTGGATGACCTTTACCCCGAGGTGGCGTTACGCCCTGATGATCCCTTTGAGCTTGCGCAGATGCGTCGCTGGACCAAGCGTCTCGATGAATCACTTCATGCTGCCTGCGGCGCACTGCAGTGGCCGATGTTTATGTTGCCGGTACTGGCGCAGATGAGCGAAGAAGATGCCGAAGCGTTGCTCGCTCGGGTGCCGGACCCGGTGCGCCGAGGACGCCAGCAGGAGTTATATCGCCAGGGGATGAAGGCGCCCGTGGCCGCTGCCGGAGTGAACACTTATAACCAGTTTCTGGCCGACATGGAAGTGACGCTGACAAACCAGCCGTGGCTCGCCGGGCAGCGTTTTTCGCTCGCCGATACCGGGGTGATGCCTTATTTCCAGACCCTCAAGCAGTTTGGCTGGACCGATCTGTACAAGGATCGACCAGCGGTAACCGACTGGGTAGAGCGCTGTTTCTCGCGCCAGAGTTATCAGGCGGCCATTGGAGAGGCGATGCCTGCTCCGATGCTGGAGCAGATGGCGAAGTCCGGCGCTGAGGCGTGGCCGGTGCTCAAGAGCGCGTTGAAATAAGCTAATTTTTATTACCGATTAAGAAGGAGACAGCGTTTTTTGCCGAGTTAACGTTGTGCGTTCATCGTAGGCCTGTACTGCCAGATCACGGAGTTTTTCTATTCGTGCCAGCTGTTCGGCGGGAAGGCGGTCGAAGTAGTGGGGCTCTGGGTGATCGAGATAGATCAGTCCGCCGGGCCGACCGGAAATGGGCAGGGCAAACAGCATAAACGAACCGGCGGGGTCGAGTTTCTGGTACCACTGGGGAATGGGGTTCTGGACGGTGTGGGCGGTTGTATCGCCAACAATGATATCGGCGTCGGTAGTCATCGCCTGATGAAACATGCTGCTGCTGGAATTTAACGGGAAATGAAATTCTTTGAGCAGAGTTTTGACCTTTTTGCCAATGGCATAACGGGCCTGTACGGTCCTGTTCCGGTCACGACTGCGGCATAGCAGCACGCGCTGGCACCCGGCACCGTAGTAGGCAGTGGCGAGAATTTTTCGAATAAGATCGTCGAATTCATACTCTCCTGTTTCCAGCTGGGACTGAATCTGCTGAATCCCTCGATTGAGTGTCATCATGGCCTTGTTGGCGGCCGTGGTAGAGCCAGCGGGGTTTGCCGCGGTGCCATCTGTTCGGTTAACGGGCTCCTCTGGTGCAGGAAAATAGTGTTCCCAGTGATCAAGGCAGTGGACTAGTGCGCTGTCAGCGGTGTCGATTTTGAGAACGGCGCAGTATTTACGAAATTCGGCCTGACTACCGTCCAGAATCTCTTCAATTTCGTCGCTGCTGATATTCATCAGCCGTGCATAGCGGGCCCGGAGCGTTTTTAACTGGGACTGCAGTTCGCCAGGAGCAGTAATCGTCGCCAGCAGGTCGGTAATGTCGTTACTAAGGGAACCGTAAATGGTGCCAGTGGTTACGGAATCGGCGGCGTCGGTGTCGAGAGCCTGGATCGAGTCCACCACGTAACGGGGTAGCGCCCAGTCGGCAGCAATTTCGTGGCCGATGTCGGTATAGCTGTACCCGAGCACATTGATAACGGCCGTGTCAGCGGGAATCTGTTTGACGGTGAGGTCGTTGATGGCCTCGTAGAGTTCCGGCAGATGGAAGCAGGTCAGTAGTTTCCCAAGGCGGTAAAACATGCCCGCCAGGTAGCAGTCGTCAACCTCCCGTTCGCCCTGACGGATGGCAATTTTACGAGCCAGGGTGGCGCTGAATAGCGAGCAGATCAGTTGATCCTTCACCGCGCCGGACTGGTCGCTCCCGGTGCTCAAGTCGATGAGCATCAGCGACGAGGCGATTTCACGTACCGTGCTAAAGCCGAGCATCATTACCGCGTGGCTGAGGCTAGAAATCTCCCCACCAGCATGCGGGATATACGCGCTATTGGCGATGCGCATGATTTTACTGGTCAGGGCGATGTCTTTGGCGATGACCGCGGCGATCGCTGGGGCATTCTGGTGGTTGCCGGCAAAAAGGGTGTTCATGTTGGATATGCTGGCGGATAACGCTGGAAAATCTTTCTGTTGGCGCAGGCGCTGCCTGAGCGTGCGCAGCGTATCGGGTCGGGAAGAGACCTTGCTGAGTGTCAGGTTAGTCACCAGCTCAGCCTGATATTCCTCCAGCGCCAGTTTGAAGTCGTTAATGTGGTCAAACCGCTGTGAAGGGTCCGCAGCCAAGGCCCGTGCCACGATGGCGTCGATTGCCGGGTCGATTTTGCTGCTAATTGATGAGGGAGGTGGGAACTCCGCGGCCGTGATTTGTGCGTAAATCTGTTCGAGGGTTTTAGCTGTTACTGGATGTTTTCCGGTTAATAGCTGAAACAGAATAATACCGGCCGCAAACTGGTCAGCTGCCGGAGTCATCAGTTGTCGAGAGACATATTCGGGTGCCATGTACCGAGGCTGTCTCTTATACACATCTCC
>CAJXVN010000138.1 GCA_913060775.1 uncultured Gammaproteobacteria bacterium | reverse complement strand
CGAGATGTAGAGAGGTCTCGTGGGCTCGGAGATGTGTATAAGAGACAGCACTAAGACACCTCGGTTACTTCCGCAGCAACGCCCGGAAACCCACGAATCGGCCCCTAAATGCAACGCTTTCATCTGGCCTGTAATTTGCTTAATGACTAATGAGAGGAGCTAACCCGCTGGCCAACGCTGGCAACCATCAAGGAATCCACTCATGTCAGAGCCCATTTCACTAGAAACTTTCGGCACCCTGCCAGGCGTATTTGGTGCCGTTGCCTGGACCTGCGAATCTGCGACCGAAAGCTCGATACGACCGCCAAAAATGGGCAAGTATGTCGGTTTTCAAAAGGAAGAACGGGCCATACGGCTCATGAAAACGGCCGACGCACTGGCGCTCTCCTCCAGCGCAATATTGCACCTGGAAACCGAGCACCGCCCGGAATTTCGCACCACCGAGTTTCCGGTCGACACCCTGATCATCCACGGCCAGAAGTATTCACTGATAACCAGCTTTGGCCACGTGGCGGCCCTGCTGGATAACGAGGTTGATTACGACATTAAGGACCTGTCACTGAAAATTTCACTGGTTTCAGGCTAGCAGGCACCACCTGTTTAACCCGGGCAAAACGCGCCACAGATCGATTCGTTCACCGGCTCCCCGCTGGCCTGCCGGACTACCCACTGACGCCTAGATTAAGGTTTCCGGGTTTCTGGCAGGCCGACTCAGGAGCCTTGCTAACGCAGCTTAAGCCGCTGCTGCAGATCAGCGGATGCAACCTCCTACCTTTCTAATACTGGTCGTGGCGTTTCACCCAGGCCATGGGATAGGGCAGCGACTCTTCGTCCCGCCCCTTTGGGGTTAAATCAATGTAGTGGTAGGCCCCATTCAGCGTGTCCAGACCCCGGCTATAGCAGGAGTAGGTGTGGAAAATCTCACCCACTTCATTGCGGCAAAAAACACTGACTCCCGGACCCTCACTACTTGGGAAAGTAGTTTCCCGATAGTTGTAGTGAACCCGGCCACTGGCCATCTCGTCTTCTGTAAAGGAGACGTGATAGTCAAAATTAAAATCATTGCCGAGCGAAGAAACCCAGTTGAAATCCCAGCCCATACGATTTTTATATGCCTGCAACGTTGCCAGGGGCGCCCGTGAAACCGAGACGAAACTAATATCTCGGTGGGCAAGGTGGGCAGACGTGCCGTTGAAGTTATCGCCCCAGAAGGAGCACATCGGACAACCCTCCTCCCAGTCCGGGCCAAACATAAAGTGCTGAACGATGAGCTGGCTGGAGTCACCAAACAGATCCGCAAGGGTTCTGGTCCCGTCAACCGTTTCGAACTGATAATCTTTTTCCACTTTCACCCAGGGAAGCTGGCGTCTCTGCAGGGCAAGCTCATCGCGTAATCGCGTGAACTCCTTCTCTTTTTCCAGGTGAGAACGACGGGCCTGCAACCATTCATCTTTTGATACCACGGCATGATCGGTCATTGTTACTCTCCTCAAGGCAGTTAAGAATTCGTCGCGGTTACCGCCGATAGTTTTTCCAGGCAGTCCTCCCAGCCATGGCGGTGATCCGCCGCGGCCGATTTAGTGGAAAAGCGATCATGGGTGAGGGTCAGGCGCGTGCCCGCTCCATCGCTCGCAAGGTCGATCCGCACTCGGCTGTTTTTCTGCTCCTGTGACCGGTCTGCGCCCGCCCGCAAAAACTCCACCGACCAGGTAAATTCAAGGCAGGTCGGCGGATCAACCACCAGGTATTCACCAGTAATCAGGTTATCCCGCCCATCAGCCCCCTGCATGCGCATCGCATAACGACCTCCCGGTCGCAGATCCAGTTTTTCTACCTGCAAACGGTTACCAAACGGGCAGAGCCAACTGGTCAACGCCTGTGGATCGGTCCACGCGGCGAACACCTTTTCCGGACGCGCCGAAAATACCCGGGTGATCTCTATCCGATGATTGCCGGCGATCTCAGTCACTAACCTTCTCCTGTGCTTGGAGATAATCTTCCAGGTTATTCAGCTGGCTATTCCAGAACTCCAGGGTCTCAGTGACCCAACTCTGAGCACGTTGCAAAGGCTGCTGATTAAAACTGAACCAGTGTTCCCGACCACGCCGATGTCGTTCCACTAGCCCCGCACGCTCAAGTATCTGTAGATGCTTGGAAACGGCATTCAATGAAATTGCGTGGGGGGCAGCAATTTCGGTAACTCGCGACGGGGCTGCCACCAACTGCGACAGTATCGCCCGTCTAGTCGGATCGGCCAGCGCTCTGAAAGCCCGGTCAATCCCAATATCGGCATTATATTCATCCACATGGTTGAATATAATGCCGATATTGGGTGTTCGTCAATTTGGATTACCATCAAGGCACATACGCAGCGGCAGCAGCGCTGTAGAATAGTCCACCAGTCTTTCACTAACTGACAGGCCCCACATGAGCAAAGTAAAAGTCGCGATTCTCGGCTCCGGCAATATCGGTACCGATCTGATGTACAAAATACTCAAACGCCCTAACCAGATGGAACTCTGCCTGGTGGCCGGTATTGATGCTGACTCGGACGGCCTGGCTCGCGCCCGCGATGCTGGCATCGCCACCAGCGCCGACAGTATCGAAGCAGTACTCGAATCCGGCGCCCAGATTGTGTTTGATGCCACCAGCGCCCGCGCCCACAAAGCTAATGCGCCGCGCATGGCCGAGAAAAATCAGTTCGCCATTGATTTAACTCCCGCCGCTATTGGTCCCTATGTGGTGCCACCGGTGAATGGCGCGGAGCATCTGCAACAGAAAAACGTGAATCTAATCTCCTGCGGCGCCCAGGCCTCCATTCCGCTGATCTACGCCGCCAGCCGGGTCATGGAAGTGGAGTATGCGGAGTTAATTACCGCCACCGCTTCCAAATCCGTCGGCCCTGGCACCCGGGCTAACCTGGATGAATTTAGCGAAACCACCAGCATGGCCATTAAAGAAGTCGGCGATGTCAAAGTGGGCCGCGCCCTGCCAGTGGTTAATCCCGCCGAACCACCGATTAACATGACCAACAGTGTCTACCTGGTACCAACCGCCGACGAGGTCGACCTTGCCGCCATCACCGCCAGCGTTGAGCAAATGATCGCATCGGTTCAGGAATACGTGCCCGGTTATCGCCTCACCGCTGACCCGGTAATCGACCATCGCGACACCCCCTGGGGTAAAAAACCGGTGGTGGTACTGCTTAACCAGATCGAAGGGGCCGGTGATTACCTGCCTACCTACGCAGGCAATCTGGACATCATCACCGCCGCCGCCTGGCGGGTCGCTAACGCCTACGCCACTGGCCTGCAGGCGTAAATTATTTAAGCACTTCGGAGTACTCCCATGACGCTAATAATGCCCCGCTTAACCGACACAACCCTGCGCGACGGCTCCCACGCGGTGGGTCACAACTTCAGTAAAGAGACCATTGCCAACGTGGTTGCCGCCCTGGATAACGCCGGCGTACCGGTGATTGAAGCCTCCCACGGCGCGCGAGTCGGTGGCTCTAGCATGCAGCACGGCTTTTCGGCGGTCGACGAAATGGAGCTCTTCGCCATTGCCCGCGAAAACGCTAAAAACGCCAAACTCGCCGCCCTGCTGGCCCCCGGTATTGGCAACATTCGCCACATGAAAGCCGCCCGCGATGCGGGTCTGGATATTATTCGTATCGTGACCCATTGCACCGAGGCCGACTGCTCCCAGCAGCACATGGAAGCCGCTAAAGAACTCGGGCTGGAAACGGTCGGCTTTTTAATGATGTCGCACACCCAACCGGCCGACATACTCGCCAGTGAAGCTCTGAAGATGGAATCCTATGGCTGCGACTGTGTTTACGTGGTGGACTCCTGCGGTGCAATGCTACCCGGCGAAGTCACCACCAAGGTAAAAGCCCTGCAAAACGTGCTCACTACCGCCCAGGTCGGCTTTCACGCCCACAACAATTTAGGCGTCTCCATCGCCAATTCCCTGGCTGCTATCGAACTGGGCGTTGATCAGATTGATACCTCCCTGCGCGGCCTGGGTGCGGGGGCCGGTAATACCCCGACCGAAGTACTGCTGGCCGTGCTCAACAAAATGAACGTGGAAACCGGCATCGATATGTTTGCCTGTGCCGAAGCCGCTGAGCAGCATGTCTCCGGCCTCTACCAGGTTGCCATCGACGAAGCCGCACTGGTAATGGGCTACGCCGGGGTCTATTCCAGCTTTTTACGGCACGCCAAACACGTGGCCGAGGAATACGGCGTCAGCAGCAAGGAGTTATTACTGGAACTGGGCCGTCGCCAGACAGTCGCCGGTCAGGAAGACTGGATCATTAGCGTCG
This sequence comes from uncultured Gammaproteobacteria bacterium, assembly GCA_913060775.1. Taxonomy (GTDB): domain Bacteria; phylum Pseudomonadota; class Gammaproteobacteria; order Immundisolibacterales; family Immundisolibacteraceae; genus QNFC01. The sequence goes on along the minus strand of CAJXVN010000138.1, from coordinate 3,449 downwards.
CCATGGATATTAAAAAGGCGCGAGGAGATGCTAGCGCGGCTTAGAGCAACGACAACCCTCAGGGCGGATCGCAAAAACCTCTTTCTCCCGGATTGCCAGGAGACTGTCAGTGCCTGAACCCTACTACGAAATAGGTAGTTTCAAGTTTGCCGACATCGTCATGCACTGGAGCCGAGAGCGATTAACACATGAAATAGTGATAACCCGAGAACTGGCGCGGGGAATAGTGCGAGAAGATCTGCGCTTTCAAAGCGCTGATCCCAGGTGGACTCAATCGACCACGACCTTTCGGGGGCGTCCACTAATTGGCTACTCAGCGCGACAAGGTTTACCGCCAATAATGATCCGATCGGAAGCGCTTGAACATCTATTCGCCATAGAGAACGAATCCGTCGAACCGAAATTAACAACGCTCGTCACCGAATTCGTAACCAGAAATGAATTCCGCAAATGGTTAGTGCACAGTGGAAAAGCGCTCCCGGAGTTCTGGTTCTCCAGCGATGAGCGCTACGCAAAAATATAACCATCGCTAGTACCGTCTGCGTTCGGCTCTGTTTTAACCCTCCAAAGGAATACTGCAATCGACATAATCGACTACAACTCGTTACTGGCCGCTGCCCGCCAGCAGCCAGAACCTCAACGGATGCTCTTCGTCTTCCTAAAAACAGTGTTACCGGAAGATGCCACCGAGGATGAAATCGAACGCTTCCATGCCGGTCGCGGTGGCCAGTTAAAGCCGGTGATCATGGTCGATAAAACACTGGATGAGCTAGGCAGCTTTGATGAGCTGGTAACCGAATCGCAACAGATGGGGGCCGACTGGCAAATCGTGATCATCGCTGGGCTGGATGGCCGCAATGGCCAGGCCCCCACCAGCGAACAGGCCGAAGAACCGCTCAATAGCATGGTCAAGGCCGTTGAAGTTGGCAGTGATCTGAGTAAATTTATCGCCTTTGACCGCGAGGGAAATCCAATTCGGTTTGGTTAACTGGATGTGAGTCACGGATCGCCCAAATCAACGGAGCAGGCTCCGCATCCCGGCAAAGCCTTGTGACCTCTTCCCTGCATTATGGAATTTACTGCAACCAAACTGCGTGTTTGTCGACGAGCGCGAGCGCTGCTCGCGCGGTTAAACCTTCAGCACCCCAAGTTATTCATTACCCGATTCGGTGCTCTCACTACCAGTTACCTCCGCATACGCAATAGCCCACCCAAAATGTTTGACACCCAACCACCTTCAAAACTATTATTGAGAATCATTCGTATTTAAAGCACCCCCTCGATCTTGCGAGCCGAATAATGAACGATCAACCGCCTACTGCTCCTGCTCCAGGCCCTGGTACTTGTCAGGGGTCTATCCCGACGCACAATGCGAAATCCTTACTGAGCGGAGGTGATCGCGCCATCATCATTCACGAAAACAATCAGTATGTGCTGAGGATCACCCGGAACGGAAAACTAATCCTCACGAAATAATTTACTTACCATCGGGGCTACCGTTCCAGGGTAAAAATGGAACTCCACTACCCATCAGCCACGGGACAAGTCACCGCTATCATTTTCTATCGTCAGCCGAAATTAATTCGGGGACTTGAGGCAATGACCAAAGACGGTCTTCAACGTCTGACTTTAATCCCTCTCAACTGCCATATATAAATTTTCTGCCTAGCCACTGCAACGACTCCAGGCACCCCCGTTAATTTCCATGCTGGCTTCACCTGTTAAGCCTGGCAACCGTCAGCACACGAATAGCAACTACCCCAAATTTGTGACCATCTTTTAGAGGACTGGCCAGTAAATTTTTTCGCCGGTCATTTTAATGCGAATGATTATCATTGACTTTGTTGCGCCGTGCCGATAGAGTTCGGCACCCACCGTCACCACTGACGGTTACCCGCGTCATCGCCAGCCACCGCCAGCCACGCATCCCAGATTTCACCCCATTCCAACGAACGAGGCTAGGCTGTGGCTATCAACTCTGCATCACCCATCCGGAAACGCTTCCGTCAACCAACACCGTCTGCGGATCGGTCCAGACGGATCCCCTGCTATATCGCGCTCCTGGCAACGACAACGTTACAGCCGGCTCCCCTGTTAGCTGACGATATGTTATCGGCCAGCAACTTGCCAACGCTGGAAGTAATGGATCGTACCTACCGCTCGACGGCTACTAAGACCATGCTCCCCGCTCGACTCACCCCGCAAAGCCTGTCGATTACGGATCAGGCCACCTTACAGATGAGAGATGCGGACTCGGTCAATGAAGCATTACGCTACAGCAGCGGCGTCACCACGGAACTACGTGGCGGCGCGGTAAGCCGCATCGATCAATTCACCATTCGTGGATTTGCCAACTACCAGAACAGTTATGACGGCCTGCAATTGTTGTTTAACGGCTGGAACCTGCAACCGCAGATCGACGCAATTGCCATCGAACAGGTCGAGCTATTCAAAGGCCCCACTTCATCGCTGTATGGCAACATGCCGCCGGGGGGCTTCGTCAACCTGATCGCCAAGCGCCCAAGTCTGGCGCCCTATCACCGTGCAGGACTGGCTACCGGCACTAACAACTTGCGGGAAATCAGCTTTGAGTCCCGTGGACAACTCGCCAACAGCGCCTTCTCCTATAGCCTGGTTGGACTGGCTCGGGAACGCGACAGCCAGGCAATAACCGCAGAGGATGAACGTTATCTGCTGGCACCCTCTCTGGACTGGCGAATCGGCACGTGCACCCTGGTTAATTTCAATCTCTACTATCAGGATGACCCGTCTGCCGGTATCTACAACACCGTGCCCGCTTTTGGCAGTCTTAAAAACACTCCTTACGGAAAATACGGCACCGATTTTTATGCCGGCGATGCCAACTGGAACACCTACGAGCGCGAAGTCTTAATGCCCGGTTACAAAATCCACCACGATTTTGGTAACGGCTGGAACCTACTGCACCAGGCGAGGTATATGGACGCTGAGGCTTATCAGGAGAACACCTACAACATTGGTCGGCTGAGTGACTTTGCTGTGGCACCCGGTGCTGACCGCACATTATTAAGACGTGCCTACCTCACGGACGAATCTTCCACGGGCATCACCGTCGACACCCAGCTGACACGGACCATCGCTTTCGGCGGATTCGAGCATAACTTACTGCTTGGCATTGATTATCTCGATCTCGATTCAGACGTCCGCTACGAAGATGCCGCAACCCAGTCGATCGACCTGTTCGCGCCGAACAACCACCTCATTAACCCGGCAACCCTGAACTTCGCCGCATCGGGGTTAAGCTCGGATTTCAACATCGACGTCGAACAGACCGGTTTCTATTTGCAGGATCAGATCAAGGTCGGGAACTGGGTACTCCTGGCCAGCGGGCGTTACGATGACTACGAGTCCCAGGAAACAGGCATTAAATACTGTCTCTTATACACATCTCCGAGCCCACGAGACCTCTC
>CAJXVN010000137.1 GCA_913060775.1 uncultured Gammaproteobacteria bacterium | reverse complement strand
TCTTCGTCGGCAGCGTCAGATGTGTATAAGAGACAGATTAAATATGGAGCGCCGGCTAGCAGTAAGGTCGACCAGGAACAGTTTTCCGGCCGTCTCGGCCTGCTTTATGCTTTCAGCAATGGCTGGGCTCCTTATCTCAACTTTGCCGAGAGTTTTGAGCCGATGCCCGGTAGCGACCGCAACGGCAATACCTTCGAGCCGGCAAACGCCGAACAGTGGGAGGTCGGCGTTAAATACACTTCCGCCAACAATGCCAACCAGCTCACCCTAGCTGCGTTTGAAATCACTAAAGAGAACGACCTTACCCGTGATCCAAACGGCGGACCCCTGGACCAAATCCAGACTGGGGAAACCCGATCTCGCGGGGTTGAACTGGAGAGTCGCTGGCTAGCGGCAGAGAGTCTGCTGCTTGCGTTTAACTACACCTGGCTCGATGTCGAGGTCACCGAGGACAACAGCGGCCTGGAGGGGAAAACACCGGTCTGGGTCGCCGACCAGAATGCTTCCCTGTGGGCCAATTACAACTTTTTTGATGGACCCTTCGCAGGCCTGACCCTTGGCAGTGGCGTACGTTATGTGGGCGAAACTCAACTGGATGCGGCCAACAGCGATGAGCTACCGAGCTACACCCTGTTTGACCTTTCACTGCGATACGACCTTGGCGAACGCTTTGAAAGCCTAAACGGCGCCTCCATTAGCCTGACCGGCAACAATTTAACCGATAAACGCTATTACTCCTGTTTCGACAGCAACAACTGCTGGTTTGGTGCCGAACGCACCGCCGAAGTTGCGCTGGAAATCGAACTTTAGCCTCGATCAGCCAGTGGATATTCAGTTGAGCACTGATGTAATAATGTTGATCGGTTGCCTGACGGCGATAGCCATTTCGATGGTCCTGCTCTACGCCGGCTCAACACCCGATGAAAGCGATCGGCTACTAACCTTGACCGGGTTAGGCGCACTCACCGCATCTCTGATCTTGTGGTGGACAACCTATGGCCCTGAATTTGGATCGGTCTACTGGCTGATTAGCACGGCGCTTCTCGCCTGGGCGCTTACTTTTCTGGTCCCGTTGAGGAACACTAAAACTTCAGCGAAAGTAGCCAAAACCGAACAGCGTGCAGAACGCGCTGATTCAGCAACCCATTCACCAGCGCAGGCTGAACTGCCCCATCATCGACGCACCTGGCGCAGGGTCGGGCTCTCATTACTCGGCGGACCGCTGGCGCTGATAGCCAGCGCGTTAATCTGTCTCGCGGCGGCGCGCTGGTTGCCCTTTGATACGAGCGCACGATGGATTATCGCAACCTTCTGTCTCCCGCTTGTATGGGCAGTCCAGCTAATTCAGGTCAGCGGTAATACGCCTCGCCGGGCGTTGGTCACGGCAGGCATTTTTAGCACGCTCGGCCTGGTAGGAATTACCCTATGAGCAAACGATTACGACTTTGGAACACCGCCACGGTAAAGGCCATGCGGATCAGCCATTCGACGCTTGGCCTGGCGCTGGGTGCGCTACTTTATCTGGTTTGCATCAGTGGTTCGGTGGCGGTCTTCTATGAGGATTTCGAACGCTGGGAGCAACCGGCTATTCCTGAATACCAGGCGTACGACGACCAGTCACTCAGCCAGGCGGTAGACAATCACTTACAACAACTCGAGGCACCACCGCAAACCCTTTACGTCGTCCTGCCAACTGAAACACTACCGCGCATCCATCTCGCCAGTCTTGATGAAGCGGACACCTCCACCGAGTGGTATGTCAATCAAAGCGGCGATCTGGTGGCTCAACCCCATGCCCCCTGGCAAGAAATGGTCACCAACCTGCATAACCATCTGTTATTGCCGGAGACCCTCGGGCTGATCATCACCGGATCGCTCGGGGCAGCGCTCTGCGCACTGATCATTTCGGGTTTCCTGGCTCATCCTTCGCTGATTAAGGACCTGTTCCGTTTTCGCAAACACCGGAGTAGTCGCCTGCGCCAACTCGACCTGCACAACCGCCTTGCGGTCTGGGGATTACCGTTTCACCTGATGATGGGGGTGACCGGTGCTTTTTTCGGCCTGGTGGGGGTGCTCGCCGCTAGCGGAGCCTGGCTCTGGTATGACAACGACCGGGACGCGCTTATTGCCGACATTTACGGTCCCGACATCGAGACCGTCGACGCCGGAGGCACGATTAACTATGACCGGGCACTGCAACAACTTTCTCAAATTGAACCCGATGCCACGCCTATTTATCTGATAATCCAGAACATTGGCACCGACCAGCAACTGCTGGAAGTTGCCGCAACGCTGCCACAGCGACTGGTCTTTTCCGAGATTTATCGCTTCCATCCTGACGGTACGCCCCTGGGGAACCAGGGCCTTGCCGACGGCCCCGGGGGACGGCAGGTTGCTTATTCTGTGTATCGGCTGCATTTTGGCCACTTCGGCGGCATCTGGACCAAACTAATCTACCTGGTCATGGGAATCGGCCTCTCCCTGATCTGTGCCACCGGCATTAATGTCTGGCTAATACGAGCGCCCCGCGCCACCTGGCTTGCCCCCCTCTGGAGCGGTTTTGTTTACGCAGTGCCGGGGAGCCTCGGCGTCGCCGCCAGCGGCTCGTTACTGGGCGGATCTCCGATTCTGGTTTTCTGCAGCTCCCTGATAATGCTTACGGCGCTGTTCGGCTGGATTCGATTTTCTGCGCTCTCTCGCCGCTGGACGATTGGCATTCTAGCTGCGGTCACGGCTGCAATACCTGCCACCCACCTTCTCTCCTTTTCGGGGACGGAGTTCCCCCTTGCGGTGATAGTAATCAATCTCAGTTTTGCGGGGATGTCCCTCGCGCTGATTCTGCTTGCCTTGCGCGGCTTCAGGCCTGCTCGCGGCGAAACTGCGAACCTGGCTGTTCTCGACAATCACCAGACCAGTTAGCGGGGCGATACGTCGCTTTAACGCTGCCCCTTTAGCTAATCAATCCCGTTACCCTAACTTAAACCAGTAGCAACAATGCTTCGACCCAATTCATCTATTTTTAGCTCACCCCGCTGGCTGGCCTCACTCAGCAGCCTGCTACTGCTTGTTATGGCCACCCTGGTTTCGGCAAACACAACTGACGACAGTGAATTAGCACCACTATCTGCCAGCAGCGACACGCCAGTACACACCGCGGAACCCCCTGTTTCCAGCGATCCAGCTGACATCAGCATACCTGGCGACTCCCTCCCGGAGGAGCTTTCTGCCATGCAGATGTTCAACGATGCAGACTGGGTGGTTAAATCAGTTATGTTATTGCTCATCGGTGCCTCGGTATTGAGCTGGACCATCGCCATTGCTAAATCGGTGGAACTCACCCGGTCACAAAGATCCCTGGTCAGACAAAACAGAGAACTCGCTCAAACGGCAACCCTCGGACAGGCTACTCAAAACGAAATACTGCAAACCGGCACCGCCCACCAGATAGTGACGACGGTGCAGGATGAGATATCCCGCAGCAGCCCCTCCGGACTGCACAGTCCACCGCTAATCAACGGCATCAAGGAGCGTGCGATCGCGCGCCTGACCCGACTGGAGGGACAACGAGCCCGGCAGTTTGCGCTGGGCACCGGCCCACTCGCGTCCATTGGTGCAACAGCACCGTTTATAGGGTTATTTGGCACCGTGTGGGGGATCATGAATGCCTTCATTGGCATTTCCCAAAGCCAGACCACCAACCTTGCCGTGGTGGCGCCAGGTATCGCCGAAGCATTGCTCGCCACTGCGCTAGGCCTGGTAGCGGCTATCCCCGCAGTACTTATATATAACCACTTCAGCCGGCGTATTGCAGCGCTTCGTGGTCTGCTTGGCGACCAGTCTGCGCTGGTACTGCAACTACTCTCACGCGATCTGGATCTTCAGCAACACCAGCCTCCCGGCAACAACCTCAATGAGACGCCGCAACCATGATGCCCTTGACCACATCCTCAATAGAGAACGACCTGCCCGAGACCCATGAAATAAACGTCACCCCATTTATTGATGTGATGCTGGTGTTGTTGATCATTTTTATGATTGCAGCGCCGCTGGCAACCGTCGATCTTCCCGTGGACCTGCCTACCTCTAGCGCACCCTCGGAACCACCGACAAATGACCCCATCTACATCACCCTACGCAGCGACCTGACGCTCGCCGTTGGCGAGCAACAACTATCGTCCGGCCAACTGCTGGAAACCCTGCAACGCCAAACGGGGGCAGATCAGGAACAACGACTCTACCTGCGTGCTGACAAGCAGGTCGATTACGGCGAGGTAATGGGATTACTGGACCAGCTAAGCAAAGGCGGCTACCGACACGTTGCGCTAGTCGGGATTCAATCCGCGCCACCCATCCAACGCTAGTTACCCGCGCATCAAATCAGACAATGCCTAACCGCCTGCTCTGGATCACCGCCCTGATTGCCACGCTCCTGATGCACCTCGCCGTGGGCTTCTGGATAGGCCAACGTACCCCCCTCACTACCGAGGGGGCAGAAAACACACTCCTCATCGATCTGGCGCTGAATAGCTCGTCAGGCGAAGCCGCTGCAGTAATGGAAGAACCAATTCCTTCATCAACAAACGACGTACCACCCGAACCCGAACCCGAACCCGAACCTGAACCCGAACCTGAACCTGAACCTGAACCTGAACAATTACTGGAGAATCGTTCCATAGCAGAGCCGTTATCAACTGAAACTTTGCCTGAACCCGACCCGACCCCAGTCACTCCGTCAGTAACACCGCTATCGAGCCCGGTCACAGACGCTGTTACTCCTGTCAGCTCAGCCGGCACCGCCCACCAGAGCTGGCAACAGCAATTAATGGCACACATGCAGAGATATAAACGTTATCCACGCCAGGCACGCAGCCGAAACATCACCGGGACGGTCCATCTCAGCTTTACCGTAGACCTGGACGGCAGAGTTACCCGTGTTGATGTGAAAAAATCTTCCGGTTCCCGCCTGCTTGACCGTGCCTGCCTGCGGATGCTCGAACGCGCCCAGCCTCTGCCTACGCCTCCACCCAATATGTCAGTCAGCGAACTATCATTACAGGTTCCCGTGAGATTTTCCTTAAACTAGTGTTAAGTAAACACAGCTAACTGATGGGGCTAACCTCGATGGATTCGCTGCGACGTCTGGTGTGCTAGCCAGGAATTTGGGGCATTAATCTTGCCGTAAATGTTAGAGCAACACGGGAAGCTACCGGCCGGGCGGACCGCCCGGCGGGAAAATAATAATTCTAACTCTCACCCTGTTCACTGACATCAGCCAATAGAGCTTGAACTCAACACAAGGCAGCTGCTCGCCGGTCTCGCGCCCATCTGCTAGCAGGCGCAACCCAATCGGCATCGCCGTCTACCAAGACAAACCTGACAATCTGACGACCTCATTTACGAAAAACCGGGAGGACCGCGCATCCCTTCTTTTACGGCATAATTCCTGCCCAGTTATTTAAGCTGTCGTTAATTCAGGAGTGTTTTTAGATGAGTCCGACCCCCGCTGACGAAGCCATTGATTTCGAACAGGTCACCTCGTTTGACCGGGATGAGTTCCTCGCTCGGGCAGAGATTATCGGCAAGGTCGCCGAAGAAGGCGCAGTGGAAGCGGATACCCGGCGCGATGTCTCCGACCGGCTGGTTCAGACCATTAAAAACGCCCAGATTCCAGACCTGTGGAAACCAAAACGTTACGGTGGACTGGATACCGACATTCGCACCTATTACGACATCATCCGTACCGTCGCACGGCACAACATGGTGGCCGGCTGGCTCACCTACTTCTTTTCAATTCACGAAGTCTGGGTCAGCTACATGTCACCGGAGGGGCGAGACGAGCTACTGTCTGGCGGTGAGCTAATTGGTGACGTACTGGCACCCGTTGGCCGGGTCGAGAAAGATGGCGAGGGCTACCGGATATACGGCCAGTGGAATTTTGCCAGTGGTGTACGCCACTGCGGCTGGATTGGACTCGGCGGTGTCGCCCAGATGCCCGATGGTGACGCACCGGAATACTGCATTTTTGCGGTGCCAGTTGCTGAGTGCGAAATCATTGATAACTGGGATACCCTGGGTTTGCGCGGAACCGGCAGCCACGGCGTATCACCTAACGGTGCCTACGTGCCCCAACATCGGGTACTGCAGGCGTCCCGAGTATTTGGCAGCGGCGCACCCATGGGTGGCGAGTTTGACGCCAGCGAACCCATGTATCGCATGCCCTTTCTACCCTTTTTCGCCAGCGCATTTACGGCCGTATCCCTGGGCGGTGCGGAGCGGATGGTGAGCGAATTCAAGGAGCGTACTGCCACTCGCACCCGGGTATTTACCGGCGGCACCAGTGCGGCCACCAGTGGGCCGATGCCCGCGGTGATGGCTCGCTTACAAATGCAATTGATTGAAATGGAAGGTCTGGCGGACCGCTACAACAGCATCCTTGAAGGCTGGCTTGAGAACAACCAGACCACCAATACCGACGAAGAGAAAGCGCTGATGTACGCCCTGCGCGGGCAGATGGCCCGAGGCGGCGTTGCCATCGCGACAGAGGCGAGCCAGGCCCTTGGAGCCATGGCGCTATTCAAAGGTGACCCCGTGGAGATGTTCACCCGCGATCTGATGACCATCGGTGCCCACGCCAGTCACTTATATGAAGATGCCATGTCGGTGTACGGCGGCACAGTGTTTGGCGGGGCCGCGCATCCGGTCTGGTAGAGCAGTCTTAGATTGAGCGCACCAATCGCACCGACGCATTGAAATCAACGCTCTCGCTGACCGTTCGCCCATCGTAAAAATACACTACCCAGGCGCGGTTACTGGGAGCCACATCTCCGGTCCTGATAAAGTTGCTACCACTCTCAAAAACGAGGTCAATGTGACATTCACTGGTAGTGTCCGACACCAGAAACTGCCCCCTCCTCGACAGTAAATAGACGCCAGTCCGCGTAGCCGGCGAAATGAGCGGGATTGAGTCCAGCAACACGGGTTTTAACGGCGGCTAAAGTTATTGAACCGGCACTGCCCTCCTGCCAAAGCTGCCCACAAATCCGATCTGCTATCTGCACGACGTCGCCAACCAACTGCTGACGGTAATCGCAGTGAATACCTTTACCTGCACAATTAAATTGCTTATCAAACAAGCTTGGCCACACTAGCGCTGCTTTCAGACCACTACCAGAAAGAGTAGTGCTCTGGTGTCTCAACGTTGTCTTCGTGGCGGGATCCTGTGTGCCTTTGGGAGTACTATCCAGATCCTTCACTCCTTATCGATCACAAATGAGTGCCCACCAAAACCAGCCACCCCCGCAAACAGCAACAGAAACACCAACAGGAGAAGAATTTCACTGGCCTCTTCGAAAAACAGGCCGGCTGCCGCGGCTAGAACAATCACCATCAAGGAAAAATATCCAGTGGGTTGCGGGTTGCCAGCGCACGCCAACAAACCCCTGTTCCCAGCGATTATGTTCACGAATTTACTCTGACGAATCCATCTCGGTCAGACAACAATTTTTAGTCGAGTCTAAGCCAATGAATCCGATGACCACTAGGCAAAGGATTGAAGAAGCATGTCGGGCCAGAACAACCCAACTGAGGGCAATTATCTAAATTTATGCAAAGACTGTGGCGCTGAGATTATCAATCCATAACCTTTTTCAGACTTTCCTTAACTGGATTTCACGGTAAAAACTAAAGCAAGCCACCCTAGTGTAAAATTATTTGACAATCCTTAACTAGCGGCAAAATCAATATTAAATTTAATAAATTCAACAACTTAGACCCTGTCTCTTATACACATCTGACGCTGCCGACGAAGAGGATAGTGTAGA
>CAJXVN010000136.1 GCA_913060775.1 uncultured Gammaproteobacteria bacterium | reverse complement strand
CTCTGATAGCGCATCACCTGGGCAATTTTTGCCGCCTGGTAGCTGTTCTGTTCGGCGCTGGTTGGGTAAATGCTTTTGGCGATCTGGTCGGCATTGACGAAGGGAATGCCCAGGGGCTGCAGATGGCTGGCGTAAAAGGTGGATTTGCCGGCGCCGTTGCCACCGGCCAGCAGCCAGAGTTGTTTGTTATTCACCACTAAAAGGCGTTGAGCTAGTCACCTTTAAGGGGGATAAAAACACCATTTTCAAACTGGCCGACGGTACGCTCCCCATTGGCCTGCACCTGCTCCAGCAATCCGGGATGGTCGGCAGATGACTGATAGGCCACCTCACCTTCTGCAATTGGGTGCCCTGCCCCGCGCTGATTTCGTTGCTTTTCGAGTTGATCAAACAGTGCGTCCGGGTCAATGGCCGGGGATTCGGTGGTTTCGACCGTCAGGCGTTTAAAGCCGGCGGCGACCGCAAGCAGGGTCTCGGGTTCAAGAATATCGTCGAGCATACGGCCGATGGTCGCCCAATATTCGATTTGGCCGACGGCACTGCGGTGATGGACCTGGCCGGAAATGGCTGCCGACTCCATGAGTTCTTGCTGAAACCGTACCGGGGATGCTGATTTAGCCATGGCTGAAACTCCGTCGTTTTTAATAACGTAGCACTTTGCTACATTTGTTGCAAACCCAGGATAACGGTTAAAGGCACTGAGTTAAGCCCTGTTGGGACGGTTGCGCCTGAGTAACGCTCTTCGAATCCTCCAACACTGGGAATCACTTTACTGCTGTGGAGCGAAGCTCCAACTGGCGCATATGCCCCGTTCGTCCTGAGCTTGTCGAAGGGCGTCTTTTGACAAGCTCAGGACGAACGGGAGTTCAATGGAGGTCCGTGATTGTTCGATTCAGGGGTATTACTGCCGATCCTACAACCGGTTATCGACTAATCAAAAAAACGGATCGTTCTTAACTTTTTGACCAAAAAATACTTTTCCGGCGGGTCGGTACATTTTTGGCTGCACCACCACGTGGGCACTGACGACCTGTATGTCTCTCATGAGTCGATCGATCGGGCTATTTTGCTGGATCGCGCTGGATGCAGCCACGTCATATACCTGCGAAACCACTTCTTTGGCCATACGAGTGACGTGCACTAGGCAGAGGCGAAACATGGCCCGTTGTTCGTTGGATAGTGCCTCACCTCGGCACTGGCAATCCCAGATATCGCCGATAACCTCAAACACCCAGGCTCTGGCAGATCTGAGTGATGCTTCGGCTTTGGCAACTACTTCGTGGGCATCGCCGTTTTCTTTGAGTAGTCGACCCGCTGGCTGGGTGCGTTTGGTGTTACCCAGCTCGTACACATAATCCAGTGCTGCCCTGGCGATACCCAGCGGCATGGGGGCATGGGAGAACAGGAACAGCGCCGGGAAGGCATAGAGGGGTTCGTCCCGGCGGGCGGTATAGCGGGAGTCAGAGGAGTGCTTGGCAGGCACAAAGTGGTCCGTGAGGGAGTAATCGTGACTGCCGGTGCCCCGCATGCCGGAGACATGCCAGCTGTCGAGTTCAATCGCCGCTTCTTCTTTTTTCACGTAAATCATCAATGGCTCTGGTCGGCCATCGTCATCGGTAACCAGTTCACCGTTTTTGGTGACGAAACACCCACCCGTAATCACCCCGGCATGGCGACAGCCACTACCGAATGACCATTTGCCATTAACAATATAACCACCCTCTACCCGCTCGGCGCGCCCTACCGGCGCATATTGACCGGCGGACACAACGTCGGGGGTTGGAAACAGTTCTTTCGCCGCGGCTGGATCAAGGGTGGCAGCCGTCAGCCCACTGATTGCTGCAAAAGTGCCGATCCAACCGACGGAACCATCGATTCTAGACAGCTCCTCCAACGCCTCAATCTGGGAGATAGGGTCGAGTTCCAGGCCACCGAGTGTCCGTGGCCAGCTAACCCGAAACAGTCCGGTGGCCCGCAGGCTATCGATCAGTTCATCGGGCAGACACCGGTTTGATTCGATGGAATCGGCGGCGGCTTTTATTTGTGGTTCGAGCGCCTTTATTTTTTCAAGGAGTGAAGCCCCCTCCCCTCTCGCAACGGGTCCCGCTGCCGTGTCTGTTTTCATGTTCACTTCCCTATCAACTTAAAACATTTTTAGTCAGGCGAATCGATTTTGCCGACGAGATACCGGTTCCGGTCAATGAGCGCGCAGTTAACGGATAAAGCGGATGATCAACGGATACCGATAGGCAACACCCTGGTTTGCCTGTAGCGCCGCAATAATGACCAGCGCCAGGGCTCCAAAGCTAAGTGCTAGTAGCAGCAAAAAGCCCACCAGAATGAGAATCAGCAGAAAGCAGACCGCCGCGTAAACCATCACGGAGAGTTGAAAATTAATGGCCTCCTTGCCCTGGTCGTCGATAAAGGCAGATTTATCCCTTTGGGTCAGCCAAACCACCAGCGGACCAATCAGGTTGCCCATTGGCACCAGCAGCCCGGCCAGTGCAGACAGGTGACACCACATGGCAATGTTTCGAATCTGGTTGTCGGACAGGTTAGCCGCAACGGGTTCCGCCGAGGGTGAATTCTCGGCACTATCACCCGATCCTTCCGCTACTGCTGGCAGCTTTGCCCGGCCCCTGCTCCCCAGTGCCTGTATTAGCAACAGAATCACGCCAACAAGTGCCAGCAGGCTGGCCAGGACTAACAAACTACCGCCGATAATTATGCCGCGCACGTCGTTAGAGACGCGGTCATACACCAGCAAGGAGACGGTCAGCGGCTGGGTGCCATCACGACTGCCCGGGCCCAGGTCGAAACTGACGTCGATGAGACCTGGAAACGGCACCTGAATGCGTTGCAGTCGATGCTCCACCAGTCTATGGCTGGGTGACTGCTTTCCAGCGGACCGGGTGATTCGTGCGCCCCGGCCAGCGCCAATCACTCCCTCCTGTTCGAACAGAGGCGCGCCATCGGGTGTGGTTACCTGGTAGCTAAATAAATACTCGTAATCGGCGGCGGGCGCCAGATCGTCGCTACCCGGTAATTTAAGTTGTACAGCCAGTTGAACACGACGGGTCGCATCGACCTGGATTTGATCGATCTGGTGCCTTTGACCGGGGGAGAGTTCGATAATTTTTATCGGTTCCAGGCTGGCTTCGTCGTAAAGACTATTCGTTAGACGCCAACCGCCGTAGCCGCCAACGGCCAGACCGGCCAGTAGCAGTATTAACCCAATCCATAACCCTACGGATCGTCCGGGACGAGCCGCAGGGTTATCCGGGTTGCTCTCACCTGGCGGTACGTTACTCAGCAGGAATCACTCCATCGGCTCTCAGCTTGTCAATTTCAGCCGCCGTAAACCCCCAGTTGTTAAGCACTTCGACCGAGTCGGCCCCCGGCTTATGGGTCCCATGCTTTACTTTGCCAGGCGTGCGGCTGAAGCGTGGCGCCGGTGCCGGTTGTTTAATGCCATCCACGTCGATAAAGGTTTCTCTGGCCACCATGTGAGGGTGGTACGGTGCTTCTGCCAGCGACAACACCGGCGCAAAGCAGACATCACTGCCTTCCATGATTTCACACCATTCATCGCGGGTTTTGGTTTTAAAAACTCGCTCGAGTTCGGCAGTACAGGCGTCCCATTTAGATTCATCGTGCTGCGGGGTGAATAACGCCGGGTCGACGCCGGTTTTTTCGAGCATTTCGGCGTAAAACTGGGGCTCCATCGACCCCAGAGATATCCATTTTCCATCGCTGGTTTCGTAAGTATCGTAATAGTGAGACCCGGTATCGAGCATGTTCGTGCCACGTTCATCGTTCCACATGCCCGTCTGCTGCATGCTGAAAAACATGCCCGCCAACGTGGCCGTGCCGTCGATCATCGCAGCATCGACGACCTGACCTTTGCCGGATTTTTGAGCTTCCAGCAGGGCACAGACAATACCGTAAGCCAGAAACATACCGCCGCCACCGAAATCACCGACCAGGTTAAGCGGTGGCACTGGTTTTTCGCCTTTGCGGCCGATGGCGTGGAGCGCCCCGCCCAGCGCAATATAATTAATGTCGTGCCCGGCAGCCTGTGCCATGGGTCCTTCCTGTCCCCAGCCGGTCATGCGACCAAAAATAATTTTGGGATTACGAGCCAGGCACTCATCGGGTCCCAGCCCAAGCCGTTCCATGACGCTAGGGCGAAACCCTTCAACAATGGCGTCGGCCTGTTCACAGAGTTTAAGCACCGTTTCAACGCCCTGAGGGTCTTTCAGGTTCAACGACAAAGAGGGTCTCCCCCGACCCAGTACGTCTTTGGGTCGACTGACCAGGAAATTGCCGCCTATTTTGTCCACCCGGATCACTTCAGCGCCCATATCCGCCAGCATCATGCTGCAAAACGGGCCGGGGCCCAGGCCCACCATTTCAATTACCTTGTATCCCTCTAACGGTCCCATGCTTTCCTCCTGATTATTCACTTTAGTTATTGATCTGTTCGTCCCCTGCGACGCTTCCAGGGTGATTTGCAGAGACAGGCTTTTCTTCCACCTGACGGCGGCATATAGTGAGTCAAGAACCGAGCCCCTGCAACGGTGTGGCCGGACTAATTAGACTAATAAATTATTTAACAACGGGTAAACAACAGGAGAGGATGAAATGACGTTACTGGTTACGGGTGGTTGTGGGCTGGTGGGATCCTTCGCAGTGCGCCGGGCGCTGGAGATGGGTGAAAAAGTGGTGGCCTTCGATATCGCACTAAAAACCTGGTTGCTGGAAGATATCAAAGACCAGATCACCCTGGTGCGCGGCAACCTGCTGACCCCTCCGGACCTTTATCGAGCGGTCGCCGAAAACGGTGTGGATAGAATTTTGCACACTGCAAGTTTTTTAACGCCGGGCGCCTATGAAGACCCCTACAACTCCGCCGAACTGACCATTATGGGGACCCTTAACGTGCTCGAATGCGCACGGGCCAACAAGATTAAACGGGTCGCTTACGTCAGCACCGGCAAAACCGGCTGGGTCGGCGACACCTTTGCTAAAGCCAATAATACGGGTGAGCTAGATTTTCCGGCCGACCCCTATGGAAGCGCCAAAGTGGGAGCAGAACTGCTCTGTAATGATTACCGCAAACTTTACGGCATGGACGTGCTGATTCTGCGGCTCATGGGTCAGGTGTTTGGACCGGGCAAGGCGTTTGCCGGTGCGGTTGGACAGGGTCTGCAGGCGCTGGTTGAGGAACCCTTGAAAGGCAACTCGGTGAGCGTTGATACGGAGATCCTGCCCCATTCGGCGCCAGTGATGCCAATGCTTTACGCCCGCGATGCGGGTGAAGGCATCGCCCAGGCGGTTCTCAATGACAACCTGCAACACTATGTCTTCGATATTGCCGGTCAGGAACTCTGCACCCTTGAGGAACTGGTCGAGGTGATTAAGGAAGTGATCCCGGGCGCCGACATTACAGTGCCTCCATCACCCCTGAAGGGTGGCCCCATGCCCCATGATGAACGAGCCGCCGCTCAGTTTGATTACACCCCCAAATACAGTGCAAAGAAGGGGCTCGAAGAGTATGTTGAGTATTTGAAAACCGACGTTTACCGACAGATTTAACTAACCGGAAAATAAATCCCCCGACTGGCTGACTGAGAGTCAGTCGGGGGATTACTTATCCAAGACCTGGACGGGGCAATCAGGCGGGCCCCACTAAATAACCCCTGCCTCCCGCAGTTCTGCCAGCTTTTGAGCACCGATTCCCAGTCGCTCACCCAGTATGGCGTTGTTGTGCTCACCGAGATCCGGTGCCGGTCCACGGATGGCCGCTCGCGTGACGGAAAATTTGGGGGCGATGCCGTAGGTTTTTAATGTTCCATAACGGGGGTGGTCAATTTCAACCACCGCCTCATGGTCATTGTATTGTTCGAAGTTAGCCACTTCCTGATGATCCAGCACCGGGCCAACGCTTATTCCTGAAGCCTGCAACTTTTGAGCTGCCTCGTCCCGGTCCTGTGTGGCGACCCAGGCGGCGGTCACGCCATCGACGAATTCCCGGTTTTCACAGCGGTGCTGGAGGGTGTCACAGCGTTCGTCGGTGATCAGTTCGGGTCGACCGATCACCTCGGCGACCTTTGGCCAGAGCGAATCGAGGATTGCAAACACCACAATGTACCCCCCGTCTTTACAGCGATAACAGTTCATCGGGGCGCCCAGTTCGGTGGTATTACCCATGCGTGGCCATTGTTTGCCGAGTTTGTCCGCTGCCATCACGCGCATGTCGCTGGCGTAAATAGCGGTATCAACCAGTGCGACATCAACGTGTTGGCCGAGTCCCGTTTTCTCCCGACTTAGCAGTGCCGCCATTACGCCAATACTGCCCTGCCAGCCCGTCAGGTGGTCAACCAGGTTGGCAGTGGAAAGCAACGGGTCGCCGCCCTGCTCGCCGTTCATGTGAAGCATGCCTGACATTGCCTGGGCGACCGTATCCGTGCAACGCAGGTCCCTCAACGGGCCCCACTGACCAAACCCACTTACCGATACATAAATCACGGCCGGGTGGATCGCTTTAATGGCTGAATAACCGAGCCCCAGCCCTTCCATCCAGCCGGGGGTGAAATTCTCGACTACCACATCAAATTCGCAGGCCAGCTTTTTGAACAGCTGCTGGCCTTCAGACTTGTGCAGATCAATGGTTACCGATTGCTTGCCTCGGTTAAGCGATTGATACCAGGCCGCTCCGTTGACATCATCATTGTCATTGATTTTGGGGTTAATCCAGCGAGTCATATCGCCAAGCCGTGGCAATTCACAGCGAACCACATCGGCTCCCAGGTCAGCCAGCACGGTCCCGACTACCGGTCCGGCCACCGCCTGCGTCACCTCGAGTACGCTATAACCCTCCAGCGGGCCGTTACTCTCTGCCAGGGCTTCTTTATAAAACTCGTCTTTGGTCATCCTCTCCTCCTCAGTCCAGGAATTTCCTTACGATTAGTCTGGTTTTATTTGCGCGCTCAGGGTATCCGTAGGAGCGACTTCAGTCGCGACAGCAGTGCTCGTCGGAGCCCATGGTCGCGACTGAAGTCGCTCCTACGAGAGCCAAAGCTTCAGCTCATTGCTACCCGATTACTCAACACTCCTATCCCCTCAATTTCCACCTCTACCGTATCGCCGGCATTTAAATATTTCGGTGGATCAAAACTGATACCACTGCCCCAGGGGTTGCCAGTGGCGACCACATCACCGGGAAACAGGGTCATCCCCTGGGTAAGAATACTCATGGCGGTCGGAATGTCGTAAAGCAGTTCAGCAGTAGAAGTGTCATGGCGGATCTCGCCATTCACCCGGCTACGCAGGGTTAAGCCTTCCAGCGGTGATTTCGGCATCGCAGATTTGTGCACGACCACCGGGCCAATGGGGCAATACCCATCCAGGCTTTTTCCCTTAAATACCTGCATGTGACGCACCTGCAGGTCGCGGGCGCTAACCTCATTAATGATGGTGTAACCGAATAGAAAATCTTCGGCATTTTCAGGCGTCATGTTGGCCCCTTCATGGCCAACGACAAAGGCTAATTCTGCTTCGTAATCGATCTGACTGGTGATGCCTTTATGCAGTGGAATTTCGGCCTGGTGGCCAATGACCGTGTTGGGTCTTTTGGAAAAAATAGTCAGCGGCGGTTTAGGCGTATTCTCTTTGTCCTCCAGGGCATCAGCCACTGGCAACCCGAGTACATCTTCGGCCTCTGATAAATGGCTGGCGTAATTCAACCCGAGGCAGAGTACGTTTTGCGTGGGCCGTGGAAACGGCGCCAGCCATTCAAAACCGCCGGTCGGTATATGGGCACCGGCAACGTCTGCGCCGCCATTGACCAGATCAAGTAGCTGTCTCTTATACACATCTCCGAGCCCACGAGACCTCTCTACATCTCGT
>CAJXVN010000135.1 GCA_913060775.1 uncultured Gammaproteobacteria bacterium | reverse complement strand
CGAGATGTAGAGAGGTCTCGTGGGCTCGGAGATGTGTATAAGAGACAGCACCAATCCTTAGCAGCGCAAACAGGCTTTCTACAAACGCCCGCTGGGTAAAATCCGCTCTCAGTGGGTCAACCAGTCGAAGTGCTAAAACAACCTCATCGGCGGATGACGCCGGTATGGCAGCAGCGGCAATGACTGGCGGTTTTACCGGTTGCGGAGCCAGCGCTGCTAATGAATCCTCATCGGCAGAATCCGGGCCCTGAACCGCTGGTTCTATCGCTGATTGGCGGACCAGCAGCGGTTTTCGTTCTTCGAGCAATAATGTCACCGCTCGTTGCTCGCCGGAATTAAGATCGAGATGGATCTCCCCGGAGAGTCGAGAATGACCATTTTCGATCAACTCAGCGTAGAGATGGTGACGCCCTGGGGGTATCTGTCTAAGCGTCAGCGGAGAATGGCCCACTAACTCCCCATCCAGGCGCAACAGGGCAGCCGCAGGCTGGGTAGCAATATCAATGGCAGCAAATCTCTCCAGCGGTTGCAGCACCAGCTCTACCTCGACTGGCTGACCGGCGATCACATCCACCTGCCTCCTTCGTGGCCGGAAACCCTCAAGATCGACCTCAAAAAGATGGCTGTCGTCGCTTAACTCGGTTACCAGAGGAGTGGTTCCGACTGTTTTGCCGTTAATACTCAGCAACGCACCGGCTGGTTCGCTATTCACAGTGACTAGCGCGAAACCTTCACCCAGTGGCACCTCAACTGGCGATGGAGTCGCTCCATCAAGCCGTAATTGCAGGGTGCCGACTCTATACCCGGTCTTCTCCGCCGTTAACCGATAGGCTCCATAGGGAAGCTCGATCCGGGTGCCATCCGCTACCCGACGACCGATCGGTTCAATGACTATTTCACCCCCTTGCGGCGAGGTTGACAGGGTTACCACTCTGCTCGGGGGGGTTCTCTTTTCGGCTTTAAGGCCATCAACAATCTTTAGAGACTGCTGACACCCGGCAACCAGCGCCAATAGCGCCATTGCCAGAGCAATGCGAACAGAAGCGGCCATGGCTATCTGGAAGCAGTACTTAAGAGGGTTTGATCAGTCGAACGTCGGTGCAGGCTCTGCGCCCAGGGGGCGCTACCACGTGGCAGGGTGCGATTGAGGGTAACCGCTGTAATACCACCCGACTGATCACTTACCACTACCTCCGCTAACTGATCATTATTGATATCTCCAACGACGGGAGAGACCAGGATTCCAGTGCCAGCCTGAATTTCCGTACTCAGCAGCAAGGCGCCGTCAACCGAATCAAAAGCCAGCAACCGGCCGGACTGGTCAGTCACCAGCAAATCTGGAATTTGATCATTGGAAAGATCAAACAGTGCGCCAGCCGCCACTACCCGGCCGCCAACTTCTCGTTGCCAGTTAGTTTCACCATTATTAACCGATAAGGCAGCAACCTGACCGCTAGTCGACACCGCTAACAGTTGCTGCTCGGCAAGGTCTACCACCAGTGGAGTGACTAAATGAGGGGTGGAGTCAGCGGAGCGCCAGGAGATCAACCCACTTTTGCCGAACAGGGCATAGATACCACCGGATTCGGCTGCAACCAGCACCAACGGACCATCTGGACCAACCGCCACCGTCGGCGCCGACAAATCGCCCGCTGGCAACTCTCTTTGCCACTGCTGGGTGGGGGGCTGACCACTCAGTGACAGCGCCCAGACATCGCCGTTACCCGCCGTTACCACCAGATCATCGACCCCATCATCGGTGATATCTGCCACCAGCGGGGTTCTCAGACTACCAATTACCCCCAGACCCGCCGTGTTCCAGAGTTCCTGGCCGGTAATTCCGTTGAGAGCAACCACCCCTTTGGCACTGGTCGCGACCAGAATCTCCGGGCTTCCATTGGCGTCTAGATCAACGACGATGGGCGACGACTGGATGGTGCCATAACCGCTGTTCGCGCCGGTTTTCCAGAGCAGTTGGGCTTTGCCATTAACCGCATAAACCCTGCCCTCGAAACTGGCGACAACCAGATCTTTTATGCCATCTCCGGTTAAGTCAGTAGCAACGGGCGATGCCACCACCCGTCCGGCAAAGGGCAGATCGAATATTTTTTTACCTTCTTCACCATCCAGCACCAGCAGGTGGCCAGCCCCGTCAGCGACGGCGACATCGAGAAACTGATCACCATTGACATCTGCCAGCAGGGGAGCCGTCGGATAACTTCGGCCGTCGGGAAGCTGTCGCTGCCAGAGCGGGGAGGCCGACAGCGGCTCATTGATCGGCTCCAGTCGCGGCATCTCGGAGCGGTCGCTCACCATTGACAGGGTGGTCACTACCAGTAACACCAATATTGCACCGCCGGCCCAGTAAAGCTTCTTCAGATCCCGAGGTGGCTTAAGCGCCATTGTTTTGACCGTTGCATCGGGATCAAAACCCGCCGCGGGTGCTGGTGTACCCGCCTCCTCGGCGAGATCAGCCGGCACGATAAAGGCTAGCTTGACACTACCCAGGCGAATTCGATCAGAGTGACGAAGCTGTCCGCCCATCACCGCCTCGCCGTTAATGGAGGTGCCGTTGGTGGATTCCGCATCCTCGATTTTCCAGCCGCTGCCGGTGTTAATCAGCAACGCATGTCGGCTAGAGACACTCTGATCCTCAAGCATGATGTCGTTACTGGAATTCCGCCCGATGGTGTATCGCGACTTGACCAGAGGAATTTTTTGCCCCGCCCGATCACCGGACCGAATTAACAGGTAGGGACCGGTTAGCACTTCGACTGCCGCAGGAAAATGCCGGGCGACGGTTGCCTCCTCATCGTCGTCAGGCCCTTCGACCAGAAAGTCGATCTGATCAATGCTGAGTTTATCCCCCGGTCGTACCATCGCCGTCGTCACCGGTTCGTCGTTTACCTTACAGCCGTTAGTTGATCCAAGGTCGCGGACAAACAGCTGCGAATTGAGAACCTCTATTTCAATGTGGCGCCGCGAAACCTGCGGCGTTTTTAATACCAGGTCACAACTCGGGTCACGGCCAACAATGACTTTTCCGCCCAGTGGAAACCGTAAGCCCGCGACGGATTCATTAAGCCCTTTCAAACGCCAGGTGGAAGACCCATCGTTGGCAGCCGCCAGTACGCCCGAAATATCCGCATCGGCCGGTTCCGCGACCCGATCACTTTGGCGCAGATCCGAGGCATCAAATTTTTCAGTTGCCAGAAGGGGATCGATTACTTCAATTTCGACCGATTCCAGATTGAGCAAATCACCCATCTGTATCGCTTCTGATCCCTCAATCGGAACGCCATTTTTCAGGCAGGAGCGCCCGATCAGGTCTACGACAAGCACCTGGTCATCCTGCCGGAAAAACTCTACCTGAAACTCAGCAATACCAGACTCAGGCAGGACAACGTCGTTCCCGGGATCAGAACCGAGGGTCGTCCGCGGCTTATCAAGCGCCACCGTTGAGTATGGGCGGTTGGTGAATTTTAGTTCCAGCATTGATCATCCTCACCGTCATTACCGCCGTCAATTCAGGCAGTCGATGTCGCGGCCTAAACCCCTGCGGGCAGCTTATTATTACCCTTCAAGCTAATCATTATCGCAGAATTATTACTTAACGTAGTCAATATAGCTCGTTGACCGACACAACGACTCTGGTGACCCAGATACTGCTGGTTGCTCGGCTATACTGGGACACTGAAACAGCCATCCGGTCATCACCGATCACTTCCATTATTAACCCCTCTCCCCAGCGATTTTATGCGAGACATCACACGTAGGGTTTTTCTCCACTCACTGGCTGACAATTATCGCCAGTTACGCAATCTGGCCAATCCCGCCAGCTGTGCTGCGGTGGTTAAAGCGAACGGCTATGGACTGGGCATGGTGCCGGTCAGTCAGGCTCTTCACGCCGCCGGATGCGATGATTTTTTTGTCGCGACTCTGGCTGAGGGAGAACAGCTCCGGCAGGCTTTGCCCACACCAACGATTTTTGTGCTCAATGGCCTGGGGCATCACCCTCCCCAACGTTTCCAGCAAGCTCAACTGATACCAGTGCTCAATAGTGGCGAAGAGATCGCGATCTGGGCCGAGGCCAACCACTCAACCCCCTCCCCCTGCTCCCTCCATGTCGACACCGGCATGCAGCGGCTTGGCCTGCCCGGCCATGAGTTCACACGGCTGCTGGCCGATCCACAACTTTTGCAACGCCTTAACCCGGTATTGGTGATGAGCCATCTCATCAATTCAGAGTTATCAACCGCTGCAACCAACGATGAACAGCTGAAACTGTTCAATGACTTGCTGAAAAATCTTCCGCCGGAAATTAACAGGAGCCTCAGTAATTCGTCGGGAATATTTCTCGGTGACCCCTTCAAATTTGACCTCTGCCGAGCCGGTGCCGCCTGTTACGGCCTTAACCCGTTACCCGGACAGACCAATCCGATGCTGCCGGTGGTCGAAATCAGCGCACCCATCATTCAGATTCGTGAAGTCCACGAATCCGGCAAAGTTGGTTACGGCGGCACCGGCAAAATAGCAGCCGGCGGCCGTCTGGCGACCATCGCCGCCGGCTACGCCGATGGCTATCCCCGCCACGCCGGAGGTAACGCAACCATTCAAATTGGTGAATGGCTGGCACCGGTGGTGGGCAGGGTATCCATGGATTTAATCAGCGTCGACATTAGCCACCTGCCCAGAGACGCCGTAGAGGTAGGTGATCCGGCCTATCTGCTCGGACCACTGGTGGATGCCGACGCCTTGGCCAAGGCCGCCGGCACCATCGGTTACGAAATACTAACTGGACTGGGGCGTCTGGCTGAAACCGATTACCCGGAATAAACCGGTTGGCAACTTCATCAATTAAACGCTAACCGAAACGTGCGCGCCCGCAACCCGACCGCCACCAATTAAAGGGGGCAACGGGCACTGCTGAGCTGGGTGTCTAAAGGACTCCTCAACATCGGAAATACCACTCGTTTCCGTTCGTCCGGAGCCGGTCGAAGGACGCCGTGGAGACAGTGCTAGTCCGTCGGTAGTGAGCCTGTCGAAATACAGGCTCAGTACGAACGGAATGTCGACCGGTTATCCAGTTATTCGCATTTCAGGAATTCTAAAGCGCCCGCAGAGATCAACCGACCTTGACCATTACCTTGCCGAACTGGGTGCTGCCTTCCAGGTAGCGATGAGCCTCAACCATCTCGTTGAAATCAAAAACCTTGTCCGTCACCGGGCGGATCGAACCATCGGCATAGCCTTCAAGAATTCCGGCAATTGCCCGTTCTCGCCGAACCTGGTCACGGATCAGTTCAAACACCAGATAAGCTCGCACGGATAGCCCTTTTGCCATGCCCTGGCCGTAGGGAAAGGGCGTGTTATGGGCATTGCCACTCAGATTGCCGTAAATAATTATCTGACCCTGCGGCCCCAGGGCCTCTGCCAGTTTAAGCACGCCATCACCGGCCACCGGATCAAACGCCAGTCGAGCACCTTTGCCGTCGGTAATCGATTTGACCGACTCGGCGATATCCTCTTCCTTACTGACCACCACCGCGTCGGCACCGTGTTGCAGCAATGCTTCGCGCTTATCAGAACCGCGGGTCACCGCAATGGCCGTCGCGCCCACGCGATTACACAATGAAATCGCAGCGAGACCCACACTACTGGAAGCAGCGTTAATAATCACCGCATCGCCCTCGCCAATACCGGTGATATCGTAAAGAGCACCCCAGGCGGTTAAATAGGGCATCCACAGGGATGCGCCGTCCAGCGCTGTCATGCCATCGGGCCGCTTTAAAATGGCGCTGGCAGGCACAATCGCCTGCTCGGCATAAACGCCATAGCTATTCATCGAAAATGCCGGCAATACACTGACCGAATCACCGACCGCCAGCCCTTCTACGGCGCTGCCAATGGCCAGCACTTCGCCCGCCGCTTCATAACCGATACGCGCCGGCAACTTCGGCTGCTCCACATACTTGCCCCGGCGAAACCCGGCCTCGGCCCGGTTCAGTCCGATGGCATCGATACGCACGGCGACTTCTTTTTCACCCGGCGCCGCCAGCGGCAACTCTTCATACTGCAATACTTCGGGTTCACCGGTTTCGTGAAAACGAATAGCTTTGACCATGTTTCTTTTCCTCTAATTAAATTTCTAATGGGTTAACGGAGCCGCCTGACCAGTCTAATTTGGCCGTGGCAGGCTCGCTAATATTTCAGTCGCTTCGGCCACCATGTCAGCCATGATTTCTGCCGCCGGTTTAACCTCATCGACCAGGCCACACGCCTGCCCGGTGGGCAGGCAGCCCCGATCCGGGTCATCCGAGGTGCCAAGCAGGTCCAGCACGTCAGCCTGACGAGAAACCTCCATCTGATCGGGGAATGGCTTGATCTGCGCCTCTCGCCCAACCCAGGAATCGGTGTACTGATTGCGCAGGGTGCGAATCTGTTTACCGGTATAGCATTTAGTCAGGGTGGTATCGGCGGCGCCGGAATCAATAATGCGCTGTTTCCACGACTGGGCCGCATGAGCTTCACGACTGGCAATAAAACGGGTGCCGACGACAACCCCCTGCGCCCCCATCGCCAGGGAGGCTACCAGCCCCGCTCCGCTGGATATTCCACCGGCGGCCAGCACCGGCATGTCACCCGCTGCACGAACCACCTGCGGTATCAGGCTCATGGTACCAATATTGCCGGTATGACCACCCGCGTCAGTCCCCTGGGCCACCACAAAATCGATATCCGCATCGCGGGCCTTTTGTGCATGGCGCGGTGCCCCCACCATGGCGCCGATTAACATCCCGGCCTCCTTACAGCGAGGAATAATCCAGCCGGGAATCCCCAGCGCGCTGAGAAAAATGGGCGCTTCCTCCTCGAACATCACATCAATCTGAGCATCAAAAACCCCGGGGATGGGCACCAGCAGATCCAGTGCCCAGGGTTTATCAGTCAGGGATTTTATCTGCCGAATACCGTCACGAATCTCGTCCGGCTCCAGCCCGGCTGCGCCGTAAACCCCCAATCCCCCCGCATTTGAAACTGCGGCTACC
The DNA here is from genome assembly GCA_913060775.1 of uncultured Gammaproteobacteria bacterium. Taxonomy (GTDB): domain Bacteria; phylum Pseudomonadota; class Gammaproteobacteria; order Immundisolibacterales; family Immundisolibacteraceae; genus QNFC01. The sequence continues at coordinate 938 of CAJXVN010000135.1, read as the reverse complement.
AGTTCGGGCCATGACACCCCGCCCATGCCCGCCAGCACAATCGGCAATTCAATCCCCACGGTGTCACAAAAAGGGGTACGTAAAAACTGACTGTTCTCCATCAAGCTCTCCTCTCAGGTCCGTACAAATTACGCGCGGGGCAGTGGTTATACTCTTCACCCGCGCCTCCTTATTTTTTTACCACTGTTACACAGTTAGTCGCAGAGAGGAAAACCATGAGCCGAATTATTCTTGTCCACGGTGCCTGGCACGGGGCCTGGTGCTGGCAACCACTCATCCCGCTGCTCGAAGCAGCGGGTCACCGGGTGCAGGCCCAGGACCTGCCCGGCCTCGGCAGCGACACCACTCCGGTCAACCGGGTGTCCCTGGCGCGCTATGTCCAGAGCGTAGCCGATCTGCTCACCGCCACCGACGAACCGGCCATCATTATCGGCCATAGCATGGGCGGCATGGTTATCTCCCAACTGGCGGAAGAGTGTCCCGAACACATTCAGCAGTTGATCTACCTCTGTGCTTTTTTACCGCAGAACGGTGAAGCGTTAATCGACAAAAACGGCGCCGATGATTCCCTGCTTAACGAAAACAAGGTGGTTGACCAGGAAACCCTGACCATCTCGATTAACCCCGAGCAGGTGCGGGCAATTTTTTATCACGACTGCGATCCGCAGCTGGCCGAACAGGCCCAGGCAAAACTGGTTGACCAGGCCCTTGCGCCGCTCGGTACCGCCGTCAAACTCAGTACCGAGCGCTTTGGGTCAGTCGCCAAAACCGGCATCGTCTGTTTGCAGGATCAGGCAATTACCCCGGCGCTGCAACGCGAAATGTACACGGCTGGCCAGTGCGAAACCGTCTATGAGCTCGACTCCAGCCACTCGCCGTTTCTTTCAATGCCCGATCAGCTGGCAGCGCTGATCTCCGAGCCTGTCTCTTATACACAT
>CAJXVN010000134.1 GCA_913060775.1 uncultured Gammaproteobacteria bacterium | reverse complement strand
TTGTTAACCCTCGAGTCTGCCAGCGGCCAGTGTTTTTCTGTGATTGTGCCCCGAGATGCCGCGCCGGTGGATAGTTTTCGACGCCTGCGAGTGTTGCTGCAGAGTGGCGACTAGGCGGCCACCGGGGTTTTACCGGCGCTGGCTATGCTGGTTGGTCCGGTGAGAGGATGGTGGGTGTTGGAGTGTCATCCTTGTCCGGGTGGTCAAGCGAATAGTGAAGCCCCCGACTTTCGGAGCGTTGCATGGCTGAGCGGACGATCATGTCAGCCACCATCACCAGGTTGCGCAGCTCAATAAGGTCATTGCTGACTCGAAAATTTCCGTAGTATTCATTGATTTCCTGCTTTAACAGGGCGATGCGACTCGCGGCCCTTTTCAGGCGTTTGTCCGTGCGGACGATACCGACGAAATCCCACATGAAACGGCGCAGTTCGTCCCAGTTGTGGGCGACAACGACTTCCTCGTCTGAATCGGTTACTCGGCTTTCATCCCAGCGAGGAATATCGGGAACCGCCGCTGGCGGTTCTTTTAACCGACGGGTAATTTCGGTCGCCGCTGCCTGGGCAAATACCAGGCATTCCAGTAGTGAGTTACTGGCGAGTCGGTTTGCGCCGTGAAACCCCGTATAGGTGCACTCACCGAGCGCATAAAGCGAATCAATGTCGGTACGTCCTTTCAGGTCGGTGACCACACCACCGCATAAGTAGTGAGCGGCTGGCACGACCGGAATTGGCATGGTGGTGATGTCGTAGCCGTATGCCTCGCATTGCGCAGCGATGGCTGGGAAGTGCTGCAGAATAAAATCGGCGGGTCGGTGGCTAATATCCAGTAGCACATAGTCCAGACCGTGCAGTTTCATCTCGCTGTCGATGGCGCGGGCGACAATGTCCCGGGGGGCGAGTTCGCCGCGTTCGTCGTAGGCGGCCATGAATGGCTGACCGTTGGGGAGTATCAGCCTGGCGCCTTCGCCCCGCATTGCTTCCGAGATCAGGAAGGACCCGGCGTCGGGGTGGTACAGGCAGGTTGGGTGAAACTGTACAAATTCCATATTGCCGACGCGGCAGCCAGCGCGCCAGGCCATCGCAATACCATCACCGGTGGAAGTATCCGGATTGCTGGTGTAGAGGTAAACCTTGCTTGAACCACCAGTTGCCAGCGCGACTGCGCGGGCCGAGACGGTTTCGACGCGGTGGTGTTTGCGGTCAAAGATATAGGCGCCGACACAGGTGGTAGTGCCATCGGCCTGAGACGTAGTAATCAGGTCAAGTGCAATATGGTAATCCAGCAGGGTGACGTTCGGGTGTAACCTGACTTTACGTTCGAGCGACTCAACAATGGCCTGCCCCGTTGTGTCGGCCGCGTGGATGACTCGCCGTTCGCCGTGCCCGCCCTCGCGGGTCAGGTGATAAGTGGTGAAGGCGTCGCCGGCCTGCGGTTTGCTGCGGCGAGTAAAGTCAACGCCCTGATTGATTAGCCAGCGAATATTTTCCTGGCCCCGTTCCACCACAAACCGGACAGTCTGTTCATCGCAAAGGCCGTCCCCGGCTTTGATCGTGTCTTCGACGTGGGCGGCGACAGAATCAGTGTCAGATAGTACGGCAGCGATTCCGCCCTGGGCGTATCGAGACGAGCCTTCTGTCAGTGCTCCTTTGCCGATCAGGATGACCCGCGCGTGGTCAGCCATGCGCAGCGCCAGGCTAAGTCCTGCCGCGCCGGCGCCAATAATCAATACATCCGTCTGCATCTGGACCATGGAAGTGGGTGATCCTGAAGGTAAGGGGTGGTTAACCCAGGGATTAAGAGGTTAGCCCTCGGCAATTTGCCGGTAACTTATAAAGTTGTATGATTTTTAAATTAGACGATGCTTAAATGGGCTATCTGTTCGTTGTTGGGTGCCTGGTAGACACCGAAACCAGTTAATTTTAACTCAGCTGCCATTCGGTAGAACTTTGTTTCGGGGCGGATGTCTTTAAGGGGAACCGAAGATTAACCAGTGGGATTGATGACTTGGCTGACGCGCCGAACCAACGCTCTAATAACTCCGCAAATATTGACGTAGAACTTGTGCGTCGAGTCCAGCAGGGCGATAAGGGTGCCTTTGACCTGCTGGTACGCAAATACCAGCAGCGAGTTGGCAAGCTGGTCTCTCGTTTTATCGCTGACCGAAGCGAAGTCGAAGATGTCACCCAGGAAGCATTTATAAAAGCCTACCGGGCGTTACCGAATTTTCGTGGTGACAGTGCTTTTTATACCTGGCTTTATCGTATCGCCACCAATACGGCGAAGAACTATCTGGTGGCTGCCGGTCGGCGCCCGCCGCGCAGCGATGTCGATATTACAACCGGTGCCACCGAACAGGGTTTTGAGCTCGAAGGTGACCAGTCACCGGAAGGTGAAATGGCCAGCGAGGAAATTCATCGGGTGATCCGTCAGGCGCTGGAACAGATGCCGGAGGAACTTCGTCTGGCGTTGACCATGTGTGAGTTCGATGGTTTCTCCTATGATGAAATCGCTGAAGTGATGGAGTGTCCGATCGGCACTGTCCGATCGAGGATTTTTCGGGCTCGGCAGAGTCTTGATAAGAAGTTACGTCCCCTGATATCAACCAATGAAGTAGAGGAAGCCGTTTAATGAAAAAAGCGAGGCTGGAGCAGGTATCGTCGTTGGTAGACGACGAACAGGGAGGCAGCGGCAAATCAGTCGTTGATGATTTGCTAAAAGATGCGGAGTCACGCGACGCGTGGCAACGCTATCACGAGTTGGGCGACTGGATGCGAAACATGGCCGATGGTGGCATGGTTCGAGTGGATGTTGCGGACCGGGTTAGCGCCGCAATTGAGGGCGAGCCAACTCTGCTGTTTCCGGTTAACCATCGGCAAGCGCCGATTAGCCGTCCGTCACGGCGAGGCTGGAGTCAACAGCTGGCTGGTATCGGTATCGCGGCTGCCGTAGCCACAGTCACGGTTCTGTTATTCCAGCAGCATGAGTTTCTGGAAACGGAACCGGACGTCGGCGTGGTGGCAATTAACGAAACAACCCCGGCTGAGAAAGAGAAGGCGGTGTTGGGTCCGGCCAGCCTGGCGAAGGTGGACGCCTCGGAAGAGGATGAATTGCTATCGGGCGAGCTGTTCCAGCAGAAACTGGATGCTTACCTGGCCAGCCACGTTAAACAGTCTGCCGGATATCGAGCCCAGGGTCTGCTGCCCAATATTCGAGCGGTTGATCATGGCGGAACGGGGAAAGGTAACTAAGTCATGATTAAAACAGTAGCGCTAATCTTCTGGCTGCTGTTCGCGGCGGCGGGTGTGGTCAGGGCGGATAGTGCTGATCGGTGGCTTGAACGCATGAGTCATGCCGCTCAATCGCTTAATTATCAAGGAGATTTTGTCTTTTTACGGGGTGACCAGATGCGGCAGATGCAGGCGCTGCATCTGGTGGATGAGGCAGGTGAACACGTCCGTATCACCACAGTTGATGGGCCGCCAACGCAAATTTTTGCCCACGGCGGACAGGTAACGGTAGGAGAAAAGGGCGGTATCCGAAAACTGCCGGGTTCCCGAGAAGTGCTGTTTTCATCGTCCTTGCCCCAGCGGTTGCTGGCCCTTAAGTCGCTGTATACCGTGTCGTTGGGAGCGTCTGACCGGGTTGCCGGTCGACCGGCTCAGATCATTGACGTTCAACCGCTTGATGATTTTCGTTTCGGCTTCCAGTTATGGGCGGACCGTGAACACGGTCTGTTACTCAAGGCGGTGATGCTCAATCGCGAAGGAAGGGCAGTTGAACGATTTAGTTTTAGCAGGATTGATTTGAACCCTGACCCCGATCAACCGATTGAACCTACGGATTATTCAGTCGCCCAGTCGGGAGCATTGGTAGCGTCTGAGCCACAGCCGGGTAGCCGCTGGGAGGTCACGGAAGTGCCGCCAGGATTTGCTCTGCAATCGGTCAGCCGCCACGCCGATGAACAGCAGACAGAGGTTGATCATTTGCTATTTTCCGATGGGCTTGCAACGGTTTCGGTCTTCGTGGAACCAATCGGGGATAACCCTATGCCAGAAAACCGGAGTACCAGCAAAGGCGGGGTAAGCGCGATGATGGGCAGGATTTCGCAAAACCAGGTGACGGTGATGGGAGAAGTGCCAACGGAAACCCTGAGTTTGATTCTGAGGTCTGTTAAACCCGTCGATTCGGGTCATTCTGGTCGCGTTCATGATTGAGGTGGTCGCCAGCGTCCAAAAAGCCAATGACCAGCATCTCTGGCTAAAAAAGAATGATGGCTCTCAATGCCAGCGATGCCGTCAGGGTAATGGGTGTGGCGGGGCAATCTGGGGCAAGTTGCTGTCGACGAATAGCTTGCTCCGGCTACCTAATGACGTCCAGGCACGGGACGGGGACCGGTTGCGGCTGACGATTAGTGAATCTCGGTTCGTCTGGATCTCTGCGCTGGCTTATTTTTTCCCTTTGGTCTGGCTAATTCTGGCGGCTGGCGTAGGCCACTACTGGTATTCAGAGCCAGGCGCAATAGCGGCGGCGGTGCTGGCCGCAGGCGTTTGGCTGGTGAGTATGCGCGGGTTGCTGGTGTCGCTAACAGCGGCCAGGGTATTTCGCGGTGTTCAGCAGGAAAGGCTTTCTGGCTAATCGTCGGTTACCCCGACCACTGAAGCACCCGCTTTACTATTATTTACGCGAAAAATAGAGGATGACATTTTGGCTGCTGTAAAAAAAATCGGTTTTATATTGGCGTTTCTAACGGGAGTTACCAGTGCGGGCCTGGTCCAGGCGGGTGAGCTGCCTGATTTTGCTGCGCTGGCAGAAAGTGCCGGTCCCTCCGTGGTTAATATAAGCACCAAACAGCAGCGTAAACGACGACCACCGATGAGTCGGGGCATGCCGCAAACCCCGCAGGGATCACCGTTTGATGACTTTTTTAGACATTTTTTTGGTGGCCCGGGTGCGCCGGGGGGCCATGATGGTTCGATTGCACCGGCGAAGTCGCTGGGTTCGGGTTTTATTATCTCGGCAGATGGCTACCTGCTGACTAATCATCACGTTGTTGATGGAGCCGATGAAATTATTGTGCGGCTCGGTGATCGGCGAGAGTATGTTGCTGAACTGGTTGGTTCCGATGCTCGCAGTGATATCGCAGTACTGAAGATCGACGCAGAGAAACTGAAACCATTAAAAATTGGCAATCCCGGTGACCTGCGAGTGGGGGAATGGGTGGCCGCCATTGGCAGTCCATTTGGATTTGAGCATTCGGTGACGGCCGGTATCGTCAGCGCGAAGGGTAGAAGTTTGCCGAGTGATAGTTATGTTCCGTTTATTCAAACGGACGTGGCGATCAATCCTGGTAATTCGGGCGGTCCGCTTTTTAATATGGCGGGTGAGGTGATTGGGGTGAATTCCCAAATCTATTCCGGCACCGGTGGTTTTATGGGGCTCTCTTTCGCAATTCCGATTGACGTGGCAATGAAAGTGAGTGACCAGTTACAGGATAACGGCTACGTGGTTCGGGGCTGGCTGGGTGTGTTGATTCAGGATGTCACCCGTAATCTGGCCGAATCTTTCGGTATGGAACAGCCTCGCGGTGCGCTAGTTGCCCGAGTGCTTCCGGATAGTCCGGCTGAAAAAGCGGGCCTTAAGGTTGGCGATATCGTCGTCAGTTATGACGACGAAATGATCACCTATTCAGCTGATTTGCCCCCCCTGGTAGGTGCTGCCGATGTTGGCCATAAAGCGCGGTTACGGGTGCTCCGAGAGGGTAAGGAGAAATCGGTGAAAGTTACCATTGAGGAGTTACCCGAAGAAGGCGGGGACGCTGCCCAGGTAAAGACCCGGCTAAAAAATGATGACCGTCTGGGCCTGGTAGTTGTCGAGCTAAGTGAAAACCAACGCGATGCAATGGAAATCGAAGAAGGCGGTGTGCTGGTGAAACAGGTGGCCCCGGGTGCAGCAGCCGAAGCCGGTCTGCGTCGTGGTGATGTGATCGTCAGTATTGATAATCAGTCGACTGAAAATCTCAAAAAGTTTCATCAGCTGGTACGCGACCTGAAAGCCGATACTGTCGTGCCGGTTCTGGTTCAGCGGCGACAGGGCCCCGTGTTTTTAGCCATCAGGGTCCCTTAGTTCAGGGGGATTCGTTGATTTCTGTAGTGGCGGTGGGCTGGTTTTAGCGAGCCACCTAAAAGGGCGGGTAACACCCCTTTTAGGTGGCCAAGCGTTTAAAATACGCGGCTCTCTTTAAATTACCGGCCGACTCGTTGGCCCGCCGACTACAGAGTTCATGGTTAACAGAGAACAGATTCGTAATTTCTCGATTATTGCCCACATCGATCACGGCAAATCGACCCTTGCTGATCGATTTATCGAAATATGCGCGGGACTGACTGCACGGGAAATGAGCAGCCAGGTGCTCGATTCGATGGAGCTAGAGCAGGAGCGGGGAATTACCATCAAGGCGCAGGCAGTCTCGCTGAATTTTACCGCCGCCGATGGACAGACTTATCTACTAAATTTTATCGATACACCGGGCCATGTCGATTTTGCCTACGAGGTTTCTCGCTCCCTTGCAGCCTGTGAAGGCGCGCTACTGGTGGTGGATGCTGCTCAGGGAGTCGAGGCACAAAGTGTGGCCAACTGCTATACGGCGGTAGAGCAGGGCCTGGAAGTGTTACCGGTGCTCAACAAAATTGATTTGCCGACCGCCGATCCTGAACGGGTTATCAATGAAATTGAAGAAATAATCGGTATCCCGGCAGATGATGCCCCGGGCGTGAGCGCCAAGACAGGTGAGGGGGTCGTTGATCTGTTAAACCGGCTGGTGGAAACCATCCCCGCGCCTCAGGGCGATGCCTCGGCGCCGTTACAGGCGTTAATTATCGACTCCTGGTATGACAATTATCTGGGTGTGGTGTCGCTGGTGCGGATTGTCCAGGGTCAGGTTAAAAAGAATCAACGCATTCAGGTGATGTCGAGTGGGCGCAGTTTTCAGGTTGAAAAACTGGCAATTCACACGCCGCATGAACGGGTTATCGATTCGCTGAAAGCTGGCGAGGTTGGCGTGCTGGTAGCGGGCATAAAGGAAATTGATGCGGCCCCAGTTGGTGACACCATCACCGCACTGGATAATCCAGCAGCGGAGGGATTGCCTGGATTTCAAAAAGTTAAACCACAGGTGTTCGCCGGGCTTTTTCCGGTTGATTCTAAAGACTACGAAGGGTTGCGCGAAGCCCTCGGCAAGCTCTGTCTGAACGATGCGGCACTGGAGTTTGAGCCTGAGAATTCGCAGGCGTTAGGGTTTGGCTTTCGGTGTGGTTTTCTGGGCATGCTGCACATGGAAATCGTCCAGGAGCGGCTGGAACGAGAGTACGGTCTGGAGCTTATTACCACCGCCCCCACGGTGAAATACCAGGTGCTGACCCGTAGCGGTGAAATCGTGGAGATAGACAATCCGGCTAACCTGCCAGAAGTGTCCCGCATCGAAGAGATTCGTGAACCGATTCTGAGCCTGAATATTTTTGTACCCCAGCAGCATCTCGGCGGAGTGCTTGGCTTGTGTGAGGAGAAACGCGGGGTGCAGAAAAACATGCAGTACCTCGGTGGCCAGGTGACTCTCACCTATGAGGTGCCCATGAGTGAGGTGGTGACGGATTTTTTTGACCGAATGAAATCGGTCAGTCGCGGGTATGCTTCTTTTGACTATAGCTTTAGCCGCTTTCAGGCGGCTTCTCTGGTGCGCCTGGATATGCTGGTGAACAAGGAGCCGGTCGATTCACTGTCGGTGATTGTTCATCGGGATCAGTCGGCCCAGCGTGGCCGTGAACTGGTGGCGAAGATGAAAGAGTTGATCCCCCGGCAAATGTTTGAAGTGCCAATTCAGGCCAGCGTGGGCGCAAAAATTGTGGCTCGAGAGACCGTTAAGGCGATGCGCAAGAACGTGACGGCCAAGTGTTACGGCGGTGATATTAGTCGCAAGCGGAAGCTGCTGGAAAAACAGAAGGA
>CAJXVN010000133.1 GCA_913060775.1 uncultured Gammaproteobacteria bacterium | reverse complement strand
TATCCTCTTCGTCGGCAGCGTCAGATGTGTATAAGAGACAGTGGCAGGACAGTTGCGCCGCGCAATCGGCCGACGAAGACGTGAATGACTGGTTATCGACTTATCTGGGCCGGAGTTGCCGACTCGTCTACCTGCCGGTGTCGTCCCGTCGGGGGGTTCAGGGTTTCGCCACACAGCAGGTGGGCTTTGCCGATGGCTACCCGCTGTTGCTCACCTCCACCGCCTCTTTACATGAATTAAATCAACGGTTAATGAAAAAGGGCATCGATGCGGTATCGATGAACCGCTTCCGGCCAAATCTGGTGGTGGAGGGCGATGAGGCCCTAACCCCTTTTGCTGAAGATGGCTGGGCCAGTCTCAGCATTAACGGAATAAGGCTGGTGAATGCCAAACCCTGCGGTCGCTGCATGGTCACCACCGTTGATCAACAGAGCGGCGAAAAACAGCCTGGCCGCGAGCCCCTGACCACCCTGTCGGAATTTCGCACCGACAGTGCCGGAGAAGTGTTGTTTGGTATCAACCTGGTGCCGGAAGTGGTGGGCACCGAGCCGGCGCGGCTCTCCGTCGGTGATCGATTGCAGATTCAATTGCGATGACGGTCAGCAGCGCTATTGATACCGGGGTTACGGTGGTAATCCCGACTTATAACCGTCGCGAATCGTTGGCGCGGGCGCTGGCCTCAGTCTACGCCCAAACCTTGCCAGCCTCCCAGATCATCGTGGTGGACGACGGCTCCACCGATGACACCGGTCAGTGGCTAAAAGGGGCTTATCCTCAGGTGGATTACCTTTGGCAGCCCAATCGCGGGGTCAGCAGTGCCCGTAATGTGGGGATACGGGAGGCCAGCCAACCCTGGATCGCGCTGCTGGATGACGACGACGAGTGGCTGCCGGGGAAGCTAGAGAGTCAGTTTCAGCGCCTGCGGGAGAGCCCGGAAATAAAAATATGTCACTGCGAAGAGATCTGGATTCGGAACGGCCGCCGGGTCAACGCCGGCAAACGTCACGCCAAACCCGAGGGCGATATATTTGCCGAGTGTTTGCCGCTGTGCGCCATGTCGCCGTCCTCCATTTTGATCCATCGCGATGTCTGGGCGAAGGTAGGCCTGTTTGATGAGCAATTACCGGCCTGTGAGGATTACGACCTCTGGCTGAGAATCGCCGCCCGCTATCCCGTCGCGCTGGTAAATGAGCCGCAGATCAAAAAATACGGTGGCCATGCTGACCAGCTTTCCAGGGCTTTCTGGGGCATGGATCGGTTTCGTATCCGGGCACTGCAGCGGCTGCTCGGAAGCGGGTCTCTCAGAGCTGACCAATACCGTGCAGCACTCGCCATATTGACTGAAAAAACCCGGGTTTACTCAGCAGGAGCAAGTAAACGAGGACGCCATGAAGAGGTGAGCCAGTTACAACAAACTCTGGCCAAACTTTCCTCGGTCGCTAAATTGGAGCTGCCGCAATGATCAACTTACTGGTGGCTATCCAGGCTGAGGCCCGGCCCATCATCAACCATTTTGGTCTGAATGGCCGCCCGCCGGTGGCCGGATTTCACCGCTACGGTAATCCGCAAATCAATCTGGTGGTCACCGGTGTCGGCCCAGTGGCCATGGCCGGTGGCGTCATGTTGTTAGGCCTGGACCCTGCGGCCACCTCCGCTGCCTGGGTTAATGTCGGCATTGCCGGTCATGCTCACCTGCCAATCGGCACGCCGCTGATCGCGAGCAAGATCACCGACCAGCACTCCGGGTTGAGGTGGTATCCCCCCCAGGTGTTGACCGCCGATTTGACCACCAGCGAGCTGATCACGGTGGCAACGCCCGCGTTGGAATATCCGGCGCAGGGGGCGGTGGACATGGAGAGTAGCGGGTTTTATCCAACCGCCTGCCGATTCGCAACCGGTGAACTGGTGCAATGTTTAAAGGTCGTTTCCGATAACCGTGATAGCCCTTCCTCGTTACTAAACAAGGCGGTAATCGGTGAGCTGGTGGGCGGTCTGCTGGCGCCGTTAGAGCAGTTGATGGATCGGTTGCAGGCGCCGTTAGCCGAGACCTCACTGGCGGTCGCCGATGCAGCCGATATGCAGCCGTTTCTGGATCACTGGCGGCTTAGCCAAACCCAGCAGCAGTTGCTGTCGCGGTTACTGCACGATTATCGGCTGCTCGCGGGCCATCTGCCGACAGTGAGCGATTACCAGCGCCACCGGCGTAGTTCAGTACTACTGGCCGCCCTGGAGGCTGACCTGATGACACTGCGATTAAATCAGTCGTCCACCGATTGATTCGGCGCTGCGTCCCTGGCTGGTGCGGTACGGGCATCCATCAAGGCTTGCGCGGAGATCCGTTGCCAGGCCGAGACCTGGGCTAAAAATTGTTTCTGTGACTGGTAAATCCGCGCGGCTAATGGATCAGTCTCAACCAGTTCGTCGATAACCTCCGCCGTAATTTGCCGAAATCGTTCAATCACGGGATCGGGGAATCGGCGAAGTTCGACCTTCTCATCGGCCAGCAGGGTCTGCAGGGCGCGGTGGTTGTTAGCGGTAAATTCGGCCAGCATTTCATGGCCGGAGGCTTCGCCCGCACGGATAACAATTTCCCGCAGATCATCCGGCAGGGCCTCTAATGCCTGTTTGCTATACAGTACCTCAACGGTGCCGCCGGGCTCGTGCCAGCCGGGCCAGTAGTAGTAGCGGGCGGCCTTGTGCAGGCCAAATGCGAGGTCGTTAAACGGGGCAATCCAGTCGGTGGCATCGATGGTGCCGGCCTGCAGGGCCGGGAATATCTCTGACCCTGGCAGGTTAAGGGTGGTGGCCCCGGCGCGGCTATACACTTCGCCGCCCAATCCCGGCACGCGAATTTTTAAGCCCTGCAAATCCTTCAGGGTGTTGATCTCTTTGTTAAACCAGCCGCCCATCTGGGGTCCGGTATTGCCGCCGAGCACCGGCACTATGTCAAAGGGCGCGTAGGCCTCGCGATAGAGCTCCATGCCGCCGCCGTAGAGAAACCAGCCGTTCATCTCTTCGGCGGTCATGCCAAAAGGGGTGGTCGCCAGCAGTTGCGCGGCAGGGACCTTGCCTTTCCAGAAGTAGGGTGCGCCCTGGCCCATCTCCACCGTGCCGCGGGAAACCGCGTCGAACACCTCGAACGCGGATACCAGTTCACCAGCGCCATAGACGTGGACCGAAATGCGGCCCTGGCTCATGGTTTCAATCGCTTTAGCCAGGCGATTAGCGCCGGTGCCAAATACCGGGAAGTTCGGCGGCACGATAGTGGCGTATTTCCAGTTGAATTCCGCCGCCTGGACCGTGGCAGTGGCCAGGAGGGCGAGCAGACCGCCAAGCAGGGGCTTCATTTTCATCAGCGGTTTCCTTACTCGTTTGGTGAGCGGGCCGGGCCGGAATTTGATTCAGGCAGGGGTCGCGTCGCCAGAATGGCCTGTTCCGAAATGGCGTGCCACTCCATCACCTGACGGCGATACTGGCTGAAGGAACGATAGACTTTGGCAGCTTTTGGATCGCGGTCGGCCAGCTCATCAAAGACCACTTGCGTCTGTTTTTGCAACTCTTCTAGCACCGCGGGGGGGAAGGCCCGCAGTTCCACGTCATGGTCATCGATCAGTGTCGCCAGCGCAGCGCTATTGCGGGCGGTGAATTCTGACAGCATGCGCAGATTAGCCTGGGTGGTGGCCTGAGCAATGATTTCCTGCAGGTCTGCCGGCAGGGCGTTGTAGGCCTCCTGGTTAACCAGCAGCTCTATGGTGGAGCCAGGCTCATGCCAGCCGGGGTAGTAGTAGTAACGGGCTGCCTTGTGCAGACCAAAAGCCAGGTCGTTATATGGGCCGACCCATTCGGTGGCGTCAATCGCCCCGGATTGCAGGGCAGTGAATATCTCGCCCCCCGGCAGATTAACCGTGGTTGCCCCGGCACGAGTGAGGACCTCGCCGCCCAGGCCGGGCATGCGAATCTTCAAGCCTTTCAGGTCGGCAATCGAATCAATCGGTTTGTTAAACCAGCCACCCATCTGGGTGCCAGTATTACCTGCGGGGAAAGGGATGATGCCAAACGGTTCGTAAAGTTCGCGCCAGAGTTCCAGGCCACCGCCAAAATAGAGCCAGCCGTTCATCTCCTGAGCCGTGAGACCAAACGGAACCGAGGAAAAAAACTGCGCCGCCTCGACCTTGCCTTTCCAGTAATAGGCGCCGCTATGTCCCATCTGAGCGGTACCCCGAGAGACGGCATCGAAAGATTCGAAGGGCCCCACCAGTTCACCGGCTCCATAAACTTTAACCTTCAGGCGACCGCCGCTCATGGCTTCGATCGCTGCGGCAAGATCATTGGCGCTAGTACCCAGCCCGGGGAAGTTTTTCGGCCAGGTGGTGACCATCTTCCATTCGAATTGCTGGCCGGGCTGGCCGGCGTCTGCGGTGCTGTCCGCGGTCTCAGTCGGCTGATCAGAGCAACCGCTCAGGGCGGTGATTAAGCCGAGAAGCATTAACCCGGCAGGTAACCGGCAGAAGGCGTTTGAATAAAAGCAGGTCATTGTTCGCGCCATGGTTGGGGGATAGGGAAGTGGTCATTGTCCGGAGAATGGGTAGAGCACCGATCAAAGGAGAGCAGAATTATATAGTGCTCTGGGAGGGGGGCACTTTGTCATTTTGGAAGTCTGTTTGTCTGGCATCGCTAACCCAGGTTGGCGCCAGCAGCTTGGCTATGGCGCTTTACTGGATGGTGATCAGTGCTAATGTCGGCTAAATTCTTTGGTATTGATAACCCATTCCATAGGCAGTGACGGTTGGCAAATATTTTGATCACCTGGGAACTTGGCGGCGGTGTCGGGCACCTGGGCCGGTGGCGGCCCTGGATAGACCACTGGCTCGCCCAGGGGCACCGGATAACCCTGGCAGTGCGAAACCTGTCCCGCGTTCATGAGATTTATAACGGGGTGCCCGTTCATCTGCGACAGGCTCCGTTTCAGCAGGGTGCGCTGGTGCATTATCCCCAGGTCTCTCATTTTGAACAGATATTAGTGAATGTTGGTTTCCACAAGGTGCCAGCGTTGACGGCCCATTGCCTGGCATGGCGCGGACTCTTCGACGACATTCATCCCGATCTGGTTCTGTTTGATCACAGTCCGACGGCCCTGCTGGCAGCCCGTGGGCTGGGATTTAAAAAAATAGTCATTGGCAGCGGTTTTACCGTGCCACCTGCCCAATGGCCATTCGCTAGTTTGCGTTTAAGCGATGGTCCGGACGCGGAAGCCCAGGCTGCCACCGCCGTTGAGGCCCGAGCGCTGTTGCTTACATCCATGAATCAGGTGAATGAATATTTCGGTGCGGCGAAAATGGCTGATGTGGCTGAGCTTTACCAGGCGCAAGCGCACTGGTTGCAAACATTCCGAGAACTCGATCCCTATGCGCCACACCGCACGACCGAAATCTATGGCTATTTACAAGGTAATGTTGCCGGAGTAGACCCGGAGTGGCCCGTGCAGGGCGAGGGCAGGATTTTTGTTTATCTGGCTCAGGGCTCTGAGGTCGCAAAAGTTTTAACCGCACTGGGGCGCACGGGCTGTTCGGTCATTGCTTATCTGTCGGGTTTAAAACGGGAGCATTTTGGAAATTTGCCCGCCAATCTACACATTAGTAATGATCCCCTCAATATGCGAAAAGCGGCAGCGCAGTGTGATTTGGGTGTCTGTCACGGGCACGGTGTGCTCAGCGACCTGTTACTTGCGGGTAAACCGGTGTTGTCGATCCCCGCAACGTTGGAACAGGCCGTGCACGCCCGGCAGGCAGCGGAGCTTGGGGCCGGATTAACCTGTCCGGCTAATCATGCTGATCAGGCCACCGCCATGGCGTTGAGGTTATTAGGTGAACCGTGCTTTACGGACCAGGCGCAGGCGTTTGCAGCTCAATATTCTGCGGAAGATGAAACCAATGGGTCTGGAGTATTCCTGGAGGGTGCGGATAAGTTACTCGCAAACGGTCAGAATTAGGTTATGAGAGCGCCCCCAATCAAGACCCTTTGCAGGTGGCGACAAAAAATACGCTCAATCGAAAGACTAAACTAGAATCAATTATCGACCTATGGAGGAGAAAAACGTGGCGTTTAACCATCACAATTCAGTATGTCAGTTGGGCTATATCGGGTTTGGAGTCAGTGACCAGGATGCCTGGGATGATTACCTTACTCAGATACTGGGGCTACAAAGTAACGGTGATAACGGCCAGGGGACACGTTACTACCGCATGGACGAGAACCATCACCGGGTGATCACCGTGCCGGATGAGAAGGACGATATCTGTCTGATCGGTTGGGAAGTGCTCAACGATCAGGTGATGGAAAACGTGATCCAGCGGCTTGAAGCGGGCGGCGTCGCCGTGCATCGAGGTAGCGAAGAAGAGTGCAACGCCAAGCAGGTGAGTGGTCTCGCACAGTTTGTTGAGCCCAACGGCATTGCTTCGGAGATCTATTACGGCCCAGTCGTTCGGCCGGAGGTGCCTTTTAACTCACCCCGGGGTATTTCCGGATTTAATGCCGGGCTTCAGGGCATGGGGCATATCGTGCTGGCCGTGGATGATTACGACACCACCCTCCATTTTTACCGCGACCTGCTCGGCATGGGCCTGAGTGATTATCTCGACTTCGAGATGATGCCCGGCTTTCGGGCATTTGTTGCCTTCCTGCATTGCAACCCGCGCGAGCACTCGCTGGCTTTTGCCCAGGCGCCCGCCCCCAAACGGCTGCTGCATTTCATGGTCGAGGCAACCACTCTCGACGAAGTCGGCGCCACCTACGACCTTTGCCTGGACAAAGCGATCCCCATTTCCATGACGCTCGGTCGGCACACCAACGATTACATGCTGTCGTTTTACTCCAGCACCCCCTCGGGATTTGACGTCGAATTCGGTGCCGGTGCCCGCACGCTCGACCCGGAAACCTGGACCGTGCAGCGGCATAATTCCGTGAGTATCTGGGGGCATCGCCGACCCGCGTAACCTCCTTAAACTGGTTGCAGGCTAAAGCGATGATCGGATCCGGAGTTTTGCTGTATTAACTAGAACCAGGCTGTCGTCACTATTAATTATCTCTAGGGAGAGGAGAAAAAATGGCAACTTTCACGCGCAAACTCATGATTGCCTGGTTGTTGACCGCCATGCCGGTCACCCTCATGGCGGTGGAAGTGGCCGGTCGGGTGGTTACCCCCGACGATCAGCCCATCGCCGGGGCGATGATCACGGTGCGCAGCGCCAGTGCGGCGGCCACGGTGACCAAGGTCTTTTCCGGCAAAGATGGCCACTTTCTGGTGCCGAACCTGGGCGATAACGTCTACGTAAATTCCATCAAGGCCAGTGTCGATAAACTCGGTTTTGAGCAGACATCCCCCACCCAGTCATCACTGGCTGCGTTGCAGATACCCGTGGTCGACAATCGGGTTACCGTCAACTTTGTGATGCAACCGATCACCAACGTTGCCGCCCAGGTACCAGCGTCGGCCTGGGTGCTAAAAATGGGTGACCACCCGCTGCAAAATGACATCATTAACGTCTGCAGCCAGTGCCATCAGTTTCCCAATGATCGGGTTAAAACCTTCTCGTCCGCGCTAGCCTCGCTCGATGTATCCCAGCGCGAGGCAGCCTGGCGAGGAATGTTTGCCGCCATGCGCGTGCAAATGTACGGCGCCCTGCAGGCGGAAAATTCCATCCCCGCTACTCCTGAACAGATCGCCTACATCATCGATGCCAAAAACAGCTTCATCGATCAGCTCGACGAGGACCTGCTTGCCCCCTGGCTGGCGGAAAACTTTGCCACCTCGTTTGATGACTACCCGCTGGCAGACGCAGCGCAGTGGCTGGGCCGTTCCGGGGTAAACAAAAACACCCTGATCCGTCAATTCGCCTACGACGAACACTCATTCGTGCGCGAAACCGCGGTTGTCGAAGGCAATGTCTGGGTGGTTGATATCTGTCTCTTATACACATCTCCGAGCCCACGAGACCTCTCTACATC
>CAJXVN010000132.1 GCA_913060775.1 uncultured Gammaproteobacteria bacterium | reverse complement strand
CGAGATCTCCACTATCCTCTTCGTCGGCAGCGTCAGATGTGTATAAGAGACAGCAGCTACCCAGAAGCGACTATCAGGACAGCCTCAGCTATCTCCATTTTGCAACTCGGGTACGAGCAACCCTGGGCAACAATTTGCCCGACAAGGTCATCAATGATTTCAGCACCGCGCTCGCCGAAGGGGAGTTTAATGACGAGGCCGCTCACCGCTATGGCTACGCCTATGCGCTGATGCGGGGCAACCAGTTATCCTCGGCCGATACCCAGAGCCAGTGGTTACTGGAACGGGCCCCCCATTACATGCCCTACCGGGTGCTGGAGATACGGCTTCAGCTGGCCCGGAAAAATCACGCGTCAGCCCTGCGTTTGATTGATCAGGCGTTAACCCTGTTCCCGGGAAACGACACCCTGCTGTTATTACAGGGAGAGACTCTGCTACTCCTCGGTCAACCCGAACGGGCAGCGGTGGTCGTGGATGAATACCTGGCGCGCAATAGCGAAACCCCGATCGGTTATCAATTGCAGGCACGCATTGCTGCCGCTCGCGGCCGGATCATCACCGCCTATCAAATGGAAGCGGAATACCATTACTGGGGAGGCGGCCTGGCACAGGGCATTGAAGCCTTAAGAGAGGCGGCCCGACAGGACAATCTGGATTTCATTACCCTGTCTAAAATCGAAAACCGACTCCGGTTTTTCCAGTCTGAACTGGCCGCAGAACGAGAAATTTTTGGCGGTTAACCGTCTGGCCCGAATGGCACTTAGCTAAGCACCTTTGGGATATTTTTTCGTGATCCCTAATAAGCCGTTCGCCCTGAGCCTGTCGAAGGGCGCCCTTCGACAGGCTCAGGGCGAACGGCATCATCGATCAGGTATCTCTGCTTATGTAGCTTATAAATGACCGAACTGGCGGTGATCTGGCCATCTGTGAACAGACACTAAGCCCCTTAACTGAGTACCTTTCCGGTCTAGCCACAACTCCGCCGCTAATCGCCCACTAAAAATGGACTTCCCAGCGCTCGGTATCAAACCCGAAAGGCACCTTGCCGGCGCCCTTAAACGCTTCAACCGCCAGGGATACCTCCATAAATGACAAGGCCAGGTTAAGCAGGTTCTGATGCGCCACCGATAGCTCGGTGAGGGGATGCTGATCAAGCTCCGCACAGATTTCATCAAACCTTTCGAGTACCGCCTCGTAAAGGTCGTTGAGATCGTCTGGTGAGCTATCGGTGCGCAGCCGATGACGTTGTTTCTCGGTGTCGGCAAACCATTTCGGACCGAACCGTTCAAGCGCCTCAAAACCTTCGGGTAACTGCCGCTCCATCATGCTGGCTCCTGTTCGGCAACCCATTCACAGGCGGTCGCGTGAAGATGGCGAACCGCCACTTCCAGCGAGGATGAAATGTTCAGGGTTTTGAGTAGCCCCGAACTCAGCATCGTTTGTGTCTGTTCGAGTGTGCTCAGATCCTCATAGACGATGTCACGCAACATCACTTTGGTATGTTCCTGGGCAATTCGCTGGCTACAGGTTTCTGCCTTTTTCTGAAATATATCCATGACCCAGACAGTTTCGCTCTCCGAGATGGGGCGAAAGTTGTAGGTGAAATACCAACCCGGCCCGGTGTCACAGAAAAAGTTGGGGAAGAAAACATTAATATCAAACCACCAGTTGTCATCGTTACCCGGATTCGCCCCGGGTAACTTCATCTCACCCCCGGCGGAGAAGGACTGGCCGTATTTCCACGCGGCGACCGCGGCCGGTGACGGGCGAAAATCCGGCGAAGCCCACATGGAAAGCGAGTGATGCGGCCCATAGATCCGTGCCGATGTCGGCACCGAGCCTTCCGGCAGGCGCGCGGCCTCGGGGATGGACCCGCCATGCAACGTGGCGGCGTGATACGCCTCATGGAAGGCGTCCATCGATGCTTTCCAGTTACATTTGGCCTGTGCGCTGTAGCGAGCGATATGGGTAAAGCTATCGAACGGGTACTCCTCCATATCGTCCGCTAGCGCCCCGAGAAACTCCCGCAATGGCTGAGGAGGTTCTTTCTGGTAATGGACAAAGACAAAGCCGTTCCAGATATCCAGCGTCACCGGCAGCAGTCCCACCTGATCGCGGTCAATCTTATCGAAGTACTCTTCCCCCATGACCGGTCTCAGGCTACCGTCCAGATTGTAGCCCCAGCCATGGAAGGGACAGATCAATACCGACGCATGGCCGCATTGAAAGTTGGATGATTCGTCATGATCCAGGCGCACCACTTTCATGCCGCGATGTGGGCAGATATTGTGAAACGCCCTGACCTGATTATCCTTGCCGCGGACCACAATCAGCTCACTATCCCAAACCTCCATCGGGCAGATCTGGTAATCACCCGGGTTGGGGATCATGTCGTCGCGGCACACCTCGATCCAGGCGTTACGGAATATTTTCTGCTTTTCCTGCTGAAAAAACTCCGGCGAGACATAGGGCTCCACCGAAATTGGACCTTCACCCATGTCCGGAATGGGCGTACCCAACTTCATTTCATGTTTGGAAAGTGGTGCTGACATGCTTTGCTCCTCCGTTTGTTTGTCAATCCCTCAAAGCGTGATGCGGCGACTACCCAGATAATACTCTCAAGGTGGTTACCGCTGCTGCTCTACCAGCTCTCGAACGACCTGAAGATCCCTGTCAGTATCGACACCGATCGGCGATGGCTCACAGGCGCTGGCCACCATCAGAGTGGCACCATACCAGAGGGCCCGCAGCTGTTCGAGCGATTCAATCGTTTCTATCGGTGCCGCCGGCCAACTGACAAAATCGCGCAAAAACCCGGCTCGATAAGCGTAAATACCAATGTGGCGCTGCCACTGCGCTGTCTCTGCAAGCTCTGCTGCTGAGGGTAAACCGGCGCGAGGCCAGGGAATATTAGCCCGACTAAAATAGAGGGCTCGGCCGCGGCTGTCCGTCACTACCTGCACCAGGTTAGGGTCAGTCAGTTGCTGGGGGTCGGTAATGGTTTCGGACAGGGTCGCCATCTCTGCCTGCGGATGGTCTGCCAGTAGACCCGCTACCTGACGAATGAGCGCCGGTGGAATCAGTGGCTCATCGCCCTGAACATTCACAACCAGCTCTTCGTCCGCCAGTGCCAGCCCGGTCACCACCTCCGCTAGCCGATCAGTACCCGACGGGTGATCAGCGCGAGTCATAACCACTTCTGCTCCCAATCGCGTTGCCGCCTGCTCTATCCGCGAGTCATCGGTGGCCAGCACCACCCGTTGAGCGCCGCTCGCCCGCGCCTGCTCCCAGACCCACTGAAACATCGGTTTGCCACCAATGTCTTCCAGCGGCTTTCCGGGCAGCCGGGTAGAGCCGAACCGAACCGGGATAACGACGGTGAAATTCAGCGGTCGATCTCCTCTTGCGCCCCCAGTGGCCGGGCCTCGTCGGCCAGCATCACCGGGATATCGTCGCGGATCGGATAAGCCAGTCGGTCTACCGGACATATCAGTTCCTGGGCCGCTTTATCGTAATGCAGCCGCCCCTTACAAAGTGGGCAGGCAAGAATTTCAAGCAAAGTTGTATCAACCACTTTTTCGACCCTCGAGAATATTGATCAGTTTCTGGTCAAGCTTATCGCCAACCTCAATGGAAAAGCGCAGAAACCAATCGTTCGCGCCGGCAAAACTCCGGCATTTAACCGCATCCTTTTCCGTCATGATCACCGGCAGGTCATCGCCAAAGCTAATCTGCTGGCCGCCAAACTGAAAATGATCCGGATAAGCATGTTCAATCACATCCATGCCCAGTCGGCGCAGAGAGGCAAAAAAACTTTCCGGATCAGCAATGGCGGTCACTGCGTGAACCTGACTTCCGGCGAACAGGCGGGGCTCTTCCGGTGATCGATCTCCCGCAACCGGCACCAGGGTGTAATCGACAAATTTCATCGGGTATTCACGGCCCTGGGCCCTGCCCTTCGCAACCAGGAAATCACATTCTTTGAGCCGCGAAACGGGTTCACGCAGTGGCCCGGCCGGCAGCAACCAGCCATTGCCAAACCGTCGTCGCCCGTCAATCAGCCCAATCTCCAGGTCACGCTTCAGCCCGTAATGCTGTAACCCGTCATCGGTAATAATCAGATCGCAGCCGGCAGATTCAATAAGGGCCTGGGCGCCTCGTGCGCGCACCGGATCGACCACCACCGGACATTGACAGCGCAGGGCCAGCATTATGGGTTCATCGCCGACCGCCTGTGGGTCAGCATCGCCACGCACCTGCTGAGGCCAGTAGGTTGCCTCACCACCGTACCCGCGGCTAACAATTCCCGGGCGATAACCGTGGGCAGAAAATAGCTCCACCAGCCAGATAACAAAGGGTGTTTTACCACTGCCGCCAACACTGATGTTACCGACCACCACCACCGGTGCAGCAACCGACTCGCGCGCCAACCAGCCACGGCGGTAGGCAACCCTGCGCACCCTGAGCAGGACCCCGAACAGCAAACTTAACGGCGTTAATAGAAACTGCCAGGGTTGTGCGGATTCATACCAGATCCGCAACAGAAAGGGTTCGAGCCTACGCCTGAATGTTGAAGAGACGCCCGTCACCGCAACCTTAGACCGCAACGGGGGTTTCGTTAAATTGCAACCGGTGCAGCTCGGCATAAAGGCCCTGTTGTGCCAGTAATTCCGCGTGGGTACCGCGCTCAGCTACTTCACCCCGTTTCATCACCAGAATCAGGTCGGCATTCTCGATGGTGGAGAGTCGATGGGCGATGACCAGGGTCGTGCGATTCGCCATCAAGGTTTCCAGTGCCCCCTGAATGGCCCGCTCTGATTCCGTATCCAGGCTTGATGTCGCTTCATCGAGGATCAGAATCGGTGCATCTTTGAGTAGCGCCCGAGCAATCGCAATGCGCTGACGCTGCCCGCCGGAGAGCAACACACCGTTGTCGCCCACCATCGATTCAAGTCCTTCAGGCAGCTGCGCAATGAACTCCCAGGCATTCGCCATCCTGGCGGCGGCTTCAATCCTGGCCGCAGAAACATCAGCCCCACCGCCATAAGCGATATTGTTGGCCACTGTGTCGTTAAACAGAATGACGTTCTGCCCGACCAGGGAAATCTGCTCCCGCAGGGCTCGCAGGCTCAATTCACGGGTGTCGATCCCGCCGATTTTAATGGCGCCCTGATCCGGGTCGTAAAAGCGCGGCAGCAAACTCACCAGGGTTGATTTACCGCCCCCTGAATGGCCCACGATGGCCACTGTCTGGCCCACCTCCGCCTGAAAACTGATTGACTTCAGCACCGGCTGACTGGAGCTGGCATAAGCAAAGCCAACGTTGTCAAACTCAACCAGCCCGGGCGACCCGTCAAATTCTCGGGTCCCGGTATCAACCTCGGGGTATTGATCAAGTAGTCCAAAGACACTTACGGAAGCCGTGAGTCCACGCTGCACGACGGAATTCATTTTGGTGAGTTTTTTAATCGGCCCCTGCAACATCATCATCGCCATGATGAAGGACATAAAACCACCGGCGGTCATCTGGTCGCTGCTGGCAAACGTGGCCGCGGCAAACACCGAGCCGGCAAGCGCACCGGCAAGAATAATCTGCACCAGATTACTGCCGATGGTATCCACCGCCACCCATTTCATGTGGAGATGGCGATTACTTTCGCTGATTTTTTCAAACGCGGCAGATTCACGGGGCTGGCTGTTAAAAATTTTGGTTATCAGCTGTCCGGTGATCACTTCGTCGGTCGCCTGGGTGATATTGCCCATGGAGTTCTGAAGGTGTTTACTCAAGCGCCGATAGCGTTTATTCAGCCGCGCAATTACCAGTGCAATAGCTGGGCCGACCAGAATGAAGCCCAACGCCAGCTTCCAGTTCAGGTAGACCATCCAGCCGAGCAGACCAATAACGGTGATCGAATCTCGGGTCAGCACCGTGACAGCCTCCGTGGCAGCCATGGCAACCTGCTCCACGTCGTAAGTCACCTTGGATATCAGCTTTCCCGAGGCGTTCAGGTCGTAGAACCGGGCAGGCAGTCGCAACAGGTGATCAAACATCGCGGTGCGCAACTGCCGAATCACCTTTCTCGCGATCCAGGCCATGGAGTATTTGGAGCCAAAATCGACTAACAGCCTGACCAGCGCCAGACTCAATATCGCCAGCGGAATCATCCGAATCACTTCGGGATCCCGATCCACAAAACTGCCATCGATCAGTGGTTTCATGAGTGCGGCGAAGGCAGTATTGGTAGCGCCCATCCCAATCAGGGCGACAATTGCCACCAGGAAAACTCGCCAATGAGGCACCGCGTACTGCAACAGGCGTTTATAGGTACCGACATAGTCGATCTGGGCCGGGGCTTCGGGTCCGTTTCCCGGCGATGCAGCGACGGGTTGAGCAGTCGCATCGGTAGTGGCCACCGTGGGGTTACTCTCCGCCACTTTTACGCTCGGCGGTAAAGCTGATTTTCAGAAAATTCAACTGGCGAGCCGCTTCCAGCAAAGTAACTACCTTGCCGTGACTGGCATGACGGTCCGCAGAGACCACGACGGTGGGGTCAGTACGACCGGCCGCGGCCGCTTTAAGCATCTGTTTTAACGATTCAATATTGGCATCGTCCACCGCCTCGCCGTTAACGTGGTACTGCCCATCCGCACTGATCACCACTTCCAGCGCCTTTGGCAGCGCCGTGCTATCAGCCGCCGACTCCGGCAGGTCCAGGGCTAGCCGCGCCTCGTCCTTAAACGTACTGGAAACCATGAAAAAGATCAGCAGCAGAAACACCACATCAATCAGTGGCGTGAGTTCAAGGCCGAGATCGGCATCATCTGCGGAATGAGACCGGAAGTTCATCCCTGATTGTCGCTCCGTTCACCGTGGATCACTTCCACCATGCGAATCGCTTCCTGCTCCATTTCCAGCACCAGCTCATTCACCCGACCACGAAAATAGCGGTGAAAAGCCACCGACGGGATCGCCACGGTGAGGCCGGCTGCGGTGGTAATCAGGGCCTCGGAAATTCCTCCGGACAATACCGTCGGATCGCCCACGCCCTGCTCCGTAATCACTGCGAAGACTTTAATCATTCCGATGACGGTGCCGAGCAGCCCCATCAGGGGCGTGATCGAGGCAATGGTGCCGAGGGTATTAAGGAACCTCTCCAGTTCCAGCACGACATGGCGGCCGGTCTCTTCGATGCTCTCTTTCATCAACTCACGACTGGTATCCAGATTACTCAAACCTGCCGCCAATACTCGACCCAGTGGTGAATGATCGTGGAGCGCGCGAATTCGGTCACTGTTTAACTGCTGTTGATCGTGCCAGCGGCGAATTCTGCCGAGCAGAAAATCAGGATTAATTTTTTGCGCCTGCAGCGCCCAGAACCGTTCAATGACAATCGCCAGCGCGACCACCGAACAGAGCAGAATGGGCAGCATTAGCCAACCGCCCGACTTGATGAGTTCGATCAAGATTTAGTCCACATGTGTTGGTTAATCATTCAAAGTATGAGGATACCGACACCGCCTGAAGTAGACGGTTGTGTACATCATTTAAGGCCCCGTCGGGCGGCTGGCAGTCTAGCATAGGCCGGCCTGAAACCGGCCCCTCTGATCATACTTCGATCATTGATAAAGCGGACAAAAATCAATGCCAGTAACGCGGCCGCTGCAGACGTTCTGTAAACCATTCGTACTCACCGGATGGCAGAAAATCGAGTGTTACTGCCCCGGCCGTCGCCGTATTAATCACGTCAACACCTGCTCGCTCATAGCGGGCCAGGGCTAACGGATGAGGATGGTCAAATCGATTGGCATAACCACTGGAGACGATGGCCGTTGTCGGGTCAATCGCCTTAATGAACGCCGCACTCGATGAGTAACGGCTACCGTGATGAGGAACCAGCATCACGCGCGCCGATAATCCAGCCGTCGCCTCCGTGGCAGACCGGTGCGCCATCAACCGACGTTCGGTGGCGCTGCTGATATCGCCGGTCAGCAGCAATCCCGTTGGGCCGCCTACCCGTAACACGCAGGAGCGGTCATTATCCTGTCTCTTATACACATCTCCGAG
>CAJXVN010000131.1 GCA_913060775.1 uncultured Gammaproteobacteria bacterium | reverse complement strand
TGTAGAGAGGTCTCGTGGGCTCGGAGATGTGTATAAGAGACAGTGCCCATCCTGACGTGGTGCCAATGGTCGATCGTTATTACGCCGGCTATGGCCATCTGGTGGATTCGATTGACCCCGTTCATTCGGTGCTTCGTGAAAACCCCCAGCGACTCATTGCCGCCCTAAAAGGATTTGTTAGCGGGGAAGTGCAGGAACCGGCCCGGCGGCATCGACGGACTGCGGCCAAACGTAAAGCGGCGACTGATTCGGCGCTGGGGAAAGTTAGCGGTCCTGGTGGTGCGCTATTTCGTAATATTCTCAAATTTGCCCAAAACCTGGCGGCCTCCCGCGAACGGGTGGCCTGGAATTTTCAGAAAGGCTTTGGCGAACTACGCCCGGCGCTGCTGGAGCTAGGCGACCGACTGGTAACTAATGGACAAATGGACCGTGCGGATCAGCTGTTTTTTCTGAACTGGGAGGAGGTAAGTGCTTCGATTGCGGATGGGCAGAGTAATTGTTCTACCCTCGCCGAGGAAAGACGCGAAATCTGGCAGGCACAGCAACGACTTGCATCACCGCCGCGTATTCCAGCGGTAGAAGACCCGACCTGGAGCAGTCAGGGGCCCTTGCCCACCGGGTTATCGGTAGAACGGACCCTGGTCGGTGGTGGTGCCAGTGCTGGTGTGGTCACCGGTCGAGCGCGTGTTGCCCATACCCCTGCCGAGGCGGATGAGCTACAACAGGGAGAAATATTGATCGCCCACGCCACCACGCCGGCAATGAATTCGGCAATTAGTCGGGCGGCTGCTATCGTTGCCGACGTTGGTGGCATGGTGACTCATTCATCGTTGATTGCGCGGGAATTTGGCATTCCAGCGGTCATCGGTACCGAAGTGGCCACCCACGTGATCAAAACCGGCATGGAACTGGAAGTTGACGGTGACAAAGGCGTGGTCAGAATTCTGTGACAGTAAATGATTGAAATCGGGGGCAGCAGGCATGAACAACAAAGACCAGAGTAGACGCCAGTTTCTGCGCGATAGTGCAATTGTGGGCACTGCCGCCATGTTAGGTCCGGCTCCGCTGCGCGCGGCGGAGCGGCCCCAGTGGAGCGACGAGACCGACGTGGTGGTGGTTGGCAGCGGTGCCGCTGGTTTTACGGCGGCGCTGTTTGCTGCGCAGGGTGGCGCCAAAGTGATAATGCTGGAAAAAGGTCCGGTGCCGGGGGGGACTACGGCCCGTTCTGGCGGGGTCGCGTTTATCCCTAATAATCACCTGGCTCGGGCACAGGGTCTGGGCGAAACTCGCGAACAGTTCCTAAAATTCATCGTCCGGGTAACCTACCCGGAAACCTACCACCCAGATTTGCCGGGCTACGGCACTGACCCGGATAATTTTGCGCTGCTGGAGGCCTATTACGATGCCGCTGCTCCCACTATAGAGGCGCTGGAGCAGATGGGCGCAGTCAAATATATGCCTCTGTTCGAACAGGATGGTCAGCTGTTTCCGGATAACTTCGTTGAGATGGCCGAGAACCACGCCCCACGGGGACGCTCAATTGTCTGTGTTCCCGCCAAAAAGGAAGAAGGACGCTTCTACTACCCTAATGGCGGCGGTCTCGGGGTCGATCTGGTGGCCCTGCTTCGTCAGGCCACTAACAAGTTGCGTATCCCAATCAAAACCCGCCACGAAGTGATCCGGCTGGTGGAAAATTCCGCTGGCGTGGTGACCGGGGTGGTAGTCAACACCCGTGATGGTGAACGCTGGGTCCGCGCCCGCCGAGGCGTGGTATTTGGTAGCGGGGGTTATCTGCATAATCCAGCCTTGCGCCGTACCTATCTGCGCGGCCCTGTCTATGGTGGCTGTGGTATTCCTACCAATCAGGGCACCTTTCTTGAACTAGCCGGCGGCGCAGGGGCCAGTCTCGGCAACCTTAACAACGGCTGGTGGAAAGAGGTGCTGCTGGAAGAAGCGGTAGTTAATAGCGATACCCCCACCGGTATCTGGGTGGCACCGGGCGACAGCACGCTGATGGTCGATCGTACCGGTAAACGATTCTGTAATGAGAAGAATCAGCCCGGCGGACGTCCGCAACACCATTTTGAGTGGGATCCGGTTCGGGTTGAATACCCCCGCCTGGTGACCATGATGATATGGGACCAGCGGGCGGTTGACCTGTTTGCCGGTACTTATGGTATTCAACCCGCCGCCGGTGAACTGCCTGCCCATGTCATCGCCGGTGAAACCCTCGATGACCTGGCTGACGGTATCGCTGAGCGGTTGCAGCGGTTTGAAAAACACACCGGCGGTTTTACCCTGGATCCCGGATTTAAGGCTCAGTTACCCTCAACCATCAGCCGCTATAACGACCTGGCGCGCAAGGGTAAGGACCATGACTTTAACCGCGGCGAGGCGACATCGGACCGTGGCTGGCATTTTTACGGCGGCGTTCCCAAAGTCGAAAACCCTTACCCCAATGAGCTCATGCACCCGTTAACTGCCTCCGGTCCCTATTTTGCAGCCCTGATCGTTGCCGGCGCTATTGACAGCAAAGGTGGCCCTAAAATCGATGGGAATGCCCGGGTATTGCGTCACGATGGTTCGGCGATAGAGGGCCTTTATGGCGCTGGTAACTGTGTCGCCCACCTCTCGGCGGGGGCTTATTGGGGTGGTGGTGGAACCATTGGTCCGGCCATGGTGTTTGGTGCTCTGGCAGGCACCCACGCGGCGAAGTCTGAAATTAATGCAGATAGTTAATACTGGTCGTTGGTTACGGGCGCTTGCCATGGGTGTCGGCATCGCCAGCGGGCCACTGGTTGCCGGAGGCAATGAACCCGCTGCCAGCGACGACACGCCACCGGCGGTCAGTCTCGCTTTTGACCTGCAGCCGATATTTGATACCTACTGCGTGCAGTGCCACCTGCTCGAATCTGCCCAGGGTGGACTGGTGATAGAAAATGGCGAGGCCTGGGCCAATCTGGTCAATGTCGATAGCACCCAGACTTTGATGAAACGGGTGAATCCGGGTAATCCAGAGGGTAGTTATCTAACCCACAAACTGCGCGGCACCCAACTTCAGGTTGGCGGCTCGGGCCAGCCCATGCCCTACGGCAGCGAAGCCAGTGCGGGGATTTCCGCTGAAGCGGTTGAATTGATCGGTCGTTGGATCAGTGAGGGGGCAACGGATAATTGAATCTGCAATGCGCGTACTGAAATTTGAGGAGGTTGGCATCAGCGACACAGAGAAACATATAGAAGGTATCGCATTACAATTGATGGAATGCTTGAACTTCGAACCCCGGACAGCATTCGCTTATGCGCGTGCTAGAGGCCATTGCGAATACTGTGGATGTGACTTGGTTTTTGACAGGCTTCGCTACGCCTGTGCTCAAATTGATCATCTACTGCCACGGTCAAAAAATGCCCCAGCTGTTTATGAACTAAAACAGAATTTTGTGCTCTCTTGTTCTTTATGCAATGGTCTCAAGAGAGAGGCGCCCATATTGCACGACGGAGAAGATGCTGCAGAGATGTTGCTAAAAAATCGTACAAAATTAGTTCAACGTGCAAGGGCCTTGATTGGGGAGCGACTGAAGATAGCTGATCGGGATTGGGAGCGGGCGAAGGCTATATTCTTAGCTGCCAACTCAGTCGATAGAGATGAACCGAGGTGTCTGAATGAACACTAAACAACTAATCAGTGAAGCGGTAGCGCTTCCTGTGGAAGAGCGTGCGTTGGTCGTCGATTCGCTGCTACGGAGTTTGAACCAGCCAGAGTCGGAAATTGATAAAAAGTGGGCTACTGAAGCAACCCATAGGTTAGCCCAGCTGAGGTCTGGCGGAGTAGCTGCAATCCCTGGGGAGGAAGTATTTGGATCGGTCTGGAAAAGATTCGAAAAATGAATTTTTCGTTTCACCCAGAAGCAGAAGTAGAACTCAATAAAGCGATAGATTATTACGAAGAGATTGAGATAGGGCTAGGGTATGACTTCGCTCTCGAGGTCCATTCTGCAATCAAGCGAGCAATCGAATTCCCGTTAGCTTGGGCGACGCTCGAAGGCGATATCAGGAGGTCGCTGGTACGGCGATTCCCTTATGGGATATTGTATTCATCTGAGCAAGACGGCATTTTCATTCTTGGGGTGATGAACCTTCATCGCGAACCGGGTTATTGGAAGCATCGGCGATAACGACAAAACTGAGATAGATGCGTAACTCAGAAAGGGACACTCTCTAGTTAAACCAGAAGGTTGTTCAGAACTTTACCCCTTAAAACCCATAAAGTCTGACCGCATTGTCGGCAAAAATATTGTTTAGATCGGTTTCGCTGTATCCGGGGTTTCGGTTGATATCGATAATGTCCGCTTTGCATAACTCCGGATTGGTTTCATGGGGAAAGTCAGAGGAGTAGACAAAGCCCTTGCTTCCCAGCGCGGCGATGGTTTGCGGCAGGAATTTCTCCTTGCCCTCCGTGCCGATAAAAATTCGATCCTCAGCGATTTGTCGCTGAATGTAGTCCGCCACATCTTCACCTGCCTGCAATTGTAAATAGCTGCCGTCGGGGTCATAGGGGATGTGGGTTTCGTATCCCTCCTCCAGTCGTTCAATGGCCATCAGCAGCCAGGCCGCGCCTGCCTCAAGGTAAGCAACCCGCAGGTTTGGAAAGCGGTCAAATATGCCCGCAAAGATCATTCCGCCAAAGCTGGCGGCGACGGTGAAGGCGTGACCCAGTCCTCGCGTAACCGCGAATGGATCGGCGTTATCCAGGCCGGTGTTATCGTGGCAGCCACCGTGGACCGCCAGTGCGCAGCCAAGTTTTTCCGCTTCTGCGTAGAGGGGCCAGTAAATTTTGGCGCCGAGTTGCTGGGGCAGGCCGTTGGAGGGCAACATGGCTCCGCGCATACCGAGTTGGTCCACTACTCGACGTAATTCGAGAATAGCAGCATCCACATTCGCCAGCGGTAACAGGGCCATGCCGTGCAATCGGGAATCGCGCTTCAGGTAGGTACTGTAAAGCCAGTCGTTGTAGCCTCGAGTCACCGCCTGCGACCAGTCACGGTTGTGGATTTTGCCGTAGGCAAGGCCAAACGTGGGGTAGAGCACCGTGCGCTCAATGCCCACATCATCCAGAAAATCACCCCAGTCCTCTGCGTTCGCGGGATGAAAGGCGCCCGGTGGCGAGGTGGTGGGGCCCTGCGAATGGAGGTGATCCAGCGGTGGAAATAGCCGAAAACCCTGAAATGGGCCTGCGCTGCGAAAGGGTTCGGGGATAAAACCCGACAAGGCTATTTCGTCTTCGATAATGTGGCCATCGCCATCAATAATTCTGCGTGCGGTCATCTCCCCCTCCCAGGTTGGCTCCCTGCCTCGCTTTGGCTATTTTATTGCTGGTGTTGCTGTAGATCGATACGTATCCACTCCGCCATTTTGGTTGCTCGTTGTAGCCATGCACTGGCGGCTTCTCGGGGCAGGTTGTCCTCGAGATTCTGCGCAAACAGTGCCAACCAGTCGTCGATCAAATCCGGTGGAATCTGCAGGTGGCGATGCACGGCGTGGGGGTTATAGATATCCTGCCGATAACGCTCGCCGCCCAGGTCGATCCACCAGAAGTGGCCAATTCGGGCTTTTAATTCCTCCCAATCCCTAACCTCGGCGAAGTAACCGCCGAGGGTGGGATGTTCGCGGATGCGATCATAGAAACTACCAACGACCGCGTGGATCGTCTCCTTCCCCAACTGCTGGTGAAGGTCACGAAATGAAGGGTCTGCGGGCAAACTGGACCTCCTTAGGCAGCGCTATATTTTTGTTGGAGCTGTGCCCAGCGGCGGCCACATTCGCGAGCGCCTTCCGCGTAGGCTTCAGGAATCACGTCGTAGGGTGGGCGGATTGGTCCGGCTTTGCTGTAGCCCGCTTCGTCGATGCGAATTTTTTCCAGCTGAATGTTGTAGGAGGCAAATTCCTGGATGCCGCCGGGCGGGAAAAAGGTCTGTAGTGCCCAGTTGAGCTCGCCATCGATCTCCAGCGCGGTTTTCCAGTCGCCGGCCTGCACGGCTTTCATCAGGGCTTTAGCCGGTGCTAGCCCCATGCTTGCCTCGGTAGTCCAGCAGGCTTTCGAATGTTCTGGCGAAATTCGGGCGGCGGTGTAGTAGGTGACTACGTGGGGGACAAAGCGAATTTTGCCGCCGGTGATTCGGTCCAGATTGAGCAGTTGTGGGTCGGCGGCATTCTTGGCAGCGATGACCGTCGGTGCCTGTTCAGCCACCAGTTTCCAGAAGGGTAGCGGAAACTGAAACCTGAAAGCGTTGGGGTTGGAATAACACATGATGCCCAGGTCGGGGAACGCCTGGGAGATGGTGGCGTAAAACTTGACCGCCATTTCCATGGTGCAGGGCTGCCACATGGGCAGGCCGAGGATGGCGCCGTCGGCGCCCTTGTCGCGGATAAAATTCATCCGATCAACAATTTCGTGCATGCCTAAAGCAGTAGTTCCGATGAGGGTGGGGATGCGCTTGTTGACTGTTGAGAGCACACAATCCACGGCGTCTTCCCACTCTTTGCGGGTGAGGGTGGCGCATTCGGCAGTGGTCCCCAGGGTGATGTAGCCATCGGCACCATCTTCGACAATCTTGTTGGTAGCACGGGCCAGTTCGTCCAGATCTACCGTGTCGGTGGCGTCCCACTGGTCGGCGCCGGGTTTGGATGGCGTGCAGCCGATGGCCCAGGTGCCTTTAATGTCGTCTACGCTTAGCATTATTGATTTCCTCTCCTTGGTGGATTTGTCGGAAGAATATAAGCGAAATCATATCAGCCGATTCAGGCTGGCATAATCTGGAGAATGAAAACCCAGCCAATTAAGTGGTTCGCCACTGCCATTGCAATGAGCACACTGATTTTAGCTGGCTGCGTAACCACCCCGCCGCAGTCACCGGATAACCTCTGTCGCATCTTTGAAGAGAAAGACGACTGGTACAAGGCCGCTAAACGTTCGGAAAAAAAGTGGGGCGTGCCAATGCAGATCCAGATGGCGATTATTTACCAGGAGTCCGGTTTTCGCGGCCGTGCCAAGCCGCCGCGAAAAAAACTGTTTGGACTCATTCCCACGGTGCGACCCTCGTCCGCTTTTGGTTATGCCCAGGTAAAGGACGGCACCTGGGACTGGTACCGCGATAAAAGCGGTAACGGCATTGCTAGCCGGTCAAATTTCGCTGACGCTATTGATTTCGTCGGCTGGTACGGTGAGCAGAGCCAGAGGATGGTGGGCATTTCCAAATGGGATGCCAAAAACCAGTACCTGGCCTATCACGAGGGCCACGGCGGTTATCGTAAAAAAAGCTACCGCAAAAAAGCCTGGCTGGTGAAGGTGGCAGATAAAGTAAAACGTCGGGCCGACCGATACGGTGCCCAGCTCAATGGCTGTCGGGATGAACTGGATAGTGGCTGGGATTTATGGCCTTTCTGGTAACCATGCCTTAAGCTGATTGGCGGATAGTGATTTAAATTTAGGGCAGTTCCGCTTTTTTAGATTTCCCCGGGAGAGGATTTGATGATGCCAAGCAACGTTGCTGGTTTCCTGCGCGTAGCTGCGCTGTTTGTGCTGGTTACGATGACCAGCCAGACTGCGGTGGCCGGAGGAGGTTACTTCGCACTCGGTTATGGGCCCATGGCGCGGCAGATGGGCGGCGCGACGACCGCCGTAACCGGTGATGCGTATGCCGGTGCTTCTAATCCCGCCAAATTGATTGCTGCGGGTAACCGGACGGATGTCGGCATCGAGCTTTTTATGCCGACCCGACGCGTTGAGCGCAACGGTAGCGGCACCCCGTTTGATTTTGATTCCACCAGTCGCAGCAGCCTGTTTTTAATTCCCGAGGCCGCGGCCAGCTGGCAACTTAATAACGACCTGGCGGTGGGGTTCACCTTCTATGGTAATGGCGGGCTAAATACGGAATACCGCGACGATAACGGCGTGCCCGGCGTTAACGGCAACCCGGCGGCCTGCGGCGCGGCACCGGGGAATTTTTTACTCGGTTGTGGCAAGGCTGGATTCTGTCTCTTATACACATCTGACGCTGCCGACGAAGAGGATAGTGTAGAT
>CAJXVN010000130.1 GCA_913060775.1 uncultured Gammaproteobacteria bacterium | reverse complement strand
CCTGTTCATCACTCTGCTGCTGTTCTGCATCACGGCGGTCGCGTCTGCCGATACCCCCCTGACGGTTATCACGCTTGATCACCGCACCGCCGAACAGCTATTGCCGACGCTAAAGCCACTGATACGGCAAGGCGATTACCTTGCGGGTCAAAATGGCAAACTGTTTATACGCACAGATCCAGCCACACTAAAGGCAGTAAAAAACATTGTTTCCGAACTGGATCGTCGGCCGGCAACACTGGTGATTACCGTCAGACAGGGCCAGCTGGATCAACTTCACCAGGAAGAGATAGCCGCCGATGTTTCCGTGCAGCAGGATCGACTCTCCGTCGAACTGGGGGGCGGATCCGCCAATGTTGCAACCAATAGGCACCGCGAGAACCAGCTTTCCGCTGGCCTGTCGGTGACCAACCACGAGACCGAAGACCGTAATAGCAGTGATCAGCAGATCACCGTGTCGGAAGGTTATGAGGCCCATTTTTATATCGGCGAACAACTCCCGGTGGTCAATCTACAACAGGGCGTGTTTGGCCAGCTACTGCCGTCAGTGGGTTACCGCAGTGCCGTCTCCGGTTTTTCAGTAATCGGGCGGCTCCAGAATGACTTAATCACTCTGAAGATCCAGCCCCAAAACGAAAAGTTTTCCGGCCGTGATAGGCTAAACCAACAGCAAATCGACACCACCCTGCAGGTAAAACCCGGCGAGTGGACACAAATTGGTCGTTTTACCGGGGCTGATCTTCACAACCAGCAGGTGCTGCTTGGCCGCACCAGCCACCGCCAGAATCAGCAACGCTCCATCTTGATAAAAGTCGAGACCCTTGATGAACCTGACTAAACACCGTTTGCCTGGCCCTCTGCTCACGCTGCTTGTCCTGGCGAGTTTATCGGGCCTGGCCAGTGCTGAGATTTACCGCTGGACCGATGCCAACGGCCAGGTACATTTTGGTGAACGCCCGCCTGCGGATGTTCAGGCAGAATCGGTGAAACCGCCACCACCGCCGGCACTCTCTCCCGATCTGGGCAGTGAGTTACGGAGTCAATTTAAACAGCGCCAGGCAGACTACACCAGCAACCGCCAGGCAAGCAAAGAAGCGGCCGCTAACGCAGCAGCCGAAGCGGCCGAACGAGCAAAAAACTGTGCCCAGTCACGGGCTGCAATCGCCGACATAAACAAGTTCATGAACAAACGAATGTTTGACAGCAACGGCAATTACATTGAATCCGACGCTCGGCAGGCCAAACTAAATAAAGCCAGGGAGTCGGTTGAGTACTGGTGCGACTAACACGACCCTGACTCTCCTCCGCCAGACACTATCTAATGAACCTGACTCTGTCGAACCCCCTTTTCATCGCGATAAACGGGCTGCTGATTGGCCTCATCGCCTGGGTGACGGTCGGGTTAGTCGACTCTCAAACCCGGGAAAGACAACCGCTACCAGAATTTAGCGCCCCGACTCGCACCAGCCCGGTCACTGACCCGCTGCAAACCATTCTGGGCGCTAATCTCTTTGGTACCGACACCCGCCAGTCAACACGAGAGCCCGCGGTGCATGCCCCACCAACAAGCCTGAACCTGGTACTGCATGGGGTGATCATGGCCGAGACCCCGGATAAAGCGAGAGCTATCATCAGCCCTGAAAATGGCCAGGATCGCAGTTACGGACTAAACGATACCTTGCCCGGTAATGCTCGTATCAGCCATGTCTATGCAGACCGGGTCATACTGGTTCGCGACGGAGTCCGCGAGTCACTGCAGTTATCACTGCCCATCGGAACTCAGGCGACCATCCCTCCATCACCGCCCGAAGCGGGAGGCCGAGCAACAATCACCGGGTTCCGTGAACAATTTATCCGCAATCCCGCAATCCTCGGCGACTATATTGCCGCCGAAGCGGTGACCCTAAAAGGCGGCCAGTCGGGCTGGCTGCTCTCCCCCGGCGCAAACGCGACCGTCTTTGAACAACTCGGTTTGAAACCAGGCGACCTGGTTATCGCGATTAACGACGTCTCGGCGACCGATGGCATGAGTCGTATTGCACTCCTTAACGAACTGGCTACAGCGGAGCAGCTAACACTTAAAGTTTTACGCAAAGAAAAACTATTATCTTTTTATTTTACAATGGATAATTGAAATATTTTTCAATTTGACATAGCCTGTCCGTCAAGCCAGAAAATCGCCTTTAGCCCACTTGGTCAGAGCCTGCAATGACGAATCCCACCCCCACCGCGCGCGCCCTTCGGCAAACACTCAGGTTTTTACTAATCGCGGCATTACTTGTCGCGGCCCCGCTGCGCGGCCAGGCACAGGAAATCACCCTTAACCTCCAGGATGCGGATATCCGTGCCCTGATCAACACGGTAGCGGAAGTCACCGGCACCAATTTTGTAATCGATCCGCGGGTGGCGGGTAAGGTGACGGTTATTTCGAGCCAACCGATGGGGCATGAAGCCCTTTACGATGTTTTTCTGTCGATTCTCGACGTTCACGGTTTTTCGGCCGTGGGCAGCGGCAAAGTAATTAAAATCATTCCCAACGTGAATGCCAAAACCAGCGGCATGGTGGCGGGAACTTCTTCGACACCGGCCGTCGGCGGCGACATAGTCACTGAAATTATTGAAATTAAGAATATGCCGGCACAGCAGTTATTGCCCGCACTTCGTCCTTTGGTACCCCAGTACGCCCACCTGGCTGCATTCCCCAACACCAATATCCTGCTACTCAGTGATCATGCCTACAACGTCGACAGGATCCGTAACCTGATCGCAAAAATTGATGTTGCCACCCATTTAGAAACGGAAGTGGTCATCCTCGAAAACGCCTCCGCTAGCGAACTGGCGGCCGTACTGACTGCGTTGCAAAGCAGCGCCGGCAACAACTTACAGGGTGTTCAATTTGTAGCCGATTCACGCAGCAACAGCATCCTGCTCAGCGGCGACCTGCCCAGCCGTATCCGCCTGCGGGGCATTATCGCCCACCTCGATTCACCGACCGGTGAACAGAGCAATACCCACGTGGTTTATCTCAATTACGCGACGGCAGAAGAACTCGCTTCCATTCTTGAGGGCACTCTTGCTGGCGGCACCGACGGTAAACCTTCGGATGTGACGGTGCAGGCCGACGGCAACACCAACTCACTGATTATCACTGCACCGCCGCCGGGGTTTAATGAATTACGCCAGGTCATTCGCAAACTCGATGTGCGCCGTGCCCAGGTTCTGGTTGAGGCGATCATCGCCGATGTCAGCGTCGGCACTGCCGATGAACTGGGGGTCCAGTGGCTGGTGGACGGTCGTGGCGATGGCCAGGGGCCAATTGCCGGGACCTCATTTGGTAGCGGCGGATCGAACATTCTCAACATTGCCCAAAATGCCATCGACGGGACAGCGGTATTAAATCCGGGTCTCAGCCTGGCTGTTGGTCACTTTGATGCGGATGGCACTAGTTTTGCCGCGCTGCTGCGGGCCTTAACGGCTGACGTCACGGCTAATATCCTCTCCACCCCGTCGGTCATGACCCTCGATAATCAGGAAGCAGAACTGCTCGTAGGACAGTCAGTACCCTTTCTTACCGGAAGCTATACCAACGCAGGCGGTGAGGGATCATCGAACCCTTTCCAGACAATCGAACGCCAGGACGTCGGCGTCACGCTGCAGGTCAAACCCCAAATTAATGAAGGCAGCGCAATTAAACTGGCACTACTGCAGGAAGTCTCCAGCCTGGTCCCGTCATCGGCCACTACCGGTGCGAGTGACCTGGTGACCAACAAAAGGTCGATAAACACTACCGTCATGGTGGATAGCGGTGAAACCATTGTCCTCGGCGGGCTGATGGACGATCAGGTCACCACTATCGAAGAGCGGGTACCGGTGCTGGGCAGCCTACCGCTACTGGGTCGACTGTTTCGCTTTCAGTCCAGCGACCATGACAAACGCAAGCTCATGGTATTTATCAAACCAGAAATCGTCCGCGATGCCACCGCCGCAAAGAATTTGACCGGCGGAAAATATCAGAACATGCGGGCCGCTCAGCTCGCCCAGCGCCTGCAGGCTGAACAACGTTTTTCTGGCAACATCGACGCTCCGGTTCTGCCAGAAATGGAGCGCAACGACACCACGGTTACCTCACCGTGATCACCCACGGTGACCGATAGCCCGAGGCCCGGCAGTGGCCAGAGCAATCTTTCCGCTCCACTGTCACTCAATTACACCTTTGCCAAACGCCACGGCGTGCTGCTGGATTCAGACGAAACCGGTGCACGAATCGCCCACTGCCGTCGTTCTACGCCGCCGCAAATCCTGCTGGAAACCCAACGTTTTTGCGGTTCCCTGGCGACCGTCACTGTCCATCCGGACGAAGAATTTGACCGCCTGCTAAGCAGTTTTTATGACGCCGAGCGTTCCAGTGCCACCGCCATCGCTGATGACCTCGGCGACCGGTACGATCTGGCTACCCTGGCCCAGCAACTACCCCCACCCGAAGACCTGCTGGATGAAAACTCCTCGGCGCCGATTGTCCGACTGATTAACGCGCTGCTAGCCGAAGCCATCCGCCAGTCAGGTTCAGATATCCACCTGGAACCTTACGCTGACCGGCTGGTGGTCCGTATCCGTGTCGACGGGGTGCTCAGTGAAGTGCTCAGCCTGGAACCAGGACTGGCCACCTTGATGGCATCGCGTATCAAAGTGATGGCGCGACTGGATATCGCCGAAAAGCGGTTGCCACAGGATGGTCGCATCTCGGTCCAGTCGGGCCAGCATACGGTAGACCTGCGGGTCTCGACCCTGCCCTCTGCCTATGGCGAAAGAGTAGTCATGCGGCTACTGGACCAGCAGGCCACGCTGCTGCAGCTCGAAGAGCTCGGTTTCGACGCGGAGCAGCGGGCAACACTTGATCGCCTCGCCCATAAACCCCACGGTATCATTCTGGTGACCGGTCCCACCGGGTCAGGCAAAACCACCACACTCTATGCGTTATTGAGCCGAATCAACGACCAGTCCCGCAATATCATGACGGTCGAAGACCCGATTGAATATCACCTCAAGGGCGTCGGGCAGACCCAGGTAAATGCCAGAGTCGATCTCGATTTTGCCCGCGGGCTGCGAGCCATCCTACGCCAGGACCCCGACGTGGTGATGGTCGGAGAAATTCGTGATCTTGAAACCGCACAGATCGCCGTACAGGCGAGTCTGACCGGCCACCTGGTGCTCTCAACCCTGCACACCAACAGTGCGGTTGGGGCAGTGGCACGGCTACGCGATATCGGCATTGAATCCTTTCAACTGGCAGCCGGCCTGAGTGGACTGCTGGCACAACGACTGGTCCGCAAATTATGCCCGGCGTGCAGGCAGCCGGTTCCGGCCGACCCTGTGCTGGTGGAGCAGATGCGGCTACCCGCCGATACAATTATCTATGAAGCAGCCGGCTGTGACGCTTGTGATGACCGGGGTTACAAGGGACGAATCGGCCTTTTTGAACTGATCCCGGTCAACGAGGAAATTCGTCAGCTGATCCACGACGGAGCCGGCGAAGCCCTGCTCGAACAGGCAGCCCGAAAATATTCCAAGAGCCTGGCAGAGAGTGGTCGAGAACGACTGATTGCCGGTGAAACCTCCCTGGCTGAACTTAGCCGCATCAGCGATATCTGAACCCGTCTGGCTAATCAATTGACCCGCCGATGACCCAATTCGCCTATAGCGCCCTCGACCCCAAAGGCCGTACCCGTCGCGGCCAGATTAACGCCAACGACGAAACCCATGCTCGTCAACTGCTGCGGGCACAACAACTTAATCCGCTATCGTTAACCCCAGCTGTCACCGGCGATGGTTCCAGTCTAATTAAAATAATGAGGGGTCGACGCTCCCTGGGAACGGCCGCACTGGCGTTGATGATCCGCCAGCTGGCCACTATGGTGGCGGGCGGTCAACCCCTTGCCGAAGCACTGGGCGCCATTGCCAGGCAAACGACTCCTGCCACTAGCCAGTTATTGCAGAGCCTGCACGAACAGGTCGTTGAAGGGCACGACCTGGCGACCGCATTAAGTCAGTTTCCCAATGAATTCCCACCGCTCTACGTGGCTGCCGTCGCAGCTGGTGAACGCACTGGCCGCCTCAGTCAGGTGTTAACGGAACTCGCCGACCACGCCGAGCGCAGCCGCGAACTAAAGCAGAGTCTACTGCTGGCCCTGACTTACCCCCTTTTACTTGGGCTGGTAGCCGGCGCCATCGTCATCGCCCTGCTCGCATTTGTCATGCCGCAGGTAGTCGAAGTGTTTGATGCCATGGATGTGGCGCTGCCCCTGTTAACACGAATCTTGCTCAGCTTTAGCGATTTTCTGCGTCAGTTTGGCTGGCTAGCGGCACTTCTGGCGATCCTGGCCATTGGTGCCCTGTTAATCATCTGGCGCACTCCCAGGGGGCGACTACGGCTGGACCAGCTTATCCTGCAGACGCCGCTCATTGGTTCGCTGATCAACCGCATGGAAATCGGTCGCTTTACCCGTACGATGAGCCTGGTCTGTGGCAGTGCGGTACCAGTGCCGGATGCGCTAAAACTCTCTGCAGCCGCCGTCAACAGTCACCCTATTCATGCAGCAATCCTGCAGGCTCAACGCGAAGTGACCGAGGGAGGCACCCTTTATCAGGCACTCGCTGCCAGTGGTTATTTCCCTCCGCTAGTGCTGCAGTTAATTCACAGTGGTGAAAGCAGCGGTAATCTGGCTAACTTACTGGAGCACGCCGCCAACCTGCTGGAAACGGAATTTCAAAGCCGCATAAAAATGATCGTCGGTCTCCTGGAACCTGCGCTCATTGTGGCAATGGGCGGCGTCGTGCTGTTGATCGTGTTGGCCATACTGGTGCCAGTACTTGATCTAAACACCCTGATTCAATAACCAGCTTTACTATCGGCGGATATCGATTATGTCTTCACCATTCAAAGGACGTCCCTTTACTAACCGTGGGTTTACACTGATTGAGGTCATGATTGTCGTCGTCATCCTCAGTGTGCTGGCTGCACTGGTGGTGCCACGCATCATGTCCCGTCCGGGACAGGCGCGAGTCGTGCGCGCCGGACAGGATATTCGCGCCATTGAGGCAGCGCTTGACCTCTATCGACTGGATAACTTCCGTTACCCTAGCGGCGAGCAGGGACTGGCCGCACTGGTGACCAAACCAACCGGCACGCCAGCGGCCAACAACTGGAATGAAGACGGCTACCTGAAGAAACTGCCCAAAGACCCCTGGGGAAGCCCCTACCGCTATCGTCAACCGGGGCAACACGGAAAGTTTGATCTCTACACATTGGGCGCTGATGGCCAGGAGGGAGGAGACGGCGAAGACGCCGACATCGGCAACTGGACGCTTGAGTAAAGTCGGTGCGCGCCCCGCCAGTCCGCCTGCACCGCAATACCACCGGGATGACCCTGCTAGAGGTGCTGGTGGTGATTACGATCACGGCACTGGTTATGGGGATAGCCAGTTTCAGCTTCCAGGGCGGCGGCCAACGTCAGGCGCGTTTCAGCGGCGAAAAACTGGCCGCACAGATTAACCACGCGGCGCTACTGTCTACGCTGAGAGGTCATCCAATTGGCCTGGCTCTCTCTGACGACCGATACCAGTTTATGGTTCGGGAACAAAACCAGCGGCGCGAGCACCTCTGGCGACCGGCGCAACAGCGTGGATTGAATAAGGAAAATCGCCTGCCAAAGCAAGGGCGGTTGCAGCTGTCAATCAACAGCTCCTTCGTAGACCTGAACGCCGAACCGCCTGTCACACCACAATTATTGATTCCCCCGAGTGGCGAGTTACCCGACTTTGAAATTGTGATCGACAACCCCGGCGGGAATACGGGGTATCGAGTTGCACCGGGACCATCAAAATTTAAAGCGCTGCTCAGTTCCGCCGCCGATCACTGATGATTGCCAATAGCAACCCGAACGGATTTACCCTACTGGAAGTACTCGTTGCGCTACTGGTCATTGCCATGACCATGACCGCTGCTTTTCAGTCAGTGAGCAGCAGCAGTCAAACACTCAGCCGGTTGCAGGAGAGCACCTTTGCCCGCTGGGTCGCCGAATCAGAGA
>CAJXVN010000129.1 GCA_913060775.1 uncultured Gammaproteobacteria bacterium | reverse complement strand
TCTACACTATCCTCTTCGTCGGCAGCGTCAGATGTGTATAAGAGACAGATCATGTACCACTCGTGGGATTCGCAGAACGCCTGGCAGCGGCAGATTCTGGGTAGCAACCGTCTCTACCTCAACCGCCATACCGCGGAAAAATTAGGCATCAACGACGACGACTGGGTCTGGGTGGAGAGCCACCACGGCAAAATCAAGGGCCAGGTTCGACTGCAAACTGGGGTTAACCCCGACACCATCTGGACCTGGAATGCGGTGGGTAAACGCGCTGGCGCCTGGAACCTTGAGAACGACGCCGGCGAGGCTAAAAAAGGCTTTCTGCTTAACCACCTGATTTCCGAACTGCTACCCGAGAAGGAATCGGGTTATCGCTACAGCAATTCCGATCCGGTGACCGGCCAGGCAGCCTGGTACGACCTACGTGTCAAGATCACCAAAGCCGAACCGGGTGAAGCCGAAGAGAGCTACCCACAATTTGACAACCTGACCCCACCTGCCAACCTGCCAAAACGGCCAGCGATTCTACGTTACGGCGAGTTATTCCGCCGCAACCGCAAGGCAGCGGGTCCCCAATCCGGAAATAACTCATGACCATGCTGCCGGAAAATCCCAGTCAGAAAAAGCTGGGCCTGGTAATTGACCTGGATACCTGCGTCGGCTGTCACGCCTGCGCAGTGAGCTGCAAGGAATGGAATAGTGGCGGTCACGCCGCCCCACTACCCGACACTAATCCCTACGGAAAAGACCCGGACGGCGTCTGGTTTAATCGAATTCACACCTATGAGGTGAGCCAGCCGGAACTCGGCCCAACGGCTGGACAGACCGTGCACATGCCCCGCTCCTGCCTGCATTGTGAAAGCCCGGAGTGCGTCACCGTGTGTCCCACTGGAGCCTCTTACAAGCGTGCCGAAGATGGCATCGTGCTGGTTGATGAAGACAAATGCATCGGCTGCAAACTTTGCTCCTGGGCCTGCGCCTACGGCGCCCGCGAGTACGATCCCGACGGCGGCGTGATGAAAAAATGCACCCTCTGCGTTGACCGTATCTACAACGAAAACCTGAGCGAATC
Source organism: uncultured Gammaproteobacteria bacterium (assembly GCA_913060775.1). GTDB lineage: Bacteria > Pseudomonadota > Gammaproteobacteria > Immundisolibacterales > Immundisolibacteraceae > QNFC01. The sequence goes on along the minus strand of CAJXVN010000129.1, from coordinate 7,060 downwards.
AGAACGCCAGCCGTCGTGTGTCACCACCTGTCCCGCCGGCGCCCGTCACTTTGGTGACCTGGGTGATGCCGAGTCAGAAGTCTCTAAATTGGTGGATGAACGTGGCGGTTTCGATCTGATGGCAGAAATCGGCTTCAAACCGACTAATAAATACCTGCCGCCAAGACCCAAAACCAACTCAGGCAGTAGCTATCGGCCGCTTAACATCGACCAACAGGCCACCCCGGACAGCCGCTTTCTGAAATGGGTCGACCGCCTGTTTTCGCGCTGATTTTCACACTTCTAATAAACCACAGCCGACTATCGCACCATGCATCCAGCTCTCTCTGTCATCATTTTTACCACCGCCTCCGGCACCGGCTACGGCCTGCTGCTGTTACTGATCCTGCTTAATATTAATGGCTATCTACCCGCCAGCAGAGGATTGGGAATCGCCGGGTTTGGCATTAGCCTGACACTGATCACCGTCGGGTTGTTAGCCTCCACCTTTCATCTCGGCCACCCGGAACGCGCCTGGCGGGCCCTGTCACAGTGGCGTAGCTCCTGGCTGTCCCGCGAAGGGGTAGTTGCGGTTGCAACCTACCCAGTCGCATTGATGTTCGCGATCGGCTGGATTTTCCTTGGCAACACTTCCGGCATCTGGGGTTTGAGCGGTTTTGCCGCCGTGCTGCTAGCCGGCCTGACCGTTGCCTGCACCGGAATGATCTACGCCAGCCTGAAAACCATTCCGCAGTGGAACACCTCGTTAACGCCGATCAACTATCTGGCGCTAGCGCTTACCGGTGGCGCAGTCTGGCTGATGGCATTGACTCAACTATTCGGTCTGGGCGGCAATCTGCCGGCCCTGTTGAGTGTGATTTTGTTACCCCTGGCCTGGGCACTCAAACAGAGTTACTGGACACTTATCGACAAGGTTCCCAGCCAGCACACCATTGGCTCGGCCACCGGTCTCGGTGCACTGGGCGAGGTTACTCTGCTGGAACCACCCCACACCGAACCTAACTTTGTGCAAAAAGAGATGGGCTTTAAGGTAGCTCGTCGCCACGCCGCCAAATTGCGCAAAACCGCCGTTGTTCTGGCATTCATACTGCCGCTGGCATTCACCGTCGGCGTCCTACTGACCGGCGGACTGCTGGCAACGCTGTTAGCGCTGCTGGCAGCCCTATCACTGGTCGCAGGACTGCTCACCGAACGCTGGCTATTTTTTGCCGAAGCTACCCATGTGTCGATGCTCTATTACGGCAACAAGGGTTAACGCCGAGGCGTGACGGCCTAACAGCCCCACGCGATGCACCAGCTAGCGCGTTCATCGGCCAGCGGATGAGTGCCCTTACCCTGGCTGATACTTCTCTCACAGCGAGACAGCAACCGTCGCATCGGAGACATCTCAGCCTTTACTTGCCGATTAGTCGCTGGTCATTAACCGGGCGGCGGTGAGTAGCAGTTCAGGCTGGATACGAATTTTGGGGTCGGGATTAACGTAGGTAAATTCGACGACACCTTCCTTGTTCACCAGAAATATCGCCGGCACCGGTAGCTGAAAACGCGGCTCACCGGCGGTATTACTCATAAAGATATCGTGCTTCTTATAACGGGCAATCTGGTCGGCGCTGAGTCTGTAAGCAACACCAAAGGCCTCCGCAGCAACCATATCGCTGTCGGATAACAGCTGGTACTGCAGTTCATGTTTTCTGGTCACGCCACGCAATGCACCCGGCGGATCAGGGGTGATCGCAATCAGCTGTACGCCGAGTTTAGTGAGGTCTCCCTGAATATCCCGCAGCTGGCCGAGCTGAAAGTTACAGAAGGGACACCAGCCACCTCGATAAAAGACAATGACCGCCGGTTTACCGCCAAGTGCGCCAGCTAGTGATGCGGGCTCACCCTGCTCATCACGAAGGGCGACATCCGCCACCGAGTGACCGATTAATACTGGCTTAACCTGCGTGGGGGTATCAGCGATTTCGGCCCGAACCGGGTTTAGCCAAAAACCAATTACCACCAGAGCGAATAAACTCCACCAACTGCCAATGCCGCACTGCTTTGCTGTCAAATTTCTCATCTTGCTCTCCAGAACCAGGCCCCGACCGATGACTGAACTAGCCTAGTAGACCGGCCTGCGCCAACGAAACTTGCACAGTCACTGTCGCGCCGGAGAATCCGCAGCTTTTGCCAACGCCAACCTGGTCAATATGGGGCCAACTATCTCGAACAGCACACTGCTACCGATAATCACGGCGAGCAATAACTGCCGATACTCGGGCAATTTAGTCGCCGCAATTAGGGCCATGCCCATCGCTGCACCCGCCTGCGGCAGCATAGCCACGCCTATCCAGCGGCGCGTGGGCTTATCAGTCCCAGCCAGGGCTGCGCCCAACCAGGCTCCCGCCAGTTTGCCAATAACACGACACCCCACATAAACGGCTCCCACCCAGCCCATGGTTTTTAATCCCCCCAGTTCCAACGAAGCCCCGGCAAGGATGAAAAAAATCACCAGAAATGGCCACTCCACCTCTTCAATGGCATGAAAGGGACGTTCATGATGAGTCGCCAGATTACCAATCACCGCACCCATCGAAATGGCGGCCAATAAAAAGGAGACTTCCAGCCACAGGGCTAACCCGCCGCAGAGAAACACCAGCCCAAGCGCCTCCACCAGGGTCGGCTGGCCCGGTCGTACTCGCCCGGTCAGGTAGGCGGCTGGCACCCCAATTACCGCCCCAACCGCAATTCCACCGAGAATGTCTCGCACGGCAACAACCAGCGCAGCGGAATCGCTCTGGTGACCATTAGTCGCCAAGGCGATGGTAAGCCCGAAACTAAAAAGCAGCAGTGCCCAAGCGTCGTCCAACGCAACAATAGCTAACAGCAGGTCCGCAAAGGGGCCAGTATGGTCACTCTCCATTACAGTATCGAGGGTTGCCGCCGGATCGGTGGCAGAGGCAATACAGCCAACCAGCAAAGCCAGGCCGGGATCAAAACCCAAAGATATTAGCCCGACAGTTACCACTGCCATTGCACCAATAGCCGCCACCACAGACACACTCAGCAACGCCCGACCTGCAGCATTGAAAGTCTCGCCGGTCAGCCGACCACCCAGCAGAAACCCGATAGTCAGCAAAGTCAGGGTGGTAATCAGTTCCATAGCGGCGATAATTGAGCCAGGCAACAGGTTAAATACCGACGGTCCCACCAGAACTCCAAAAACCAGCATGGTGGTCACGCGCGGCAGAGGAGTCCGTCGGCCCAGCAGATCAGCACCTACCCCAAGTAGAAATATCGCCCCAAGGGCAAAAATAGTAGCGGTAGTTTCCACGAATAGTTATCCCGAATAATTAGCTCGCTGGAGAAACCGATAATTTGTATTCACACTAACATCAACTGTACGCTCCGAAAGGCCAACTGCGCCTGACCAACCGTGATCAGGCAAAAAACAAGTTTAACAATCCCTCAGACCCGCACCCCATGAGCGACCCGATCGGTGGTGCTCTCTATCCAGATCAACGTCCACTGAACTTGGCAGGCCGACCCTGGATTTCTACTGTTTTTAAAGGCTATACGGATAGGAGGAATAGCCGGTCGGCAACTAACGTGGCGACGGCCATTAGCAGCGTGTTTTCAATCATTCCAGTAAATCCTTACACACTTCACCGTCGGCACCCCGCCAGCGATTCACCCCGGCCATACAGAATCATTGGCGATTCCGGCTTACCGCGGGTTGACCTGCTTCAAGCACTGCGGGGGTGTTATCTAGTTCAATATCAACTCATGCAGTGCAAAGCGTCCGGGAGTGCCAATGGAGGCTCAGGCGACTAACCCTCCCACCACTATCGGCAGTGAGTGTGATCAATCCGCTCAGCAAAACCCTGTTAAAAACCACTTTCAGCAAGCCTTAAAAAATACCCGGGGGAAATCTAGCGCTTGACCTAATGGCTACTCGCATTCAGGTAAAGAGAAATTCAAAGGAACCAGCCCATGTCAGATTTACTAAAGAGCGCCTTGGAAGAGGCAATTCTTGATGAATACAAGGCACGAGCCACCTATCGACAGGTGATACGCACGTTTGGAGAAATACGCCCCTTCACTAATATCGTTAAGGCAGAAGGCCGCCATATCGAGGCTCTGTTAGCGCTGTTTAGTAAATACGCAATCGCCGTTCCGGAGGAAGACTGGAGTGACCGTGTCCAGGCACCCCCATCAGTTGTCGAGGCTTGCCGTATCGGGGTTCAGGCTGAAATCGACAACGCAACCATGTACGACAGGCTGCTCGATGAAACCAAAGAATATGAAGATGTACAGCAGGTACTCAGGCAACTACAAAGGGCATCCAAAGAGAACCACCTGCCAGCTTTTCAGCGTTGTGCAGAAAGAGCCGGCAACCATGGAGAGGGACGAGGACGAGGACGAGGTCGTCGTCGGGGCGGAAATCCAAACAGAATGTAAATAAAATGGAAAATAATTTCTGGATAGCGTTAATCACCAGCTCACTGGCAGCCATCGTTACATCGACGGGGATCTATACGATCCGCAACTATGTCGACTGGGGCCAGAGAAACAGCACCTATTTTGTTTGCTTTGCTGCGGGAGTGCTGATATCCGCCTCATTTCTGCACATTGTTCCTAAATCCCTGGCGATGAACGCCAACGCGTCAACATTTCTGCTATTAGGATTTTTTGGTTTACATCTGTTCAACCGGTTCATCACCGCCTTCGTCTGCGAAAAAGACCCGGAAAAGCAGCAATATGGTATTGGTTTGATACCCATGATCGGGATTGGTTTTCATTCGTTGATCGATGGCGTTGTCTATTCCGTTACTTTTCAGGTGAGTATTTTTACTGGGTTTTTAGCGACGGCAGGCATGGTCTTACACGAGTTCCCGGAGGGAATAATCACCTACCTGCTGTTGTTAAGGGGTGGCTTTAAAGAAAAAAAAGCGATGGTGATGGCTTTTGTTGCCGCCGCCTTAACGACCCCCCTCGGCATGCTGATCTCATACCCGGTCATCCGTGGAGTCAGCGACACCGCTCTAGGTGCCCTGTTGTCACTATCAGCAGGGGCACTGATATACGTCGGCGCGACCCATCTCCTACCTCAGGCTGAGCAAGAACATAAACGCTATAGCCTGGTAGCACTGGGTGGCGGAGTCCTGGTCGCCGCTATCATCGTGCTATCAAAAAGCTAGTAGCGAGCTAGCAACAGCTGACGAAATTACCACTCCAGGCTCACGTTGGCATAAACGTTAACCCCGGGGCCGTAGATTTTTTCACCCACGGCCAGATCACTACCAATTACACGATTAGTGCCGCCGAGGTGTGGCTGGTACTGCTTGTCGAACAGATTTTCAACGCCAAAACCAAGGGTCAGCGTCTCCTTCGGTTGATAACGCAACCGCAAGTTAGTCAGCATGTAACCGGCGGATTTTTGCTCCCGGTTGGTAGTGGAGACTTTGTTTTGCGCCGCGTAGGCGACCTCTTCGAGGGTAATCTCCCAGGCCTGGCGGGAATGAGTGAGGGACAGGCTGCCGTTTAACGGCGCGATCCGAAACAGTTCATCGCCGATATCCCTGCGTTTACCACGGGTATAGCTAACAACCCCGTCGGCACGCCATTGCGAATTGAAAGCAACCCCCCAGCCCAGATCAAAACCATACATCTCTGCATCAACATTGGAGAACTGCAGCGCGGTGGAGTTGACCGCAAGAACGGCAGCATCAGTCGCCGGTGTGCCCTGAATGTAATCATCAATTCGGTGATAAAAAATTCGTGGATTCAGGTAGCTACTGGCGCCGGTCCAGTCAAAGCCAAACTCCAGTTGATTCGCGCTTTCCGGATCAAGGCGAATGTCACCCACATAGACGTTGCCATCCGCTAGCCCAGCGGTGGCCTCCAGTGGCGCCCACAGGTAACGCTCCTGATAACTCGGCGCCCGGTTCTTATGACCGAACCCAACAATCAGGTCAGTGGTCTGATTAAGCAGGTGCCGCAACTCAACCGCCAGGTCGCCGTTATAGTCCGTCTGGCTCCGATCAGCGCTATTAAACCGGTTCTGCAGCGCCATCAAATTCGGATTCATCATCGACCTGCTGCTTGCCACCGTGTCGGCGTCCATTTCAACCTGGGTGATCTGCCCACCGATCTTCAGATTCCAGCCGTCAGCAACATCGCCCTGCCATTCGCTAAACAGGCTCAGCAGGTTACGTTCGGCGTCATTGAAATTGCGCACCAGAAAATTGGCATTGGCCGGATCGATAATATTGGCATTGTGGGTAGCCACATCACCTTCGAGACCAAACTGGTGGACACCGTGCCACAGGGGCGTGGCGAATTTCAATTGAAACCCGGTACTGATCACGTCGGTATCCGACCGACGCAACATTGGACTGCCCATCATCGTCGGCGGCGTGCGCAGGCTGAAATTATCCATGGCGTGATTACTGTCCTGATAATCAACGTGTGCCTCCATGGTTGTGCCATTTCCTAGTGGCGCCCGATACCCGGCAGCGAGCACCTCTCCGTCGGCATAGACAATGTCCATCGGCAACGCTGGTGTGCCCGAGTTATCGGTGTCATCGCGGTGATAATCAATATCAAATTCGCCGCCGCCCTGACCGCGAAATCCATACCCCAGTCCAAAACTGTCGCGCTTATATTCAGTGGGCGACACGCTGCCATCGGGATAATCATAGTCGTTACCCCGTTCCCGGTTAGCGGAGGCATGGAAACGGTGACTCTGGTTACTCAACGCGCTGAACACGCTGGTTAAATTGCCATCACTCACACTGGTATAGCCGGCGGTCACCTTGCCACTGCTGACAAAACTTTGCTGCGCAGAAAACTCACTACTTAAAGAGATGGCTCGAATCGCACTGCCAATCGTCTCAATACCGCTGCTGACTGGAGCAATACCGCGCTGTAGCTCAATATGCTGCACGGTGGCCGGCGGCAGGTAGCTCAGTGGCGTATCCATGGCGTTGGAACAGGCAGGTTCGATATGCACACCATTTATCTGGGTCTGTCTCTTATACACATCTCCGAGCCCACGAGACCTCTCTACATCTCG
>CAJXVN010000128.1 GCA_913060775.1 uncultured Gammaproteobacteria bacterium | reverse complement strand
AGATGTAGAGAGGTCTCGTGGGCTCGGAGATGTGTATAAGAGACAGACACCATTGCTTCAATTCTGGTACCCGAGCTGGGCAGCTCACAGGCGCAGAACGCCTACGGGCTATTAAGTAACGCCCTGCTTAATGGCTATGGTCGCGAACACGAACTGGAGGCCGACCGACTTGGGGCTGAATACCTGGCTAAAATCGGAAATGATCCACAGGCGATGCTGGCAGTGATCGGCGTATTAAAAAACCAGGATGATTTTGCTCGATTACAGGCCACTGAGGAGGGCCGTGACCATCAGGGCTACCACGGTTTATTTGCCAGTCATCCAGACAACGATACCCGACTACAGGAGGTCATTCAGGAGGCCAGATCAATCTCCGTCACTAATCCTCAGGGTGACAATCGCGAACGCTTCCTGAAGCAGATCGATGGTCTGATCTTTGGTGATAGTCCCGAGCAGGGTATCCGCCGGGGGCAAAACTTCTACCATCCGGAATTAGACTTTGCCCTTGGCTTCCCAGAAAACTGGGTGATAAAAAACCTTCCAGACCGGCTGATCGCCATCGCCCCCCAGGGCAAAGCACAGATTCAGATTCAGGTCGATGACATCAACAAGCGAATTTCACCCCAGGAATTTATGGCCCAACGCCTGGGCCTGAAAGACCTGCAACGCGGCGAAGTGCTAACGGACCTGGGACTGGCTGATGGACTCCAGGGCTATACCGGGCTAACCGAAATGCGCACTGCAAAAGGCCCACGCCTGGGGCGAGTCAGTGTGATTTATCTTGGCCAACGGGCCTTTATCTTCAGCGGGTTTGCCGTCGATGAGAGCATTGCCGGAGAGGTCGACCCACTATTTCTGAAAACCGCTCGAAGCATCCACCGGCTGACCAGCAAAGAGCGCACCCTGGCGAAACCCTTACGGATCAAAATCATTAAAGCCGAAAAAGGCAGCCGCTACAGTGAAATGGCCAGGCGCAGCCCGATCGATAGCTATGCAGAGCAGCAACTGCGGCTCATTAATAACCACTACCCCAACGGCGAACCCGAGCCGCAGCGGCTCATCAAAACCATTCAATAAACCCCTTCTCAGCGCGGACCACTCTCTCCGGTATGGATATTTCTCATTTATTAGACGACCTCAACCCGCCCCAACGGGAGGCGGTCACTAGCACATCACCGGCAATCATGGTTATCGCTGGCGCCGGTAGTGGCAAAACCCGAGTGCTCACCCACCGCGTCAGCTGGTTGATTGAAGTTGAGCGGCTATCACCCTATTCGATCCTTGCTGTCACCTTTACCAACAAAGCCGCTGCCGAAATGCGCGGTCGTATTGAAACACAGCTCAACATGAGTACTCGCGGACTCTGGGTGGGAACCTTTCACAGCATTGCCCATCGATTGTTACGCATGCACTGGCGCGAAGCCGGCCTACCGCAGCAGTTTCAAATTCTCGACAGTGATGATCAGAAACGGCTGGTAAAACGGGTCATCCGAGAACGCGAACTCGACCCTGCCCATTACCCACCACCACAGGTGCAATGGTGGATAAACAATCGCAAGGATGAAGGCCTGCGCGCCGCTAATATTGACGCGGAAGGCGATCATTACCTGTCGACCATGGTGCAGCTTTACCACGACTACGAAGCCGCCTGCGAACGCGGTGGTATGGTCGACTTTGCCGAACTTCTGTTACGCAGTAACGAACTCTGGCTTAACCAGCCCGTCCTACTCAAACAATATCAGGAGCGTTTTGCCCACATCCTGGTCGACGAGTTTCAGGACACCAATGCCCTGCAATACGCCTGGATACGTAACCTCTCTGGCAAGGATACGCAGATGTTCATCGTCGGTGACGATGACCAGGCAATCTACGGCTGGCGCGGCGCTCTGGTGGAAAACATCACCCGATACGAACAGGAGCTGGCACCCGTAGAGGTCATAAAACTGGAACAGAACTACCGCTCCACGCAGACCATTCTGAGCGCGGCCAATGGCCTGATCGAACACAATCAGGAACGCCACGGCAAAAATCTCTGGAGTGACGGCGAAGAAGGCGAACCAATTACTCTTTACGCGGCCTTTAATGAACAGGAAGAAGCGCGCTACGTCATCGACCAGATAGAAGCCTCCATCGCCGACGGTGCCGACCGTGACCAGTCTGCCATTCTCTACCGATCCAACTCTCAGTCGCGAGCCTTTGAAGAGCTGCTCATGCAGCGCAACATTCCTTATAGGGTTTATGGTGGCTTACGATTTTTTGAACGTGCTGAAGTTCGAGATGGCCTCGCTTACCTGCGGCTGGTGGCTAATCGAAACGACGATGCGGCCTTTGAACGGGTAGTCAACCACCCACCGCGGGGGATTGGTAACCGCACTCTGGAGCTATTGCGGGCCGAAGCGCGCAGAGTCAACCAGAGCCTCTGGACAACCGCTCAGAATGGTTCCGCCTGGGGGCTGAGCGGCCGCGCTGCTGGCGCCCTGCAAAAGTTCAGTGAGTTGATTGAAGAGATTGCCCGTGAGTGCGCCGACACCAGCCTGGCAGACAGTATCGAAACCACGATTAACCGATGCGGCCTGCTCGAACACTATGCCGGCCAGCGTAGTGAAAAAGAACAGGCGCGCGTAGAAAACCTGGAGGAACTGGTCAACGCCGGCAGTCTGTACCAGCCGGATGACGAAGAGAGCGAGCTGGATCCGCTATCAACTTTCCTCAGTCATGCCGCGCTGGAAGCCGGCGAAAACCAGGGCGATGCCTGGGAAAAATGCGTCCAGCTGATGACCTTACACTCGGCCAAGGGGCTCGAGTTTGATCAGGTGTTTCTCACCGGCATGGAGGAGGGACTTTTCCCCCACAGCCGCTCCATCGAAGAACCTGGGCGACTCGAAGAAGAACGCCGGCTCTGCTATGTCGGCATGACCCGGGCCCGCCAGACTCTCTGCATCACCCATGCCGAAGCGCGACGCCTGCACGGCGATACCCGCATCACCTCGCCCTCGCGGTTTATTCGTGAAATTCCTGCCGACCATTTGCGCGAAGTGAGGATTCGCGGTCAGGTTGAGGCACCGGTTTACCGTCCGGGGTCTTCGTTATCCAGCGCCCAACCCACGGCTAATGGTCTGCGCCTGGGACAGCTGGTTGCCCACGCAAAATTTGGTGAGGGGGTAATCATGGATATCGAGGGCGACGGTAGCCGGCAACGGGTGCAGGTAGAGTTCAGCGAGGTTGGCAGCAAATGGTTGATGACCGACTACGCTAATTTACAGCCTCAGTAACCTATTGTAGGAGCGACTTCAGTCGCGACCAACGGTAGCGCGGCTGCCACAGTAATCGCTACTGAAGTCGCTCCTACGAAAACAGTTAACCAAATAGCTAGCGAGATACCACCCTCAATAGACAATCACCCCGCGGGCATTCACCCCGCTTTCCAGATCAGCAAATGCCTGCGGCGCTTCATCAATGGAATAGGTGCGGGTAATCATTTGATCCAGATCGAGCTTGCCGCCCTGATAGAGCCCCAGTAACAGGGGGAAATCAACTTTAAAATTGGCATTGCCGTACATGGAGCCCTTGATCGTCTTCCCACTGAGCGGCAGCGATAATGCATTGATCGAAAAACGCTCGGTCATCGGCCCGACACCCACCAGAACCGTGGTTCCGCCACGGCGGGTTGCCTTGATGCACTGTTCAATTACCTTGGGAATACCAATCACCTCAAAACAGTAATCCACACCGATTCCGTTGGTGCGGCCCATTATTTCCTTCACGAAATTACTGCCCGGTTCAACACTCTCCGTGGCCCCCATCTGCATGGCCATCTGCATTTTTTCTGCCGACAGATCCACCGCGATGATGCGCCCTGCCCCGGCGATACGCGCGCCCTGAATCACCGACAGACCCACACCGCCACAGCCGACGACGGCAACCGTAGAGCCGGGACGAATATCGGCGGTTTTGATAGCCGCACCTACCCCAGTCATTACCCCACAGCCCACCAGTGCGGCGGCTTTGAAGTCGACACTTTTATCAACGGAAACCACACAGGCTTCTGGCACCACCGCATACTCGGCCATGTTGCCCAAAAACGACATCACCGCAATCGGTTCGCCGTTCATCTTCACCCGGGTCGTTCCATCCAGCTGCATGCCGAGTTCCGGTTTACCCCCGATGCAGAGATGGGGTTCCGCCCGTTCGCAATGAAAACAGTCACCGCAATTCAGTACAAAGGAGAGCACCACATGATCGCCCACGGCAACGTGGGTAACGCCATCCCCAACTTCCTCGACAATGCCGGCCCCCTCGTGTCCCAGCACCGTGGGAAACGGATTAGGAATCGTGCCATTGATCAGTGACAAATCGGAATGACAGACACCAGTGGCCATCATTTTGACCTTAACTTCGCCCGCCTTCGGCGGATCAAGGGTCACGTTTTCCACCGAAAATCGATTCAATTCATGGGCTACTACCGCCTTCATACTGCTACTCCTCTGGTTTCTGTCAGGACTTGAAGATCGTCGTCCGCTGATAATCCGAATAAAGAACTCGCTCCAGCTCAGTCGGTCAGTATCGTATAAAGAGAGCGCCTTAGACAGTGCCGAGACGGGCATAATGTCGATCACTTTGCAAAACCGGGAGGAAGAGCCATGAACAACCCAACCATGCGCGGTAAACAGTGCGTGATCACCGGGGGAAACTCTGGAATCGGCAAAGCCACCGCACTGGCACTGGCCGACCTTGGCGCCAATATCATCTTAGTTTGTCGGGATGAGGCCAAAGGCGAAGCCGCCGTCGCCGACATTCAGCGGCGCAGCAATAACAAAGCCATCAGTCTAATCAATGCAGATCTTGCATCGCTGGAATCCGTGCGCGAACTCGCAGCAACCCTGAACGACCGTCTGGACCAACTCGATGTGCTGATTAACAACGCCGGGGTGATGTGTGAAAAACGGGCCACCAGTGTGGATGGATTTGAATTGCAGTGGGCGGTCAACCACCTCGCGCCGCTGCTGCTCACCCGGCTACTGCAAGCCCCTCTGGCCCGGGCCAAAGGTCGCGTAGTCAACGTTTCTTCCCAGGTTCATCGCATGGGGCTGATTCAGTTCGATGATCTGCAGTGGCAGCAAAAGTACAAAATGTTTAAATCCTACGGGCAATCAAAGCTTGCGCTGATTATGTGCTCCAACAAACTGTCCGAAGCCTGGCAGCCTCTGGGGATCACCATTAACTGTCTGCATCCCGGGGTGATCGCAACTAATTTAGGGGGCACACCTAAATTGATGAAGCTGTTTTTAAGCGGCCCGGACAAGGGTGCACGGACCAGCGTTTATCTCGCTTCATCTGCCGAGGTCGAGGGGATTACGGGTGGCTACTTCCTGAACTGCAAGGCCAGCAAACCATCAGCGGCCACGAAGAATGAGGCCGACCTTGAAAGACTCTGGACCATTTCCTCCGAAATGATTGGCCTGCCGGAAGCACTGGACAGTGCTGTGGCCGCTTAAGGCGCTTATCCTGATCGGCAGCCAACCGACAGCGGTAACTTTTTGTCATCAAACAGGGTCTATCCCTGTTACTTTAAAAACAACTGGCGATATTGACTGCGAAGGAACTTCGACCCTGTTGTTACCATCCACTACCCTGCTCAACCGGTGTTGACGTCTATTCTGGAGAATAATGAATGAGTCGTTCGGTTTCTACACTTCGAAATACGATCCTGGCCCTGGCGTCTATTCTGGCCGCTTACCAGCCGCTACTCGCTGCCTCAGGGTCACCAGAACCCAGGCCTGCGGAAGCTGTCGCGGACAAGGCCGAATCCATCGACTGGCAGCTTTGGGACCGCTGGAGCTTTGAGCGAGCCAGGGCCGAGAACAAGCTCATTTTTGTCGACGTCGGCACCCAGTGGTGTACCGCCTGCAAATGGATGCATGAAGTCACCCTGAGTGACCCGGCAGTCGCGCGCCGCCTCAACCGGGACTTCATTTCCATCAGCATTGATGCGGAGGCCCAACCGGACATTGGTGAACGCTTCGCCGCCTGGGGATGGCCAGCACTCATTTTTTTAAATCCGGACGGTAGTCAGGTAAAGGCGCTGCGAGGCAACCGGGTGCCGAAAAACTTTCTACCCGTTCTTGATGAACTCACCACGGCTCACCAAAACAAACAACTGGTCGCTGACGACCCATTTCCAGAACCAGACACCCCCACCAACACCGATCTTCAAACCCTGCTCACCAACGCCACCGCTCAACTCGACCGGCAGTATGACGAGGTCAACGGTGGCTGGGGCGGCAAAGCCAAAAGCGCTTTGCCGGCGGCGATTGATTTTGCTTTCTGGCGCAGCCATCAAACCGGGGACCCACTCTGGCAAGACCGTGCACTTCAGACCTTGACCCGGATTAACGATTTAATGGATCCCGTGTGGGGTGGCATCGCCGCTGCCAGCCTCAGTGGTGACAATCCCGACGACTGGAAAGCGGGCGTTATCCCGGAAAAGAAAACCGGTGTGCAGGCGGGCGTGTTACGCAACTATGCGCAGGCATACCACCAGACCGGTGACGTCCAGTGGCTGCACCAGGCAAACAAACTGGTGGACTATTTAGAGACCTTTTTACGGGCGCCCCAGGGAGCCTATTACGCAAGTCAGGATGGCAGTCCATACTCGACAATATCCCCGAGTGCCGAACAGGTTCGTGACGGCTATTACTCGCTTAACGACCGCCAACGGCGTGAGCAGGGATTACCGGCGGTGGATAAAATCATTCACGCGGATATTAATGCTCGCCTGGTGACCGCCCTTGCCCGGCTCCACGAAGCAACCGGTGACGATCGCTATCTAGAGCAGGCAATCGCCACGACCAACTACCTGATTACACACCATATATTGCCCGAAGGCTGGTACGCACAGTCCACTCAGGACCCGCCTCCCAGGTACGGCGAACGCAACCTTAACCGACTGCGGAAACTGCCGAACCAGCAGAAACTCTACCTGCGCACCCAGGCCCGCATGGGCAATGCCCTGCTTAGCCTGTTCAAGGCAGATGCCAACCCTCGCTGGTTAAACCTTGCAAATCGGCTGGCCCAGACAACAATCTCTTACCTCTTCGATCCTGGCCAGGGCGGTTTTTATTCCACCCCACTAACCGGCATTAATCTGGGGGCAAAAAAGGCCGACTACAAACCCTTCATTGATAATGCGGTCATGGCCGGTTTCCTGCTTGACCTGGCCAGTTACCAGGGCATCTCCGCTTACCGGGATATTGCCGAACAAACGCTGCGAGTTATCAGCACCAAAGAGATGGTCGCCTATGAAGGCCGTTACATCGGCGAGTATCTACTGGCACTTGATAAGTTAATTACCGGCAATCTGATGGTCAGCGTTGTTACGACGGCCATTAATGAGGAGAGCCTCGCGCTGCGTAGCCAGGCACTCGGTGCCTATGAACCGGCCAAAATCCTGCGCCTTGAAAAACCAGGGAAATACCCGGATCTTGGCTACGCTGCTCTATACGCCTGCACCGATCAGCTCTGTACCAATCCGATCAAGGATCCGGCTCAGGTGGTCGCGGAGCTAAAACAGTTCCGCCAGCAGCTACGCCAGCTGGAACCCCCGGGTTAATCGACCGGAGAACGACGACGCCGGAACAACTCCCGGCCATTCATCGACCTCAGTCGCTTGACCTGCGAACACCCAAACCAGTGACCAGTTCCCGCTTCTGCGCGACTGACAGACGCTTGATCGCGTACTCCCGTTTAGCTGCCGCTGATCGACTGGGACTGTTTTCAGAATAGACCAGCTCAACGGGCCGGCGAGACCGGGTGTAGCGAGCACCCGGGTTTAATTTCGCGTTACGGCGAGTCACGTCGTCGACACCATTATGTTCGGCGACACGCCGGGCTAAATCGGTGGTAATACCGGTGTAAAAGGAGCGGTCGGCACAGCGCAACACATAAACATACCAGGCTGATGGTTCAGTCATCGCATCCGACCAACGCGGTAGAACTCACAGACAACATTGCTACTGGCGCCGAGGGCGCTTGGCCAGTTTGCGCTGCAGGGTGCGCCGGTGCATGTTCAATGACCTCGCTGCGGCGGAAACATTACCGTCGTTGTCAGCCAGCACCCGCTGAATGTGCTCCCACTCGAGGCGCTCTACGGACATCATTTTCGTTG
>CAJXVN010000127.1 GCA_913060775.1 uncultured Gammaproteobacteria bacterium | reverse complement strand
CCGAATTCTCAACTGCAACCCCGTTTTGTTTAGCTTTAGGCTGCCCGGCCACTTCCCTCATCAACGGCCGTGGCCCCTGCGAACGGGCCTTTCCCCTCCTTATAGTGTATAAACATACAGTAAAAAGCGGCAGATGGCCCGACACCAGGGGCACAAGATAAGAGTGCTGCGCCTATACCTCCACCATAACTGCGTAGGTAGGGTGCGCTCCTCTTCAAACCTCTAATGGTGAATACAGATTATGGGCATTACTAACCGATTAACCCCGAAGGAAGAGACGTTTTGTCAGGTACTGGTCGCTAAAGGGGCCAAGGCGAGCCAGACACAAGCGTATCGGCAAGCCTATGAGCCGAACTGTGAGCTTGCAGCCAGGACAATAACCACCCGGGCGAGCATGGTGGCCCGAAAGCCTCATGTGGCAGCCAGAATCACTGAGCTTCGAAATCAATTCGGTCGCACCCACCAGGTCACCGCTCACCGCACGTTGCAGGCGCTAGACACCAACATCCATTTCGATGTGCGCAAACTTTTTAACAGCGATGGTTCGGTTAAGGCTCCGGCCCAACTAGATGATGAAACGGCCATGGGCATCAAGGAAATTAAAATGCGCGAAGTCGAACTCGGCGGGGTAATGACACGAACCTACACGTACAAGAGTCACGATAAGAATGCGGCGATTTCTCACGCCATGGAATATCTAGGAATGAAAGGCCCGCGTGCTCTGCCTATCCTGCCTGACGCGCAGGTTGATCCGCTGTCGAGATTGTCCGGTGACGCTCTATATAAACGGGTAACTGAGATCATCCAGATCAAAGCATCGGGTGATACTGAAGCTGGTCGCATATTCGACGCTGACCAAGCAATTATCGCCAAACATGCCAAAAAAGCTGAATAGATGAGGTTTAGACGCTCTCACAAGCTAACCTGATGCTATAGCACCAATTTTGACCTGAGACGCCAACTCCGCATCAAAACCTCGGGCGCCAGTTCAGTTCCCAATCCCGCATTTTGATAGTAATTAAATATACGATAAGGCAAAATATTATCTCGGATATTGTGGGCAGATCCCTTTATGCCAGCGACACTAGCGAGGGGGTACATTTGGGGGTGCTTTTAAATAATTAAAAATAAAACACCCTATTATTCAGCAGGTTACCCGCGTTATTCGAGTGACGGACGGCCCACCACTTTTTTTCGGGTGGTATATTCGTCTTTTCGTCGCCTGGCTGAATTCCATGGAGACCAGTTGCAGTGATTGCGAAAGTCAAACGCGCTGAGTTCCTGGAAATATTGTCGGAGCCAGTCGCCGGTGTCTCGTCGGATGATCGAGATGAGATGGCCTTCCCATCCTATCTGCACTCCAATCCACTCATCCGTTGGTTAATGTGGCGTCGTTACGAGGTTATTGCTCGTATCGCCGATGCCGGCCCGGACACTTCCGTGCTGGAATTTGGTTGTGGAAGTGGGGTTTTTTTGCCCGAGCTTTGTGCCCGCGGCGCGACTGTTTACGCGATTGATTTGTTGCCGGTTTATGCTCAGCGGCTCGTTGAGTCTCGGAAGCTGGCAGTCAATTTTGTCCAGGACCTCAGTAATTTAGCGGATGGTTCGGTGGATATCATCATCGCAGCCGACGTGTTAGAACATATTACTGACCTGCAGCCCTATCTGGAGCAGTTTGTTACCAAACTGGCCGCTAACGGGCGATTGATTGTCTCCGGTCCCACCGAATCATGGCTATATCGTCTGGGCCGCATAGCCGCAGGATTCGCCGGAAAGGGCGATTATCATCACACCAACATCGATCATCTGATCTTAGCGATTAAAAACCACGGATTTCAGGTCGAGTCCATACGCCAGTTACCGTTTCCCTTGCTGCCGCCACTTTTTAAAGTGATTGAATTTCGTCGGCCACTATCGTGAAGGGTTTGACCAGGGATTCGACATCCGATGTGTCACTTGCCGTCGTCGTTCCCTGTTATCGGGAAACGGCCAATGTGATCGATACACTGGCGAAAATCCCTGCCGAAGTTGCCACGATCTATTGCGTCGACGATGGATGTCCCGATGCGACCGGTGACTATATCGAGCGCCATTGTGACGATCCACGGGT
The DNA here is from genome assembly GCA_913060775.1 of uncultured Gammaproteobacteria bacterium. Taxonomy (GTDB): domain Bacteria; phylum Pseudomonadota; class Gammaproteobacteria; order Immundisolibacterales; family Immundisolibacteraceae; genus QNFC01. The sequence continues at coordinate 6,081 of CAJXVN010000127.1, read as the reverse complement.
CCGAATCCTTCGACGGGAAATGAATGGGGGGGTCGGCGCTGCGATGGTGACCGGTTATCGTCAGGCTTTGGTGGATGGTGCTGACATTATTGTAAAAATTGATGGCGACGGACAGATGGACCCTGCTTCGATTCTGCAGTTCGTGGCGCCCATAATTGAGGGCCACGCTGACTACACCAAGGGTAATCGTTTTTTTGTTCTTGCGGATCTCGCCGGTATGCCGCGACGGCGACTTTTCGGAAATGCGGTACTATCATTTTTGACCAAATTATCGACCGGGTACTGGCGTAATTTTGATCCAACCAATGGTTATACGGCGATTCATGGGCGAGTGCTCAAGCTGCTACCGTTGGACAAACTTGAGCCCGGTTATTTTTTTGAATCTGACATGCTTTATCGACTGTCGACCATCCGCGCCAGGGTAGCGGATATACCTTTAACGGCGATCTATGCTGATGAAGAGAGTCACTTGAATGATTTAAAGGTTATCCCGGTGTTTGCGACGCGCCACCTGCGTAATTTTTTGTCGCGCATTTTCTATTGTTATTTTTTGCGTGACTTTCATCTGGCCTCGTTGCAATGGCTGCTGGGGCCTGCGCTGATGTTGTTCGGTGGGATTTTTGGTCTTTTCAAATGGCAGCAATCAATTAGCCTGGGCATTGAGGCATCCGCTGGCACGGTTATGCTGGCTGGTCTACCGCTGATTATTGGATTGCAGTTGTTGCTGTCGGCAATCGGTTTTGATATTGATAATCAACCGACTACCGCGCTTCACCCCCAGCTGCGCGAATAGACCGCCTGCCATGATCAGGTCCTGGCCCTGGGGCCACTTTGCTTTGGTTAGCGTACTGTTAGCGGGCCTGCTGTTTACCCAGTCGTTGATCTCATCCGGAATGGAATCCCCGGATGCGGACCAGCTCCGTTACTCGAATTATTCGATTAATCTGGCTAATCACGGGGTGTTCGGCCTCAGTCATGATGGTTCACTTGCTAAAGCGGCTCCAGGCAACGCTAATGCGCCCCTGTACCCACTGTTTGTCGCCATCCTCATAAAATTCGACGCCGGACTGCAAGCCAGTCTGCTATGCGCGCTCGAAAATGTCGGTGTGGACCGAGGTTGCCCCGCTGACTTCGGTGCGCTGGTGGTGGCTCAGTACACGCTGGCGCTACTGTGCCTGCTGCTGCTCTGGAGCAGCTGCTGGTTAATGTTTGGTAATCCTGTTTTAGCGAGCAGTGTCGCCTTGTTGGCGGGCCTTTCGGGGATTTATGCGGGATACGCTGAAAAAATATTGACCGAAATACTGCTTTTACCCTTATTTGCTGCCGTACAGCTCTGCCTGTTGTTGCTGGTTCAAAGCGGAAGAATTTACTGGGCGTTATTGATTGGCCTGCTCATGGGGTTGCTGACGCTGACCCGACCTGAGGGACTGCACTTAACGCTGTTGATGGCCGTCGTGCTGGTGTTAATGGCGCTGCTGAGGGGGCGGCCAGGGCAACTCCGGCTTATTGCAGCTGGCTTGCTAGTTTTTATCATCACCCTGTCTCCCTGGTTGGTGAGGAACCAGCTTCAGTTCGGTATGCCGAGCCTGACAACCGGGGGATATGGCGAGACCATACTGGCTTATCGGCTTTCGTTTAATCGTATGACCGATCAGGAATGGGCCACCGCATTTGTCTATTGGTTGCCAGATTTCGGTGACAAGGTGGCGCAAAACACCTTGCCAGAGCCGCACTACAGACGACTGATATCCGATAACCCGGATTCATTCATTGCCACAGCCAAAGCGGATATTTTGCAGCCCGCGCTGGATAGCATGCCCCGTGAAGCGGTCCTGGGGTACTGGCTCAAGAATGAAATCATTGGTAAGCCCCTGAGCCATTTGAGAGCTTGCCTGCCGATTTTCTGGCGTGGCATCTGGGTCGCTAAATATTGGGGAATAATTGGCCTGGTTAGCTACGTCTGGTTATTGTTTAAGTTGCAGGGGAGGCAGCGTACTGCGTTGCTCTGGTTTAGCCTGCCCGCCTGGTTGTTGGTCATACTGCACGCCGGTATTTCCATCAATATCCCTCGCTATAACCTGCCATTAGTGCCGGTTTATGCAGTCGGCTGGGGCTGGATGGTGATGAAACTATTCCATCCTGGCGCCATTAGCGCAGAAAGCCGAGATGGAACTGCTTGATTCGTTGCCCCGGGCGGGGTGGAAGGTCTGGGTAGCGGCCATAATCGGTAGTGTGCTGTTGCTGGGAATCGTGCTGATCCAGCTGGATATGACCAGCTTGCGAACGGTTGCAGACGGATTACTGATGCCGGTGGCAACAGCGGGACTCCTGCTCTTACTGGTTGAGGGGGTGGTCACCGCAGCCCGATTGTCGCTAATGGCGGGAACTCACCAGCCCTTTGTCAGGGCTCTGCAGGCAAACGCCTGGTACTCGATGTTAGTGGTGGTAATCCCGGCGCGCCTGGGTGAAATTGCGGCTGTGCTGGTAATGGAGAAATATCTCCTGCAACGACCTGCGCCAGCTTTCATGAGTATCATCGTGCAACGTTTGTTTGACCTGATCATGCTTGGCACACTGTTTTTGCTGGTGCTGACCTCGCTGGCTAGCCAGTTACCACCGGGTATTTCCGGACTGGTCGCGTGTGTGGTCATCGGCATGGCTCTGTTGGCGGTTTACCAGATGGAAGCATTGATTACTCTGGCAGCCAGATGGTTGATTGGCACACGCCTACCAATATCCAGAGCCAATCGCCATAAAATTCTACGGCTGTTACTGCAGGGCCGCAGCTGGCGCCGGCATCTTTCCAGCGCCGGATTAATCGCCGCAGCGTTTTCGTTAACGGTCGTCAAATGGCTAGTCACCGTTGGGGCCATCGGCACCCTGTTAATGGCTTTGTACTACTCGCTCGGTTGGCACTCAGCACTGTTGGCTGCTGTCGCTTATTGCTTTATGGCCGCTGTTCCTTTGCAGACCATTGGCGGTATTGGCCTGGGCGAAGCGGGTCTGGTGTTTATTTTATCGGGGATGGGTGTCCCTGTCGGAGTCGCTGCCGCCATGAGCCTGTTTGTGCGTCTGGTGTTAATTCTGTTCCCGGTGCTATTTTTTGGGTTGGTATTTGTCTATACCCTGTTTGACCGACGCAGTCGGGATCAGGAGCGTGCCATTGGCTGACCAACAGACAGATGGTCTCTACGCCGGGATGCGCCAGAAGTTTGGCCAGCAAAGTGCTGGGGCGAACGGTTATCAAATGAGCGCTTTTTTTCGGCGCGAACAGGCGTTGCTCTATTCCTTTCTCCGCCCAAACGATTTTCCGCTTCTGGACGTGGCCTGCGGTTCCGGATTGATGTTGGCGCCTTCGCTGGGTAATGGCGCTGAGGTAATTGGAGTGGATTTTAATCAGCAGGCTTGTGTTGATGCTCGCAATAACGGTCTCAAGGTGTTGCGGGGTGATGCCTTCGATTTACCGTTTGCCGACCAGACCATGGCCCAGGTCGTTAATTGTCAGTTTCTCAATCAGCAATCTGCTGCCGATACGCAGCGGTTTATTAGCGAGGTTGCACGCGTACTCAAACCGGAGGGGCAACTCGTACTGTTCTGGCGTCACGCGGAATCCGTTTTTCATCGTCTCGCTGGAACCCTGATAAGGGCCAGTGAACGGATGAGCGGCGCGCCTGTTTTCCCCCAGTTTACCCATCCGATGGCCGAAATAGAGACCCTGATGACCGCGTCTGGACTGGTCGTCGTTGAGCGGGCGGTGTCAGTCCCGTTTGGCTATCCGCGTCAGCTTCGGCCGTCCAGGATTGCTGCTCGAGTTATCGGTGCCTCGCTGGTGCTAGTTGCGGAGAGACCGGCTAAACGGGGCGACTCTGACTAATGGAAGTCTCTCTCGTTGATCAGAGTGGCGGCGTCGCCTGGAATCAGGCGGTTCAGGAGCTGCCTGGGGCTACTTTTTATCACCGGTTTGAGTGGCGCGAAGTGGTTCGACGCCATTTTCGGTTTACTCCGCTCTATCTGGTAGCGACCGATAGCACCGGTATCTGTGGGTTGTTGCCGCTGTTTTATGTGCGTCGGGCGCTCCAGCCTTCGGTGCTGTTGTCCATGCCGCTGGGGGTTTATGGTGGGGTCGTTGCTGGCACTGAAGAGGTTCGTCGATTATTGGTCGATGCGGCTATCGGTGAGGGGGAAAAACTCGGTGTGGGGTATATCGAATTGCGTCACCAGTCACCTGAGCAGGGCGCACAGATCGGTGACTGGCTTACCGACAGGGATAACGCCACTTTCCAGCGTGAGCTGGCGGCGACCGAAGCAGCGCAACTAAAAAGTATTCCCCGTAAGCAGCGCGCGGAAATTCGCAAGGCCCAGGGGATTGAACTTCGATCAGAGTTTAGCCGCGATATCGAGCCTTTCTACTCCGTTTACGCCACCAGTATGCGCAATCTTGGTTCTCCCATGTTTGCCCGCCGCTATTACCAGACATTAATTGAGCTGTTTGCTGACCACAGCGATTTGCTGACCGTTTATCAGGGTGACCAGCCGCTGGCCAGCGTACTCAATTTTTACTTTAAAGATCAGGTGCTGCCGTTTTATGGCGGCGGCTACCCGGCGGCACGACCCACGAATGCCTTTCCATTTATGTACTGGGAATTGATGCGCGAATCGCAACGGCGGGGTTACCGACTATTCGATTTTGGTCGCAGCAGGGCAGGCTCCGGCGCCTATTCGTTTAAAAAGAATTTTGGCTTTGAGCCGAAACCTCTGCACTACCAACGCCGGTTACTAAAGGCAGATTCAGTGCCGGATATCAATCCGGACAATCCTTCGCTCCAGCGAATGATTGCTATCTGGCAGCGGTTGCCGGTGGCGGTGACCCGGCGTCTAGGTCCGTTGGTAGCCGCGGCGACTGTCTAGCACTCCGGTGGGCTGACGGGTGCAGCGGCCGCTGGTTGAAAAGTGGCTGCTTGCGCAAACTTTCCCGAGGCAACCTGATCGGCAAATGGGGCGGCGATGGTTATTGCGGGCTCCTTCAGCAGACGCCTGAGCTTGCCCAGGGTGCCCTTACGGTTGAGCCAGAGCAATAAACTCATCCAGTAGGGTGTGTTCTTGATTCGGTAGAAGGACTCGCGATGATCGAAATCGTGAGGGTGGCTATAAAACCAGAGAGACTGCGTAGCGTCTGCAGCGTCCAGACAGCGGCGTATATACCAGTAGGGAAGATAGCGAAAGTAAATGCCACCAAGAAAGGGCAGGTCAAGCGGTCCCAGCTGTGTCAGCGGAGAAGGGATTTCCAGCAGTCCGGAAGGCCAGCGGAAGGGTTCGGTGGGCGCGTCGGCAAAGTTAAAGAATGGATGCCTGCCGGGTAACAGGCTGGACGAGTAGCTGAATCCCTGGTCGGTAAGTAGCGACTCCGCCCAGAGGGTGGCCGGCGTGAGTGAGAAAATGGGCGCCCGAAAGCCGGTAACCCCGCGACCCGTTATCTCTTCGATAATTGCTTTGGCCCGGCGAGTCTGCTGGTCGAATTTTGTCGGTGTCAGGCTGGTCAGCGGCGTGTGGTCAAGGCCGTGCAGGGCGATTTCGTGACCAGCATCAGCAATACCCCTTACCAGTTCCGGGTGGCTGGTTGCCAAATCTGCGATCACGAAAAAAGTGGCCGACACCTTCAGTTCGGCCAGCAAATCAATCAGCTCGCGGGTTGCACCAACGAAGCTGTCAGGGAGCCCCGGGTTGGGACGAGGGTCCTCCAGATCGATGGTTATCGTGACGTTGCAAGGATGGAGGCTGTTAGCGCGCAAACGATTCAAATGTTCGAGTATTTGTATTGAAAATATTTTCTGAACAGCGCGTTAGGAAGTAAGCGCATGGCGTTATCTCGAATCATCTGTACCGGAGCCGACCGGGGTACATACCAGCGCACTGCGCGGCGGGTGGCCGGCTGGATATCGTCAATGACGGGCCGCATCTGTTGTTGATACTGAGTAATTGCACGATCCACCGGTAGCTCGGCCAGTGCTTGTGCCAGTCGAGTGGCGCCGTTACTGTCTCTTATACACATCTCCGAGCCCACGAGACCTCTCTACATCTCGT
>CAJXVN010000126.1 GCA_913060775.1 uncultured Gammaproteobacteria bacterium | reverse complement strand
ATGTAGAGAGGTCTCGTGGGCTCGGAGATGTGTATAAGAGACAGAAATAAGACTGGTCTCCGCTAATTTCAAGTCGACCCTCCCTGACGAGCGGCCGCCGGTAGGGTACGCGGATCTTGATTTGATTAACAAATCCCTGGCCCAGGGTAAGGCTCCGGCTGCGGTGGCCGATCAGATAGCTACTCCGCAGGCCCGGGTGCTAATGGTCCAGCCGGTGTTTAAGCCCGGTGAGGAAACCGTTGTTGGTCATCTGTTGCTGTCTGTGCGGTATGCCCTGGTAGGCGAGCTGGTAGAGCAGCTGGCGGTCGATGGTGGTTATATCGAGTTGCAGCAACCGCGTAAGACCGGTGAACCGCAGCTTCTCTCTGTGAAGGGTGATAAGCCGTCTGCAGCGGGCACTCCGTCTGTGTCGAAAATTACTGGCAGCCAGTGGCAGGTTGCCTACTGGCCGGAGCAAGCCGGACAGGGGGGTGGATCGCGGCTGATACTGTTTGTCGTCGTTACCGGCCTTGTGGTTTTGCTGGTGGTGGGGTTGTTCTGGTTTCTCGGGCGGGGGCTACAGCGACTAGTATCGGCAGATTTGGCGACGCTGGTGGTGATGGTGCGCGATGCCCGAGCGGGCGAATTGAAGCCGCTATACCCTGCGCGGACGCCGGATATCGTTGGCACTATTCACACGGTTCGTGAAGAGTTGTCGGGTATGCGCGCCCCCTCGACCCGATCTAAACCGAAGGCCAAACCGAAATCCAGACCGGTAGCCGCCAGCGCTGATACACCGGATATCGACCTCGACCTGGATATGGATTAACGAGTAGCAGCATGCTGCGGGGCTGGATACTTAATGCCGGTAACCGATTCTTAAACGATTGAAAATCCCGGCCTCCATTTCCGGGTAAGGAGCTTTTTGTTGATTACACCTACCATTTTTCGTGCTTACGATATCCGCGGCGTGGTTGATCAGGATTTAACCGAAGAGGCAGCGCGACTTATTGGTCAGGCACTTGCAGGGCAGGTGCGGGCTGCGGGTTTAAAGGAGGTGGCGGTCGGCCGCGACGGTCGGTTATCCGGGCCGAGGCTGCAGCAAGCGCTCATGACGGGGTTGATGGCCGGTGGATGCGATGTGATCGATGTCGGCCAGGTGCCCACACCGGTGCTCTATTTTGCGACTCACCATTTGGGAACGGGCAGCGGTGTGGTGGTTACCGGCAGCCACAACCCGCCGGATTACAACGGCCTGAAAATGGTGGTTAACGGCACGACCCTGGCCGAATCGGCGATTCAGCAGCTGCGGTCGGATATTGAGGCTGGCGAGTTACCCACGGGCACTGGCCAGTTGCGTAGTGAAGACGTATTGCCAGCTTATCGGCAACGGATAGTCGGCGACACGATATTGAACCGAGGATTAAAGGTTGTCGTTGATTCTGGTAATGGAGTGACCGGCGATATTGCCCCGGCACTGATACGCGAGCTTGGCTGTGACGTGGTGGAGCTGTTCACGGAGGTAGACGGTAATTTTCCGAATCATCACCCGGATCCGAGCAAGCCGGAAAACCTGGTGGATTTAATCGCTGTGGTGGCCGAGCATGAAGCCGATCTGGGCCTGGCGTTTGACGGCGATGGTGATCGAGTGGGTGTGGTTACCCCCACCGGCGACGTGATCTGGCCGGACCGACTGATGATGATGTTTTCCCGTGACCTGCTGGAGCGTAATCCGGGCGCGACCATTCTCTATGACGTGAAATGTACGCGCCATTTGCCGGCGGTGATAAAGCAGGCCGGCGGTAACCCGGTTATGTGCCGTACCGGTCATTCGTTGGTTAAAGCGGAACTGAAGGCTCAAAAAGCAGCATTAGCCGGTGAGATGAGTGGTCATATTTTTTTCGGTGAGCGCTGGTATGGCTTTGATGATGGGCTTTATGGTGCCTGTCGGCTGCTTGAGATTATCAGCAAGGATTCGCGCCCGGTGCAGGCGCTGTTCGATGAACTGCCCGATGCGGTGAATACGCCCGAACTGCACATTGAAATGGCGGAAGGTGAGCCCCATGCACTGATTCCAAAACTGATTGAGGCGGCCAATTTTGACGATGCCCAGGTAGCGACCCTGGACGGTATTCGCGTGGATTTTAGTGATGGTTTTGGGCTGGCCCGTGCCTCCAATACCACACCGGTGATGGTGCTGCGTTTTGAGGGCGATGATCAGGCGGCACTGGAGCGTATTACCGGGCAGTTCCGCGACCTGTTTCAGCAGGTGGTGCCTGAGGTTGATTTTCCGCTGTAAGCTCGACCAGGTAACTCATGGTGAGGTTGTCCAGCAGCGCGGAGCCGGTGGAAATAAACAGCGCCGGGTAATCGATCGCTCCGTTGGCCGGTGGAGTGGCTGCCAAATGGGTAATATCGGTTAGCTGGTGGGTGTGGATGGGTGTTGTTTGCTGCCAGGCGGCCAGGTCACCAAATCGCAGGCTGTCGTCGGAGTCAACATAAAGGGTGTTGCCGCGCCATTGCGGATGGTCATGGATTTCCCGCTGTTCGATGCAATCGGCCCCGACACTGATGACGATCCTCGCCGCAAACTGGTCCGGATGATAGATCGGCGTGTTACTGGTGGTGCTCAGTACCAGCAGGTCGCAATCCTCCAGGTCAGCATAGTCGACTGCAATGATTTCGCAGTCGGACGTAAACGGTCGAAGGGCCGCCGCTACTGCGCTGGCCCGCCCGGGTAGCGGGTCGGTAATCTGGATCGATTGATAGTTGTTGCGACTGAGCAGACAAAGCGCGGCGTAAAATCCGACCCGTCCCGCGCCTGCCAGGGTGAGTCGCTGGAGAGGTTCGTTTCCGCCCTGAAGATAACCGGCCGCCAGGGCGGCACAGGCGCCGGTGCGAATCGACGATAGCAGGCAGGCAGCGAATTCGTGGCTGATAAAGTTTTCTGCCGGGTCGAGGTAAAAGGCTTTGCCGACGCTAATCTGGTCGGGTACTTTCAGGCCTGCCCGATTAGTCCCGACCAGCTTAACGGTTTTGTGTAGTTGGCCGGTTGAGGTCGCTCGCACACAGGGCATGACCCGGAAATCTCCGGTTTCATAGGATTGTTTGAAAAGCTGCTTAGCAGGCAGGGTCAGATGAGCGCTACCCTGGCCAATTTCGGTGAGGCCACGGTCCAGATAGTCCAGATAGGCAGTCAGGTTGTCACAAAGTAACCGATGCACCTGAAGGTCACTAAAGTGTTGGGATGGCTCCGGGCTGACCCTTAAAATATTCTTTAATAATAATGGGTTAATAGTGGTTTCTGGGTCGGAAAAAATGCGATCAGGTTTCATTAAAACAGCGCCTGGTGTTGCCGCGAGAGTGTCTGCAGAGAATTAACTCGGCCGAAAAGGTTCCCTTCTGCACGGCTGCGAAGGAAAATTACAGTTTAGCCTGCGCTAATGCCCCTACTTTCTATTGTTTAATCAGGACTCGATACCTTGCGCCAATCTAACTGGATCGCACCTTCCATTCTTTCCGCCGATTTTGCCCGCCTGGGGGAGGATGTAGCGGCTGTCGTTGCGGCGGGCGCAGATGTGGTTCATGTTGATGTTATGGACAACCACTATGTGCCTAATCTCACGGTCGGGCCCATGGTCTGTCAGGCGTTGCGTGGTTACGGTATTACGGCGACGATGGATGTCCATTTGATGGTCAGCCCGGTGGACAGTCTGGTGTCGGCTTTTGCTGATGCCGGTGCGGACTACATCACCTTTCATCCAGAGGCTAGTGGGCATGTTGATCGTACGCTGGCTCTGATCCGTGACAGCGGTTGTAAGGCCGGTCTGGTGCTCAACCCGGCCACTACCACCGATTGTTTGCGCCACGTCATGGACCGACTCGACATGGTGTTGTTAATGTCGGTTAATCCAGGCTTTGGGGGGCAGTCATTTATCCCCTCGACACTGCAGAAAATTGCCGAGACGCGCCGGCTTATCGATGAACACGGCGGGGATATTCGCCTGCAGGTCGATGGTGGCGTCAAGGTCGCTAACATCGCCGAAGTAGCGGCCGCCGGTGCGGATACGTTTGTTGCTGGATCAGCCATTTTTGGTAGTGACGATTACCGGGCAACCCTGCAGCAGATGCGCACAGAGCTGGCATCGGTTTGACCAGGCTGGCGCGCACCGCACTTCAACTAATTTCGCTTACCCGACAACTCAGACAATGAACCAGGATGATTTTCAACACGCGTTGCAGGCCGGTTATAACCGAGTGCCGGTTTATCGTCAGGTGTTGGCGGATGTCGACACCCCGCTAAGTACCTACTTAAAGCTCGCCGATCGGCCCTATAGTTTCCTGCTGGAGTCGGTTCAGGGGGGTGAAAAATGGGGCCGGTATTCGATGATCGGCCTGCCGTCAGAGACCCGCATTAAAGTCAGCGGTCACCAGGTAACTCTGGAGCAGAACGGTGAGGCAGAGCAGTGGGAGGTTGACGATCCTCTGACCTGGATTGATGAATACCAGACCCAGTTTCGAGTGGCGCCAGTGGAAGGGTTGCCGCGGTTCAGCGGTGGCCTGGTGGGTTATTTCGGTTACGACACGATTCGCTATGTGGAACCTCGGTTGGGGCCGAATACCAAACCAGACCCGATTGGCGTGCCCGATATCCTGCTCATGCTGGCTGAAGAGGTGGTGGTTTTCGATAATCTCAGCGGTAGCCTTTACGCGATCGTGCACGCCCACGATAAGGGTCCGAAAACCCACGCCTGGGCAGAGGCACGACTCGACCAGTTGATCGAGGAGCTGGAGCAACCGCTAAAAGCGTATCCGCAATCGCTGCCGGTGCTGGGATTGACGGAGGCGCACAGTAATTTTCATGCCAGTTTTACCCAGCAGGGCTATGAGGATGCGGTAGAGCGGGTGAAGCGCTATATCGTCGACGGCGACGTGATGCAGGTGGTGCCTTCTCAGCGCATGTCGATCGATTTCGCGGCTGAGCCAATCGATCTCTATCGGGCGCTACGCTACCTCAACCCTTCGCCCTATATGTTTCACCTCCAGCTGGACGATTTTGCCGTGGTTGGCGCTTCGCCAGAAGTATTAACGCGTCTCGAAGATGGCGTGCTCACCGTGAGGCCGATCGCCGGTACGCGTCCTCGCGGGCAGGATGCTGAACAGGATCTGGCTTTCGAACGGGAGTTAATGGAGGATCCCAAGGAGCTGGCAGAGCATCTGATGCTCATTGATCTGGGGCGTAATGATGTTGGTCGGGTGGCAGAAATCGGCAGTGTCGAGGTGACCGAATCCATGGTGGTAGAGCGTTACTCTCACGTCATGCATATCGTTTCCAATGTCGAAGGCCGGGTGCGCGAGGGCATGACCGCCATTGATGCGCTGCGGGCAACTTTCCCCGCCGGTACCCTGACCGGCGCCCCGAAAGTGCGGGCCATGGAAATTATTAACGAGCTGGAGCCAGTAAAGCGCGGGGTATATTCCGGTGCGGTGGGTTACATCGGGTGGAGTGGCAACATGGATACCGCCATCGCGATTCGCACGGCGGTAATCAAAAATGGCACCCTGCATATTCAGGCCGGCGGCGGTATCGTTGCCGACTCTGTGCCCGCCACCGAGTGGGAGGAGACGCTGAATAAACGTCGGGCCCTGTTCAGGGCGGTGGCGATGGTCGAGGCGGGATTACTGGCCGACTCTGAAGCCAGTCAGGCAGAGCGTTAATTATGTTGTTGATGATCGATAACTACGATTCCTTTACCTACAATCTGGTCCAGTATCTCGGCGAACTTGGAGAGCAGGTTGAAGTGGTGCGAAACGACGTAGCCACCGTGGCTGAACTGCAGGCCATGGCCCCTCGGCAGATTATGATCTCGCCCGGTCCCTGTGCGCCCGCGCAGGCCGGTTTGTCGATGGAATTAATTGCTGCCGTGGCCGGCAAAATCCCGTTGCTGGGGGTCTGCCTGGGTCATCAGTGCCTGGGTGAAGTGTTTGGTGGCAAGGTCGTCCATGCCCGAGAGGTGATGCACGGCAAGGTATCGCCGATTTACCACGATGGGAAAGGGGTGTTTGCAGGCCTGCCGACGCCTTTTACGGCGACTCGATACCACTCGTTAGTGGTGGAAGAAGCAACCTTGCCGGATTGTTTTGAAATCAGCGCCTGGACTCAATTTGATGACGGCAGTCGCGATGAGATTATGGGCTTGCGTCACAAAACCCTGCCTGTTGAAGGGGTGCAATTTCACCCCGAATCAATCAAATCAGAATACGGTCACGAGCTGTTGCGTAATTTTTTGCAGCAGAAAACCCCATCGGAATAGTTAATTAAATGGATATGCAGCAGGCGATTGCCAGGGTCATAGCGGGCGAAAATCTTGCGGCCAACGAGATGGCCGATACCATGGCCTTGATCATGGGCGGCGATGCGACGCCGGCCCAGATCGGTGGTTTTCTGGTCGGACTCCGAGTAAAGGGTGAGACCATTACAGAAATTACCGAGGCGGCTCGGGTAATGCGTAATCTGGCGACCCCCGTTCAGATAGAGGGGCCGCACCTGGTTGATACCTGCGGCACCGGCGGCGATGGGGCGCATACGTTCAACATCTCAACGGCGGCGGCGCTGGTCGCTGCAGCCGCTGGCGCGCAGGTAGCCAAGCACGGTAACCGGTCGGTATCGAGCAGCTCGGGTAGTGCTGACGTGCTCGAAAGGCTGGGGGTCAGAATAGACCTGTCGGCAGACCGGGTAGGTGATTGTATTCGTCAGGCAGGGATTGGCTTTCTGTTTGCCCCGGCTCACCACGGCGCGATGAAGCACGCAATTGGCCCGCGCCGCGAGCTTGGGGCGAGGACAATTTTTAACCTGCTGGGCCCGCTGACTAATCCGGCGGGGGCAAAATGTCAGCTAATTGGGGTCTACAACGACGAACTGGTAGAGCCGGTCGCGCAGGTGTTACGGGAGCTGGGCAGTGAACGGGTGATGGTGGTTCGCGGAGAAGATGGCCTGGATGAGATTAGTCTTAGCGGACCGACACGGGTTAGCGAGCTTAAAAATGGCGAGGTGCAGAGTTATCTGCTTACGCCCGAACAGCTGGGGCTGGACCGGTCCCCACTATCGGCGCTGGTGGTGGAAACTGCTGAACAGAGTGCTGCGGTGATACAGCAGGTGCTGGCCGGAGAGCCCGGGCCGGCTCGCGATATCGTCCTGGCGAATGCTGGCGCTGCTATTTACCTGGCCGGGTTGGGTGACACCCTGGAGACGGGCGTTGAAAGGGCGGGCGAGGTCATTGATAGTGGGGCCGCAGCCGCCACACTCGCTGCGTTGGCGGAATTGAGTAATCAGCTGGGAGCGCTATAGAGATGGCGGTTGCCGACGTGTTACAGAAAATTCTCAAGGTTAAGGCGACCGAGATAGCAGCCGGGTTAAAGGCTCCGGGCCTGTCAGCCATGCGGTCACGGGCAGCGGAGGCCTCGCCGACGCGGGGGTTTGCTGCGGCGCTTGAGCGCCGGGTTGGCCGGGGGCAACCCGGCATTGTTGCCGAAATTAAACGGGCGTCACCGAGTAAGGGGTTGATTCGGGATGATTTTGATGCCGCCTGGATTGCGCAATCCTATGAGGCGGGCGGTGCTGCCTGTCTGTCGGTGCTCACCGACCAACAGTTTTTTCAGGGCGGTCCGGAATATTTACAGGCGGCTCGAGATGCCTGCACGCTGCCAGTGATTCGAAAAGATTTCATCATCAGTGAGTATCAGGTGGTTGAAGCCCGGGCAATGGGTGCGGATGCACTCCTGTTGATTGTCGCTGCGCTTGATGACGGGCAGATGCAGGAGCTCAATGCCCAGGCGCTGGAGCTGGGGCTGGATGTGTTGGTGGAAGTGCACGATGAGCAGGAGCTGGAGCGGGCCTTGCGCATCGAACCGCGACTGCTGGGAGTGAATAACCGCGATTTGAACACCTTTACCACTGATCTTGAGACTACGGCCCGACTCGCCCGGCTGGTACCAGAGTCCGCACTGCTGGTTTCTGAAAGTGGTATCCACACCGCCGACCATGTGGCGTTCATTCAAAGCCTTGGGGTCAACGCTTTTTTAATTGGTGAGGCATTTATGAAAGCGCCTGACCCGGGTGCGCGGATTGGAGAGATTTTTGCAGGAAACGCGCAGCGTGGATACTGTCTCTTATACACATCTGACGCTGCCGACGAAGAGGATAGTGTAGATC
>CAJXVN010000125.1 GCA_913060775.1 uncultured Gammaproteobacteria bacterium | reverse complement strand
CTCAATCACCATCCCGCTTATCAGGGTTTGCGCCAGGCCCGCGCATCCTTGCGGCACCAGGGAGAAGTGATTACCGGAGCGAAGCTTGTCGGCAAGTTGGACAGATACTCTGAGAGGGGTCAGGACTATATCGACGACCTGCGCGCCATGATGCGAGTGAACGGTTTGCATGATCTGGACCTGACGCTACTGCCGCCATAACCCCGATCAACGAAGATTTCCCCCCACCGAGCGGACGCCGAAAACACCGGAAGAAATTTAATCAGCAGTGGTGGTTGGTCCGCGAGATCAGCGTTTGTCGTAATCCGCTCTATAAATTAAAAAATGAAGTGGCGGACAAAGGCCCTGAAGGTGCATTCAGGGGGCCCGGTCAGCGACGAGCTAGTGCAAACAAGGTAATGAAATGGCTGCCTTAAAATACCGCGTAGCGGCGCTTGCAGCGGAGAATATGTTTTATTTGTGTTCTCTGGATGAAAAAAAGCGGAATTATTTGAGCGAGAGCTACCGTGAAGTACGCTTTTGTTCAGTCTCAGATTCCTAGTCACCGATGATGATCGCTGGTAGCGGCAAACACCCGGCCGGCGTGCTGAAACCCACGCAGGTGTTAAAGCGCCAGTGCAAGGCAGTGGGAAACACCAGGTTGCCCGCCGCCGGGCCGATGGTATTGTTGGCAAGCGGCGGAACTGTTTCCTAGTCACCATCCGATCAAAAGATGCGTCTTGGTGTTTTTTTGGGTGCTCTATAGAACCTGTTTAGCATTTGAAACCGTATCATTTTTCTCCCTCGGGTTAGCCTCTCACTTCGAAACAGGAACCCGCTGGGTGCTGAGACTGGCCACGTTCCGGGCGGTTTCCGGTCTGATTGTCAAACCAAAGAGGATGGGTGGTTTGCCACGCTTTGAGTGCTTGAATAGAGAGGTGGGACCCTGGCGACTCCTGGGGTATTGGCCGGTTGTAGGGATACCCATCGAGGTTAGGACTTCCAGGTAGCACTTCATTACTTTTAATCGGGGTGGTGGGCCAATACCTCTACGATTCTTCTATTAAACCCCTCGATCATGCAATTGGCAGAGGCTGAATGAGAGAGCGGGCAGTCTGGGTAAGAGTTTACCGAGGTATTGCAATAAGATGCCGCGCCGGTGGTGTGCTATGTCGTGACGACGGAATAATTCAATTCTCTCCGTCGAATACCTGCTCCTTCCAGTCCGCTCCCAACGCCTGTTCGATGTAGTCCCG
Source organism: uncultured Gammaproteobacteria bacterium (assembly GCA_913060775.1). Lineage (GTDB taxonomy): Bacteria > Pseudomonadota > Gammaproteobacteria > Immundisolibacterales > Immundisolibacteraceae > QNFC01. The sequence continues at coordinate 6,983 of CAJXVN010000125.1, read as the reverse complement.
CATGAACTGGCGTATTTTCTGCGAGGAGGTTACGTCTTCCTGTTCGCAGAGCTTTTCAAAGGCTGCTTTCTTTTGGGGGTCCACCAGGACCGTTAACCGGGCAGTGCGTTTTTCCATGATGTCGCTCTTTGTTGGCTGAGTGGTAGAGATAATTTGCTTAATAGTTGAGTGCGTTTAAATTAGCTTTTGAGGCTAGGCGCTCATCATCAGGCGTTGATCGATCATCCGGGGACGACCGGGCCTGCACTTACTAGCGATGCACCGGCCTCGGTGTCGGTGAAGCGTTCAAAGTTGGCAACAAATTTTCCCGCCAGTGAGGTGGCTTTTTCCGTCCATTCTTCAGAATTGGTGTAGGTCTTACGCGGATCAAGCAGGGCTGCATCGATGTCTTCGAGTGCAGCAGGCGTTTCCAGGTTGAAGAGTGGCAACTGAAAAAACTCGGCGGTCTCAATGGAGCCATCCAGGATGGCATCGATAATCCGGCGGGTCGCCTTGATGGAAACCCGTTGCCCTGTTCCATTCCAGCCAGTGTTAACGAGGTAAGCCTGAGCACCCGATTGCTCCATTCGCTTTTTCAGCACTTTTGCATATTGTGTGGGATGCAAACTTAGAAAGGCGGCGCCGAAGCAGGCCGAAAAGGTAGGGCTCGGCTCGGTGATACCGCGTTCTGTACCCGCCAGTTTCGACGTATACCCGGAGAGAAAATAGTATTCAGCCTGCTCCTTAGTGAGGCGGGCCACCGGCGGCAGAACGCCAAACGCATCGGCCGTTAGAAAGATCACTTTCGTTGCGTGACCACCCACGGACACTGGCTTGACGATGTTGTTAATGTGATAGATGGGGTAGGAAACACGGGTGTTTTCAGTTTTAGAGCTGTCCGAGTAATCGATATTGCCTTCACTATCGACCGTCACATTCTCCAGCAGGGCATCGCGTTTAATCGCCGCAAAAATCTCCGGTTCCTGCGCTGCGCTGAGGTTAATGGTTTTCGCGTAGCAGCCGCCCTCGAAATTGAATACGCCATTATCGTCCCAGCCATGTTCGTCGTCCCCAATCAGCGCCCGTTTTGGATCCGTGGACAGGGTGGTTTTGCCAGTCCCCGACAAGCCAAAAAAGATGGCGGTATCGCCATCGTCGCCGACATTGGCAGAACAGTGCATGGAAGCGATACCTTTTTGTGGCAGCAGGTAGTTCATTACCGAGAACATCCCTTTTTTCATTTCCCCGCCATACCAGGTGCCGCCGATAAGCTGCATGCCTTCGGTCATGTTAAACGCCACAAAATTTTCGGAGTTTAAGCCCTGTTGTTGCCAGTCGGGATTGGTGGTTTTGGCGCCATTCAACACGACAAAATCCGGCTCGAAATCTTCAAGCACTGCTTCGGACGGTCGGATAAACATGTTCTTCACAAAATGTGACTGCCAGGCGACCTCTGTCACAAACCGGACTTTCAATCGGGTATCCGGGTTAGCGCCACTGAATAAATCATTCACAAACACACGTTTGCCGCTAAGTTGAGTCCCGACCACCGATTTCAACGATTCCCACACCTCCGGCGTAATGGGTTTGTTGTCGTTGGCGCCCTGATCTGACCACCAGAGCGTATCGCGGGTTGTGTCGTCCTTAACAAAATACTTATCTTTGGGGGAGCGCCCGGTAAAGATGCCGGTGTCAACCGCGACCGCGCCACTGTTAGTGACGCGACCAACTTCGTAACCATTCAGTTCCGGGCGAGTTTGTTCTTGAAACAGGGTGTCGTAATCGGGGTTATAGAGAATTTCCAGCGGATTCGTTATGCCGTATTCGGATAGCTGCTGGGTCAGGCGTGAGTCATTCATCAGGGGTAAACCTCGACGTGAACAGGTGATTATCGCTTAAATCTGGTGTTACTAGAATTGTAATGCCATTATCATTGGATACTCAAATCAAGGGTCCTAATTACCAGCAAACCCTTAAACCAATCGCTTTAGGTAGGATCACACTGATGCCCCAACGACAACACCTTTTTTCTCTGCGGCTGGGGCATGCGCTTAGGGATGTGTTGACAGAAGGGTATGATCGCGACGATTTTTTAAAAGACCTGATCGCCGGGGCGACAGTAGGAGTCATTGCCATACCCCTGGCTATGGCCCTGGCGATTGCCAGCGGAGTGCCACCGCAGTACGGTCTGTACACCGCGATCATCGCCGGTGCAATTGTTGCTCTGGCCGGCGGCAGTCGGTACAGCATTTCAGGACCGACGGCTGCATTTGTAGTGATTTTGCAGCCATTAACCATGAAATACGGGCTGGCGGGACTGTTATTGGCCTCGACCATGGCTGGTGTCATTCTTATTGGCATGGCCTATGCACGTCTGGGTCGTTTTATCGAGTACATTCCCGAATCCGTCACTCTGGGCTTTACTGGGGGGATTGCCATCGTGATTGCGGTGTTGCAGGTTCCTGATGTTGCGGGACTGGAGCTGCATGATTTGCCGGAGCACTTTATTGGCAAGATTGTCGCCATTGCCACCCATCTGCCCGAGGTCGATTTAGCGAGTGCCCTGACCGCCGGTTTTACCCTGGCAATCATGCTGGTGTGGCCGCGCCTGCGGACACCGGTTCCTCCCCATCTGCCAGCGCTGGTGATGGCCTGCTTACTGGGGGTTTTCCTGGCGGCTATCGGTATGGAGGTTGATACCATTGGTTCACGCTTTCACTACCTGTTGGACGATGGCACGCAAGCGGCCGGTATTCCGCCCTTTCTGCCGGTGTTTGAATGGCCCTGGAATCGTGTCAGCGCGGATGGACAGCCGCTGGCACTCTCTTTCGCTCTAGTAACAGACCTGCTGCTTTTGCGATTGCCATGCTGGGCGCGATTGAATCACTGCTTTGTGCCGTTGTGCTGGATGGCATGTCTGGCAAGCGTCATAGTGCAAACAGCGAATTGCTGGCTCAAGGGGTGGCCAATGTCATCACGCCCTTTTTCGGTGGCATCACGGCCACGGCTGCAATCGCCCGATCGGCCACGAATCTTAAAGCAGGTGCCCGCTCGCCCGTTTCAGGCGTGGTTCATGCGCTGTTGGTACTGCTGGGATTATTACTCCTGGCTGGTGCGCTGGCCTACGTGCCAATGCCAGCAATGGCAGCGTTATTGATGGTCGTGGCCTGGAACATGAGTGAAGCGCATAAATCCCTTAAATTGATAAAAAAATCCCCTACAAGCGATGTGCTGGTTTTTCTGGTTTGCCTCTCCCTAACGGTTGTCGTGGATATGGTCGTAGCCATCACGGTGGGGGTTATTCTGGCTTCCCTTCTGTTTATGAAAGAGCTGGCCGCTATCACCCACGTAGTGGAGATAACCAATAACCGAGAATTTCATAACGAGGCCTTACCGGCCAACTGGAAGGTGTTTAAGGTTCGCGGCGCACTGTTTTTTGCTGCCGCCGATCGTATCTTTGGCGAGCTAGCTCAATACGCGGGTGACCTGGATGGCATCATCCTGCACATGCGCTATAGCCCCTATTTGGACGCGGGCGGATTGGCAGCAATTCAAAAACTGATGGCTCATTGCCACAAAAATCAGGTGCAACTGGTTTTTTCAAGCTGGCAGTTTCAGCCGCTAAAGACACTAGCCCGGGCCCGTGGTGATTCTTTAAGCCCACTCAATGCCTCGTTTCCTACACTAATCGATGCCATTAACGACGCTCAGGAGCGAGAACGGGGCAACGGCTCAGCATGACTGAAGAAAATACCTGCTGACCTGGTCCGTAAGTATCGAACGGCGTGGCCAGAGGGGGAGGGGTGCCCATTACCTGTTTCTTGCGCTAGCTGAGCTCGCTAACGATGAAATAAACCGGTCATTTGAATTGATCGGGTCTTAACCTTGCTAACTAATTGATGTTATCCATTTAATCCCGCCTGGAGACTTTTATTGATGTCAAATTTCCCACCGTGCCCCAACTGTCAATCGCAGTTCACTTATGAGGATCGCGATTTACGGGTGTGCCCCGAATGTGCTCATGAGTGGCAGGCAACGATCGGAGGTGACGCAGAAGAGGTGCCGGGCAAATCGGTCAAAGACGCCAATGGCAACGCGTTGCATGAAGGCGATAGCGCGACGCTGATCAAAGACCTGAAGGTGAAGGGCAGTTCAAACGTGCTAAAAATGGGTGCCAGAGTCAAAATCAACCGCATCGTTGATGGTGACCACAACATCGATTGTCGGGTCGATAAAGTGGGTGAGATGATGCTGAAGTCGGCGTTCGTTAAAAAGGCCAAAGGTTAATAAATAGCGCGGGTTGTGGTCGTCTTCAAAATCGTCGTCAGAATAGCGGCCAGGCAGATCACGCTGGGACGGGTAAAGGTAGCAAGTTCAATTGTTGTGATGCAGGGTCCGCGGCTAGTTTTCGGCACTTATAGATGAATAGGGCTGCCAACCTCCGCCAAGGGCTGCGTAGAGTGTTACCAGATTCAACCGGACATCAATCTCGCTGTTCGCGAGACTGTCTTCCACATCGATTAATGCCCTTTCAGCATCGAGCACCGCGAGAAAGTTGGTCTCGCCAGAATTGAATAACACTCGGGCTAATTCGGCCGCTCGTTGTTGGTTGGCAAAAGCGTGTTGTAATTTATCCCGCGTAGCCCGCTTTTCGACATAACGGGCTAGCGAAGACTCTACCTCGCTGAGTGCATTTAATACCGTTTGCTCATAAAGGTCAGCAGCCATTGCCGCATCGGCTTTTTCGACATCGATCTGTGCGCGAAGGCGACCGCCGTTGAAAATCGGCCACTGCATCAGCTGACCGAAGGAAAAGGTGTTGCTGAGTTGGTCGGCCAGATTGCTACTTGAGCTAGCTGCCCGACCGATATCACCCGTTAGAAAAAACCGGGGAAAGAGCTCGGCAACCTGTAAACCGATGTCCTCAGTGGCGGCGGCCAGATCCCGCTCGACAAGACGAATGTCGGGTCTTCTCCGTAATACATCGGAGCGTATGCCAGTAAAGACAACTTCCGGGGGCAGGGGTAGGGTTAGAGACTGTTCAGACAAAAAATTATCGAGCAGGTATTCTGGGGCTTGCCCCAAAAGCACCGACAATCGAAATACGCTGGCTTTCATTTCGGCCCTCAAATCCGGGAGTCGAGACCGGGTCAGCTGTTCCTGGGCGCGCGCTCGGGAAAGATCGAACTCGGTGGCCTCACCGGCGTTAAACAGGTCTTCGATTAGCCCGAAGGTGGTGGCTTGCAGAGCGATATTTTTTTCAATGATTTCGATGCGTGTTTGTAGTCCAAGCACATCAAAGTAGGTGCGTCCCACTTCGGCGACTATGCCGAGCAATACTGTGTTCTTGTTGGCAATGGCGCTTTCCAGACGGGCGTCACTGGCGTTGGCCTGGCGCCGCAAACCGCCAAAAATATCCAGCTCCCAGGTGCTGACAATGCCAGCGTTGTAAAGGGTGCGCCGAGAGCCTGCCGAAAAGGTATCCGATGTCGTGCCACTGGTGCCCTGGCGGGAGTGACTCAAGCTACCATCAATGGTTGGCAAGAACTGGGATCCGGCCTGCCGGCGCAGGGCATGGGCGCGCAGGATATTGGTCTTCGCGATGGAGAGCGTTCGGTTATGGGCTACGGCCTGATCAATATAATTTTCCAACGTAGCATCGTTGAACAGGGTCCACCATTCGCTGAGTGGGGGAGCATCATGGCTGACGGCGTTGGCCGATGTTGACCACTGGTCACCGGCATCAAGTGTTGGCGCCACATAATCAGGACCGACGGTACAGCTCGACGAGACCACAATGGCAAAAAATAAAACTCCGTGTCGGGCCAGTGTGAATGGATGATAAAGGGTCGTAAATACCCCAACCCATGCTGGTTTCATCGACCGATCCCACTGTCGGTTGCTTGTTGCTCCTCGAGAATGCGACGGACATCTCCAGGTGAGCCGGTATGTTTGCATAAAACGCTATAGGTGACGGGTACAACTACCAGCGTAAACGCTGTCGCGGCGAGGACGCCGAAAAACATCACAATCCCGATGGCAAAACGGGTTTCCGCGCCGGCACCGCTTGAAAATATCAGCGGCAGGGAGCCGGCCACGGTGGTGATGCCGGTCATGACGATGGGGCGCAGCCGTGTGCCGGAGGCTTCCAGGATGGCCTCGCGAAAGCCAGTGCCCTGATCCCGTAGTTGATTGACAAACTCGACAATTAAAATGCCGTTTTTGGCTGCCAGCCCCACCAGCATGATCAGGCCCACCTGGGTATAGATATTCAGCGTTCCACCGACCAAAAATAGTCCGGCCAGGGCGCCGGTAATGGCCAGCGGCACGGTGAACATAATAACCATCGGATGGATATAGCTTTCAAACTGTGCTGCTAACACCAGGAAAACCACAACCATGCCGAGCAGGAAGACGAACATCATCGAAGTACCGCTGCTTTTCAAATCCAGCGACTGGCCCTTGTAATCAATGACTGCCGTTTCCGGCAGTTTTTCGCGCACCAGGTTCTCCAGATAGGCGAGGGCTTCGCTGAGGGCGAAGCCCTCGGCAAGATTGCCATCCAGGGTAATGGCGCGCACGCGGTTGTAGCGGTTGAGTGAGCTTGCGTCGGCAATCTCTTCAATGCTTACGACATTCGACAGCGGGATCAGCTTGCCGCTGGTGGCGGAGCGTAGATAAATGTTTTCGATATTGGTAGGTGTGCGCTGGGAATCGCGTTCTCCTTCGAGAATAACGTCATATTCTTCGCCGTCATCAACGTAGGTGGTTACCCGGCGGCCCCCCAGCATGGTTTCCAGGGTTGCGCCGATGGTCTGAGTACTGATGCCCAGATCGGCGGCTCGGTCACGGTTGGTGACGATCTGTAGCTGGGGCTTGGTCTCTTTGTAGTCGTGATCCAGACCGACAAACCCCGGGTTGTTGGCGGCGATTTCGGCAAAGATGATGTCCCGCCATTGTGCGAGTTCTTCGTAACTACCGCCGCCAATCACAAACTGCAGCGG
>CAJXVN010000124.1 GCA_913060775.1 uncultured Gammaproteobacteria bacterium | reverse complement strand
GAGATGTAGAGAGGTCTCGTGGGCTCGGAGATGTGTATAAGAGACAGGTATAAGACCAGTCACGGACAAACCCCAATGGGGTTTGTCCGTGACACTTTATAAGACATAACTGATATTGTTTCGACTTCTACTGTTCCTGATACCAGTAGGTTCTGACTCGGGGTAAAGCAATGTCTGGATCCACGCTTTCCGCGCCACCTCCAGTACCGATTAGCAGCGTCACGCCCTGCTCCTGGAAGATGGGCACCGCGCTGGAGGGGATGCCGCCGCCTAGCTCGTAAGTACGGTCACCGGTTTCAAACGCGGTGTCAATACCTCCGTCCAGCCAATCTTCAAACTCCGCGGCCGCGGTGATGGCGTTGATGCCGTATAACCGCCCCGATCCCTCAATAGCTTGGCAGGGATCATTGGTTGTTGACGGCAGGAAGGTGGTAAAGAAAAGTTTTCCGGCCAGGATGATCGGCGAAGACAATCCTTTTTCACCGACTTTGGTGCCGTTGTCGGTGAGGTCGATGAACCAGCCGCTACTTGCTTGCATCGCTGATTTTGCCAGGGACTGTTCGCTACTGTTTCCTACCTGGATAAGGTTTTCAGTGGTGTCGAACAGGTCCTTTTCACTGTCACCATCGGCGTCGCCATCGATCGTTCCATCGCCAATGTCATAGCCAGAGTGCCGTAACGGAACCTGGCCACCTTCAACTAGAGCGTCACCGACTGCATAATCCCTGAGACCGTAAGCGCGATTGAGCACGTCTTCTTCCAGTGGATTGGCACGGTCACCAGAGACAATCGTGACCAGATCATAAGATGCTTCGTTGGAAAAGATCGCGTCTTCAACCTGAATTACGTCGGGTGGATAGAAAAATTTACGGTGATCCTCGATGTTGAGTGGGTCTGGGTCAGGATTGGATAGCACTGCCAGCCGAGCCCCTGAGGAGTCGTCCTGGCCATCGGCGGGTCCGGTCTGGGGGCCTCCGAGCTGATCATCCAGGTCAATACGCCAAACCTGTCCACCCATATCGCCAACATAAAGGCGATTGATGGCACCATCGCCGCTGCTATCAACTAACGCGATATCCGAGGGGATGGGGTAGTCCATATCGGTGAGCACTAGATTAGGACTGTCGCCATTACCGTCGAGCACCTCATCGTTACTGGCCCACCATATTCGCGCGCCGGTATCTGCATCGACGATGTAAATACCATTGCCGACGTTGGATTTAGCAAATTCGTCGTCCTGGTCATCGTCGTATCCGGCGCCGAATATCAGCACCGTTTTTAGTTCGCTATCGCCGGCACCGCCGCCACTTTTAGGAACCTTGACTTGCGCCGGTTTTGGCCGGGACCAGGTCTGGCCCAGATTTGGAAACAGGGTGCTGGACCCGTCGATACGCCACATGTATTGGGGAGTAATACCACCGACACCGTTAGTATCTGTGAGTACGGTGGAGTCGGGAGTGACATCAAGTGCAAAAATGCTCTCCCCGCCACGACGCATGCTGAAGAATAACCGCACATATTCCCCGGTTAGCGGGTCAATCATTGCATCGCCGTTGGTATCCAACTGAATGACTGTTGGAGTGTTATCGACGCCATAGCCATGATCTCCTTCTGCATTAACGGCCAGCGCAGCTTGCTGAGCAAGCATCAGTTGCGGATAAAAAACCCACTCCTCTTCTCCGCCGTTGGTGCCGTTGTTGCCATTAAGCATGCGAACGCTGCCGTCATTACTGGTGGCAAACACCTTGATGATGGCGTTGTCGCCGGTGTCTGCGCAGGGTGTGCCAGGAACGCCGGACTGACAGCCGAAGGTGATCGCTACCGGGCTGCCGTGCAGCGGGTCAGCAATTGGCCATCGGAGGTCGGTGGTATCACCGTCGGCGTCTTCGTCAAAGCTATCGACACCCCTAATCCACTCGATTAAATCGAGCAGTGCTGGGTCTGCATCAGCAGTTGCAGGATCGGGTACGGGGTTGCTGATGGTGCTGTCACTGAAACCCAGCAATTCGTCGAGGTTGTCGAAATTATTGATATGTATTTCATGAGCCGCATCGCCGACATCAACATTTACCGGTGAGCTCGCTCCAGTGTAGGTATAAACTTTGCGAAAATCGGGAGAAGGCACGGCTGACCCTGCGCCCCCTACCCTTATATCTGGACCGTCGACAACATTGCTCCAAAAACTTTTTGCAGAGCTGCTGATTACGCCGTCCGAATTAATGGCCGCGACCTCGTCCGCATCAATAATTTCGCCAAGCGTACAACCGCCAGTGCCATCACAGACCTTATATTTTTTAACGTTGCCATCCCAACGGGTTTCTTTCGCGGGTTCGAACAGAGAAAAATATACTTCGTTGCGGTGTTGCAGTTTATTAAAGGCGTTTACCTGTAACGCGGGTGCCGCAAACGAAGTGGGGTCGGTAAAAATCTCACTAAAAATCGCGGTCATCGTAGCGCTAAGCTCACTCGCAGTATCGGCAGACTTGAATTGGCCGCCACCTGCAACCGCCAGTTCTTTCATGAAATCTACCGTAGCGGCGTTACCAGCATCGCCGATATTAAAGCCAACGGTAAAGGTGGTAACGGTCTGGTCTCCATCCAGGTCGTTACTCTGGTCTTCATTGTTTAAGTACCTGAGTAAATTGATGCCACAGGCTCCAGAATCTCCTTTGGCATTGGTGTCGCAGTCTGCATCACCCGTAAGTGTCTTAATTAACCCAGGGGCTTCATTATTCTGAGTCGGTGCGCCATCTGAGAGAAAGATCATGTAATTGCTCTGACATTCGGCAATGTCAAACGGCGAGACATAGACAGGATTACCGTCAATCACCTCGGCGTAACATTCAGGGGCATCGAGATTCGCAGCGGTGCATCCAGCCGGTTGATTTAGCGACCCGCCGGTATAACTATCAGGATGGCTTACACGGCCATGATGCATGCCGATATCTGGATCGACAGTCAAATTATTGTCATTGGGATTGGGAACACCGTTAGGAAAGTTACCCTGACCGCGGTGGGTACCGTAGTAGACATTATCCCCACGCCAGTAGGCTGCCGCTTCATAAAGGGTTTCAATTGAGGGCGTTCGATTCAGCGTGTGGGTCTGTTCGCTGACTAACTGCAAAACTCGGTCGCGAACGGTTATTTGTTTGGCTACTTTGGTTTCAATGACTAGTTTAAGCCTAGGGGCAAATGCAATATTGGAATCCAGGGAATGAAACTTGCGCAAGTTAGTACCATTTTCGAGATAGAAACCTAACGCGTTCCCCGCGCTCCAGCTATTTGCGGGGTCCTGAATAACTTCGTTTATTACCGTTGTTAAATCGGGTGAAACCAGTTTGTCCCCTTGTGCACTATTGTTGGTGATTGGCCAAGCTACTGAGGCTGTCGTTCGCGGTTTGGCAACCGTGTCGGACAGAAGCTCGCCACCAGACAGCCGGGGCATGTTGCTCTGGTCGTGACCGGCGATGTCCAGGGTGGTTGAACCCGTGCCAGCGGCTGAGGTGATCATTTCGATTTCGGCAGAAACCAGTATGTCGGCCGGATCTAGTTGAACTCCGCTAAAACGAAGACCAAGTATGGTGGCGTTACCATTGATTTTTCCGGTTTGTAGGACGTTGCCCAGTTTCATCCTGTTGTTCGCGTTGAGGATCTGGTAGCCGTCGTCCTTTTGATGTTCTGACTGGTAAACGAGGGTTTTGCGAATGCACCCTTCATTAGCTGCCAGGTTGCTTTGATCAAAGGTAACGCGCAAGACTGGAGCCCCCGATGGGTTAGCTGGGTCAGTGGGTGTGTCAGCAGATTTCAACACTTTGGGTCCACCAGCAAATGGAGGGCTGGCAAATTTAAAGGCCAGCGCATTGCCACCACACCAGCCACTACGGTTAACCACTTGCTGCACTAACGAAGTGATATCGACGCTGGTAACCGTATCGTTGATAGCCTGCCCAGCTACCGCCGGTAAAACCCAGGTAACCGGTGAACCCGAATAACTGCGCGCTGACAGATCATTGACTGCCGTGGTGTAGGCAGTCGCGTCGTCGACGTCTTCAATGTCGATATAAGTCGTGGTTGGAGTTGCTGAATTGAGGCTTGGGTCGTCGGAAAGAAAGTCAATTTCAGCGTTGGTGATAATGGATCCCTGAGGGATAAATACATTCTGAAACCGGGTGCCTGTTTTTTGTAGCGCAGTTTGATAGGTGATTTCCAGGATGGGGGCCTTTGCAGGGTCATCTTGAAACCGAACAGGTTGTCGCGCTTTATTTGGGGTGCCACTGACGGGAGTCACAAACAACGCCAGGTCATTGCCGGCGACCCAGCCAGAGGCTGAGCTCGTTAGTTCAGAGATGATGTCTGATATATCGGCTGTTATGTATTCATCACCGGCAACAAAGTTTGGTGGACTCCAGGGTACGTTTGCAGTTGTTCGTGGGCGACTGGCCATGTTTTCGCTGTCATTGAAGGTGGCGGGAGTCGCGCTTTTTTCTCCTTCAATAACGGTATTTACGGTGCCATTACCTGCAAGTCGGGCAGTAAATTTTATAGTCGCTGCGGTAATGGTTGCATCCGTGGGGATGGCCAGGTTCTGGTAACGCAGGCCAATTCCAAAGGTACCAGTCTTGATCTGGAGCGAGCCGGTCGAGGTGTCGTTTGGTGATAAGTTAGAGCGCGCATTGTCCGTGTCTATCGCGATGAGTGAAGTAAGATTGATATTTACGGAGGAGTTGTCAGCAATTTCCAACGCGGGTGAGTTCAGCACCATCGCACCGGTGACAGAGGTTTCTTCCACATCGTCATTTGGGTCACTGAGTGACAGCGCAATGGTTTGCTCAGATAGATCGGCTTCACTGGGCACTGCGGAAATGTCAGCGTCTAAATCGGTCACCGGGAAAATCACTGCGCCGCCAGTGGGGGTTTCGTTATCTCCGAAACGCCTGCCGTTAAAGCGCATCAACCCAACGTTAACGTTATCCAGATCGCTGATGAGATCCGCCATGGCCTCGCGCATATTTCCTAGCCGATCTTTGCCAGTGCCGACTACTTCCTGTCCCATGCTGTCTGAAATGTCGAGGACGAACAAAACATTCGGGCGTATAACTTCAGCGTCAGGGTCTCCTAAATATATATCTGTGTCGTCGGCAAGGAGTGCTGAGCTGTAGGAAAACGCGAAAAGGAAGCTACATAAAAAACTTCTAAAAAGTTTGTGATCCATGGTCAAACTCCCGGAATTAACTGCCACCAGGGGCAATTTGATAGGCCCCAGCGTTGAGGACAGTAGTGGCTTGTGAGTCAGTGGTGCCGGTGCTGGTCATCTCAAAATGAGCCGCTGAAAAAGAAGAGACGCTAAATCCTGATCCGCGTGGTGGTGGAGTCCACATTAAAAAGCTGGTGCAAACGGTGCCGTCTGCCGAGTAATCCCCAACGTCCGCCAGGTCCAGTTTGGATCCGGCATTAGCTGCGCAGCCTGCGAGGGTGCTGTCTTCCGTAAGCACGAACAGGGAGGGGTCGGCAAAAGTATTGGCCAGGCCCGTTTCAGCAGTTTGAAACGACCGATGGCTCTCCTGGGTATTGCCGGCCATTTTTTCTTCCATGCCGCTGGTGTTAAGCGCGGTGACGGCGATAAAGGTGAGTACGGTTAATAGCACCAGTGCCACAATTAGTACGGCACCTTGTTGGCGGCTGTCGATTTTCGATAGGTTGTATTCAATAGTAAGCATAGTTTTCACTGCGGGTTTCTAAGTAAAACGGTGGCGGTAAACAGGCGGCGGCGGCGGCGGTCGTTCTGGGCGGGGAAATCTTCACCATTGACTGAATTACCAGCAGCAACCGTATACGCAGTGGTGTTGATTTGCTGGCCATATTCATCAACGGTATTGAGCAACATCCCGATACGGACCGTAGACACATTGCTCCAGTTGGTGACGCTGTCTGCTGTCCCATAAGTGTCGGCAATACTATTGCCGGTGGTGTCTTCGCCATAAGTGATTTGTAACGAATCAACGCCATCGACCAGTTTTTGCAGGGTGGTTACCGCGTTACCACCGCTTGGCGCGACCAGCAGGCGGTGCAGCGACGGATTACCATCGCCGTCGTCGTCATACAGGAAGTAGCGCACCGCCTTCATCGATAGGACCTGAGCGCCTTCGCCATAGGCTTTACTCAGGCAATTGGGTGCATTACAGCCAGAGAAATTAAACTCCGTGTTGGAGTTCACATTACCAGGAATGCCCGAGCCTGAGTTATGTTGCAAATGCAGGCTACCGCTCTGCACGTTAGTCAGCTGGATGATATCCGTGTTACTGCAATCAGAGATTGCCACTACCTGGCCATCCACCAGATTGCCTACGGAGCTAACTTTCATTTCGGCAGAGGGTTGAGGCATATCTTCGTCGATGGAGACAGCAGACGCAGGATCCAGGTAGCGGACGGTTAAGCCATCACTGCCGGCCAGGTAGGTCAGGCCCGCAATCGCATCGATATCGGCATCAACACCGGAGGGTTCCCAGGTCGCGCTGTTGTCGTAGTTATCCATGCCTTCGAGGCCAAAACCACTGTCAAACAGGTTTCCAGCACCACCGTTGTCGATGTGGTCAAATGTTTTGTCTGGATCAACATTGCAGCCGAAATAGCCTGCCATGCGGATGTCCTTAAGCAGCAAATTCATTGCGAACCGGGCATTTTCCTGCAGTCGCGCCAGGTCATCCTGGGTTTCATAAGCATCTTTGCTATTGACCATGATGGTGATCGCGCCAAGCATCAGAACTGACCCAATCACCAGGGCGGTGAGTAGTTCAACCAGAGTAAACCCTTTGGATCGGGGGAAAGCCCTGACCCGATTGGCACGAATGCCCTGGTTTTTATTTAGGAAAGTCATTAACTGATCTCCACTGTCCAGGACTGGCTGATGGTTTCGTTGTCGTTCGTGCGGTCTATCCAGTTCATGGTGATTTCGTACTCAAGCACGTTGTCGCCGTCCGGGTCATTGACAATCGTGGCGGTGCCTCCAGGCAGTTCGGCGGCAATTCTTTCGTGCCAGCAACCCAGCGTGGAATCGACCAAATTGTCCGCCGCATCAGGATTGACCACGCAGACATGAACGCTGTCGTCGTATACGACGGCGTAGTCGGCAGCGTTAGCAGCGTCCGCCCTCATGGCATCGATGATGTCGTAGGCAAGAAAGGTGCTCTGGCTGCGGGTATAGCCGCCCTGATTGAACTTTAGTGACTGGCCGATCATGCCGGCGAGCCCCAGCAGACCGACTGACAGTATTAGCAGCGTAACCAGCACCTCGATAAGAGAGAATCCGGCGTGCTCCTGAACACCATGGCGCTGTGTCGAAAACAAAGGTAATGAATTCATCTTGAGCGGTGCTCCCGTATCACGGAGTGGCGTCGGTACAGTCAGTATTGGTGACAAAAGTTTTACTGACTTCTGGTCGGCCGGTGACACTAATAGAGAGTTGTCGACCATGATCGATACCGCGCGTGTCACAAAGGTTGAACAGCGTCTGGCCGGTAGAGAGAAAACCATCGGCGGCAAACCCCAGTTCGCCCATACCTGCGACCATTTCGACAGCGCCGGAAGGGTCGCCCCGACTGATCAGAAATTCACCGGCATCAAATGTTTGATCGCCGTCATCATCGACAAAGACTATCCAGCCGGTGTCCCAGTCTGCATCGACACTATTGCAGCTCGGTGTTGCCGCCTGACTGTCGTTGGTCTGACACAGGGCGGTGGGCAGATTTCGCTTGATGGCCTCGCTACGCGCCACGTTAATATGGCCCACGAGCGAATTAACATCGCCAATCATCTGGTTGTTTTTAAGCAGGTCAGGGAATGCGGTGGCCGCTAGCCCGGTGAGAATTCCGCCAATGGCAATCGTCAGCAGTAGTTCGCCGAGGGTGTATCCTGTCTGCTTTGCGGTGAAATTTTTCATGACGCTGTTTTACCCTCCGGCTGTCAGCCATGCACCTACTAAGCGACGGATGGTTGCAGTTGGCCGATGAACGGTATTCCCGCCCTTTGTTTGATAGGCCGAAATGATGACGGATGATCTGAATAAAAGCACTGAGCGCACGTTAGCGATTCGTGTGATTGCCATGCCAGCGGACACCAATCCCGGTGGTGATATTTTCGGTGGCTGGATTATGTCCCAGGTTGATTTAGCCGCTGGTGTGGTCTGTCTCTTATACACATCTGACGCTGCCGACGAAGAGGATAGTGTAGAT
>CAJXVN010000123.1 GCA_913060775.1 uncultured Gammaproteobacteria bacterium | reverse complement strand
ATCCTCTTCGTCGGCAGCGTCAGATGTGTATAAGAGACAGGTCTTTGGCACCATGGGTACGGCGGACGGATATTGGGGGACCGATGGGTTGACCAATATTAATTCCCTGAAAAGTGATTTCAGCGATGTAGCCAACATGATCGATGATTATCGCGGCGGGAAACCCCTCAATAAACGTACGCTGGGCCAGTTAATCATTCGTATTGGCAAAGGGGTTGCGGAAAACGACCTAAAAGAACGCGAGGCCCAAATCAAGGCGCTGGAAGGTGACCTGGTAGCAGAACAGGTTGCCACGGGTGGGCTGGCCGCCCAACTGTTAGTTGCCAACGAAGCCAAATGGAACGCGATGGATGCGCTGAAAGCGTTGCGCGCGGCGACTGCCGCCCTGACACAGGCGAACCCTGAGTCGCTTGGTGGTGCGGGTGGTACAGGTGGTACAGCGACTAGCAGCGGCGGTAAAACTCCGGTGGTGCCGGTCACCGTTAAATGTCCGGAGTGTCAGCCAATCGCTGACAAGATCAATCAGGGGCGGCGGGCGATGCGGGTGATTCAGGATCGAATCGCGGAAATCGAAGCAGAACAGCAGGCGTTGAAAAATAAAAAAGCTCAGCTGAAGGCATTGCGTGATGCACTGGCAGGGTTCGACCGTGTTACTGCCGGTGCACGTCAGGGGCTAAGAAATACTGATGTGCCCGTGCTGGGTCCGTCGCAGGAAATTCAGAACGATATCAACCTGCGAGGAATGGATCGACTCAAAGCCGTGAATGAAATAGGTCGGCTTGAACGGGAAATTGAGATTGAAGAAGGCGATGACCCTGCGGCTGAAGTTGCCGGGCTGAGATCAGCGGCCACTAAATTGCGCGCTTCGTTGAGGGCTCAGCGACAGCAGCTTGACGAGTGTGACCAGGAGCCGTGCAAGGGAGGCCCGAGTACCAGTTCCGGTGACTCTTCGTTGGCTGATCTTGCCGCGCTTCTGGTAGGTGATACCTCACTCTCGCAAAGCGGCGGGGTGGCAGAGGGAGCAGCGCCGGCGGGTGTCGATCTGCTGGACTTCGCCATCTTTGATGAATCGTTCCAGAAAGTTAATTACATCTCCAGTAATTGTCCGCAGTGCGGCGGCATCGTCAGGATTTACAACGCCACGGTGAATACGATTAATGAGATGCAGAATGAACTGTTTGCGGCGGAAATGGAGCTTGATACAGCGAAAGGCCTGGTTAGTAACCAGACCGCCTATATGAGCCTATTGAGTTTGCTAACACCTGGGGAGGTGCCGGGAGAGAAATTCGATGACCTGTTTGGGGATGCTGCGCTGTCGGTTTCGGAGTTGCGTATCAAGAGAGAAGGAGGGGCGGAGTCTCTGCAGACTTATCAGCAGGATATGGTTGCGGCCCAGGCTAAATACGATGCAGTAAAGGCACGTTACGATGCGGCCTACGACACCCTGAGCCGGGCGGTTATTAGTTTAATCAACTGCGAAAAACAGTGTGCAGTGGTTGAGGTGCTGAATGTTATTAGTCTGTTCGGCAACAACCCGTTTGATCGTCAAAACCCGCTTGAACACGATCACGACCTGGATGGTAATGAACATGATCATGATGATTCAGGATCGGGAAGTAGTGGCAGTGGATCGGGTAGTGGCTCGGGCGGCGGCGGTTCAGGCCCAACCATACTGGTGTTGCCCTTTAACGGCAGTTTCATACCGGTCAGCCGACTGGTATCCGCCGGGCCAGATGCCTGTGCGGTGAGTCATTTTCATGGCGGCTCAGCACTGGATTGCGATGGCAATACCCAGTTCGATCCGGCCCCCGGGGTGTGTGGATTCGGCCCCGTTACCGGCACCATTTCAATTCCTCTCTCTTCGTGTGCAAACCCATGATGAATAGAACTGGTTTAAATGATTGCCTTGCTGTTTTACTGGGTATCGTCATCGTATCCATTAACCTGATGAGCCCTCTGCAGGCCAGGCAGTTCCGGCAGATGATGCCCATCGCCGGGCCGGAGGTTGAAACCGCAAATTTGCCCGAAAATGCCGAACCTGTGTCCAGATTGCAGCCACTGTCTCGGACCGATGTGCAACCACTGGTAGAGAAGATTGTTGGCCAATGGAACGGAGGTTCAATGGAATCCATACTGGCTGATAGCTTTTACGATAAGAGCCGTCTACTGGATGTGATGGACACCCAGGTGCCAAGGGATGCACGGCTCTCCATTCAGTCGATTCAGGGCATACAGACCCTGCAACAGTACAGGGTCCCGGATGCGGGGGGCGGTCGGGATAGTCTGGTCAGTATCGTGTCAGCAACGGTGCGCACGCAGCTGGAATTCAACAGCACCAACGGGTTTGTTCGGTTACCGGGTACCAATGAATTTTTGCTCAAAGTCACTACGGCGGCCGCGCCATGATGGGCGTGGATGGTGCTACCGGGCGATTGTTCTCACGCCAGTGGCGGTTGCCTGGCCTGGCCATCCTTTTGCTAGTGGTATCGGCGAGCAGTGCCGCTACCGTATCGATTTTGCCTGACTGGCAGATATCCGGCTCAAACACGTTGCGCGGCGGGCATTACGGTGCCACGAGTGATGCCACCAGTGGTCCTTATCCGTTTGAGGGCGATCTCTACTTCAATGAATTCAATGTTTATCTGAACAAACGTAACTCCCGTTACGACACTTTTCGCGGTGAAATCTCCGGCGCTTATAACCTTAATGATGATTATCGCGCAGACCGTTTTGGGATAGTGCCGGAGCGCCTGAGCCTGGTGCGCGAGAATGGCGATAATGCGTTGCCCTATCGTCTGGAGCTGGGCGACCACTTTGCCTATTACAGCTATCTGACATTGCAGCGGTCGTTAAAAGGGGCTCAGGTGGAGTTTCAGCCAGCCAGCAAGATTGCAGGTCGTCGGCACTCCATCCAGATAACTAGTGGCGCTAACGACTCGAGTTGGCGTGGCCTGTCATTGCAGGAGGACCACTCCACCGGGGCCTCCTGGTTGATGCAGGATGAAACACTGGGATCGATGAGCATTAACTTTGTCCATAACTCCCGCGATGCATCGACCACGGCTGCAACCGCTGACCGATCACAGAACGTGCTCAGTATTGCGGGTGAGCGCCAGCTGGCAATCGGGGATCATTCTCTGTCCGTCGAGGCAGAAGCCGCGCATTTTTCCGGCGATCACAATGGACTCGCGGGTGCCGCCAGCGGACAGGATAAATCGGATAACGGCTATTTCCTGCAGCTCAGTGGCCGTAGCAATTCGTTGCCGTGGGACTATCAACTTAGATTCGATCGGTATGGCCAGGATTTTCAGCCCCGCGGCGCGGTGGTGACTGCCGACCGGCGGTCAGCGGAGCTACGCAGTGGCTGGATGCACTCTAGCGGGGTGCGCATTCGTGGCCGGCTACAACATTTTGAAGATGGTTTTGAAACACTAAACGAGCTCCGTACCCGCACCTACGGAGCAACCTTGTCCGGGCCACTGTTGCGCGGATTTACTGCCGATCTGAACGGCAATATCGATGCCTTTGTGCAGAACATCGACAACGAAACCGGCACGACCGATACCCTTACTCACAACCTTAATATGAGCGTCACCAAACCGCTGCCAAATGACTGGACTGGCCGCGCGACCGTTTTTTTACAAAACCTGAATGACGACGGGCTGGTCAACGCTGACCTGTTTACCCGGCAAATTAGTGTGAATGCCGATCACCGTATTCAAATAGGCGGATTTGAGGGGATCATCACGCCAGGGTTTGAAGTGCGAACGCTACGTAAGGGGTTCAGTCATAGCACCGACATCAATCCGACTCTGGCGGTGTCGTTGAGCCAGGGTCCCCATGCGCTGCGGATGGATTACAGCTCACGGATGCAAAATCGCAGCTTCTCCGTCAGCGGCGCCGATATCGATACCCATACATTCAATGTTGATTATCGCTATACCCGGCGGCAGCATATTTTTGGGGTCGAAACCAACATGTTTAACCGCGAACCGACGCCCGGTGAGTCCACGGAGGCTTACCGAATCTCGGCTTACTGGACCTACAGTTTCGATCGCCCTGCAGTGACCCTGGCAGCGCGTAATATCGACGCAATCGGCCTCAGTTCGGTATCACGCCCGGTAGAGGTGACTATCGCCGGGCTCGCGCCGGGCCGTAGCGCGGAAGCCGTTGATGCCGCCCTGGCCGAGGCGGGTGTGGCCGGCGGGGTGAATCAGGCGGGTTACCGCGTTTACGAATATCCCCTGTTTCGCGATGTATTTAGACGGCAACGGCTGGCGATACAGTTTGACCAGGGGCTGCTAGCGCGTTCGGCACTGATTATCGACTTTGACGATGTCGGAGACCGCAACAGCGTCCTACAGACGTTTGAACAGGTCAGGCAGATGCTGATCCGGGATCTGGGTAATCCGAGCCGAACTTATGAAGAGGGCGAGTTCAGCGCATCGTTAGCCCAGGACCTGAACGCACAAAGACTGACTCGAATCGTCGAGTGGAGCGTGCCTGGGGGCGTAATCCGCTTTGGTATTCCTCGTCGGCTGGATGGCCAGGTGCGCATGGAAATTCAGCACGCCACCCGATTCACCCAGTCGGGAGAAACCCTCTGGAGTATCGAGGGTGTCCGTTAAAGCTTGATAAGGTCGGTCACGAACCCCTTGTGCGGGGTCTATCATCAGGTGGGTTCAGCAATCCTTAGCTGAGCAGGGCGCGTGGAGTAATCAGAAGCGGTGCTCTGACTTCATTTGGTTATAGTCGGTTGTCGCTGAAGGGCTAGCTTTATGTCGGTAGCCGTCGTTCATTTCTGCTAAGCCGATTTCCGTAAAAAAACAGCCTGCCTACGCCCTGTCCTGGAGGATAATCTGCCGCTTCCAGCCGGAGCCTCTGTTTATGGCCAGGCTGCTACCCATCGATTGATTCAAGGACCCTCGAAGCTGTATGAAAAATTTCCAGAAATGGCGACCTCACCCCTGGCACGGACTTGAAATCGGCGACGAGGCACCCTCGGTCGTTAATGCCTTTATCGAAGTAACTCCCTTTGACCTGGTTAAGTATGAAATCGATAAAAACAGCGGGTTTTTAATGGTCGACCGGCCACAACGAACCTCGTCGCTGCCGCCAACCCTGTATGGATTCATTCCGCGCACTTACTGTGGTGAGCGCGTTAAAGCGCTGATGCCCGATGCGACGGCAGGGGACATGGATCCGCTGGATATCTGCATTATTAGTGAGCGGCCGATTAACCACAGTGAAGTGATCCTGCGTGCAAGAATCATTGGTGGGCTGCCGATGCTCGATGGGGGCGAAGCCGATGACAAAATCATCGCCGTCCTGTCCAACGACAGTGTATGGGATGCCGTTAACGATATAGACGGTCTGCCAGAACAGATGGTGGCCCGTCTGCGACATTATTTTTTAACTTACAAAACCCTGCCGGGTGAACCGGCCACGGTGAAAGTCGGCTCGCCCTACAATCGAGCTCAGGCGCTCAAGGTGATCCAGGCAGCCTGTGAAGATTATGAGGCCGAGTTTGGAGAGGAAGAATCCAGCTGAGCTGCAGTTAGAGCCGGGAAGCGGTAATCCTAGCTGCTGGGTAACCAGTCGGCCTCATGCCATTGCCAGGCTGAAGCTATCGCGGCGTTAACCGGGCTCCCCGGGTTCCGGGACATCGCTCATGGCGACCCGTTTGGTATTCGCGAGCTCGTTAGCCCATTCATGGTCGGGGGCGCGGGCCTCGATACCTTCCTGCCGAGCTCCCTTTGACGGGGTCAGTGAGAGTCGGGTCAATAAGGGAAAATGGTCTGAACCGATCGAGGGCAGGCGTCGAATATCCAGTAACGTGAAGTGCTGACTGTGAAATAGATGGTCCAGAGGCCAGCGCACAAGCGGATAATCAACGTGAAACGTATTGAATACGCCACGCCCAACGCGCGGATCTAGCAGGCCACTGATTTTTCTAAAGAGTCGCGTGGTGGCTGACCAGGCGACGTCGTTAAGGTCACCGGCGACGATTACTGGCTGGTTACTTTCGGCCACAATCCGAGCCACAATGACCAGTTCCGCATCTCGCTCGGTCGATTCGGTATTTTCTGTTGGGCTAGGAGGTGCGGGATGCAGAAAATGGGCGCGAACCGATTCCCCTGATCGCAACTCCAGGGTGGCATGGATCGATGGCACATCTTCTTCCACCAAATAACAGATTTCTGGCTCGCCCAACGGTAACCGTGAGAACAGGTGCATGCCATACAGGTTATCGAGCGGGCACTTAACGGTATAAGGTAAATCCGTCTCTAATACTTCGAGCTTCTCCTCCCACCACTGGTCTGATTCCAGCGTGACCAGTACATCGGGCTGGTGTTTTTCAACCAGTGCTATCAGCGCGTCAGCGTTCCGGTTCGTGGTCAGTACATTGGCGGTGAGGACCGTGAGCTGTTTGTCGGTATCGTCATCGCTGGATGGTTTCACCTCTCGAGGCCAGATAAAGGTATAAGGCAACACCCAGCATAAATGCCAGACCAGGCAGAGAGCGGTGATAGCAATGATTGATTGAACGAGGGGTGACTGGGTATCAAGAAACAGAAATTGAGCAATTAACAGGGCGACGGCAAAGGTCGCAAACTGCAGACGAGGAAAATCCATCCCCCGGATAATCCAGTGCGAAAACCTGAATAGCGGCAGCAGGGTAACCAGTGAGATAAAAAGCGTCGCAACGACCAGAGTGACTAACATTCTCTAGGCTGGTTTTTAGAGCGATTTAAATCCGAGCAGATCACGAGCTCGTTACCATTGTGCGTGTCGACCGATACCGTTCCATCGGGCAAAAATGGTGATTACGCCGCCCCGTTTGGGCCGTGACGGCGTAATCAGTGCCATTAAATAATTCCCGCATCCAGCAGCTTGCCCCGTAACCATTCACGATTTTCATCGGTGATGGTCTTCACCGGCGGCAGGATGCCCCCAGCCTTCAGCCCAATCATTTCAAACCAGGCTTTCATGTAGGGAATTGCCGAGGCGTAAGAGCCGGTGTTAATGATCCAGGTGACCATGATTTCTTCAAACAGGGCACCGGCAGGGCGCACCAGCAACCATTTTTCTCGTGCGGCGTCCATGTCCCCGGCCATGGCCAGGTCGAAATAAGCTTTCATGTTGGCGCGCTGTTTGCCAAAGGCGATGTAGCAGAAATTAGCCCACATCACCTGGCCGCCAACGCGCAGGTCGTCGAGCAGAAAATACTCGATTGGTTCGGACACGACTATGTCTTTACGCAGGGCGTTGCGCACCCGCACCGTGTCGCCTTGAATGATGGAGCCCTGTTTCATCCCCACTACCGTGTCGAGGTCCACCAGCCGCTTGAGCAGTTCGATGCCCATCAGTTTTCCGGCCACCGGGGTGCGGTAGAGCATGACGGCCATGTCGGAATTGTCGGTGAGGTGTTTAAAGTAGTCGTAGATTTCGTCGTCGGACTTGAGCTGGAAAGGCGGGTTCATCACCTCGGCCCCCTCAAAACCGATTGACTGCAGGTGGTCGAGTTTTTCCAGTGCCTGGTGAACACTGTGATCGAGAATAATGGTCCAGAGCTTCATCCGTCCCTTATTGGCATCGGCAATGATCTCGTGATACCGCATCCAGTCGGAGAGTTTCAGGTTCCAGCCTTCGGCAACGTTGCCGCCCAGTACCAGCGCTGGCACGCCCATCTCCACATAAGCCTCGATGTTTTCGCGAATCCCGGCTTCGTCGAGTTGTAAATCCGGGGTAATGGGGGTGATCGGGCATTCATAAAACCCTTTCAGGTTTTCCAGTGCCCAGGTTTTTGCTTCGCTGCGGGTGAAATCAAGCGCCATGTTCTGCCTCTCTCTAGTTGCGTATGATGATCAATCGTCCAATTGTAAGGCCTACCGTGTGCACATTGAGGCTGTATGCAGATAAATCCAGATGACCGTTCAGGAACGCCGGAAAGGGCGAATGCAGAAGGTTAAGCCCATCGCAGGCCGTCACCGGGGGCAGCTGTATCAGACCCTGGCTCAGGCCGAGCGGGCAGGATTACCGATTGAGCAGGCGCTTAAGCTTTGTGCGGCCCTCGGGGATGATGTGGGTGCAGCGGTTGCCCTCACCTGGCAGCGAATTAGCAGTGGAGCAACGCTGGCTGCTGCCGGGCGGCGCGCCGGGCTTTGGTCCGGCACCGAGTATGAGGTCATCAAAGCCGCTGAAACAGCGGGTATCACCGGGCAGATGTTTCAGCGGCTTTGATGACCTCATACTCGGTGC
>CAJXVN010000122.1 GCA_913060775.1 uncultured Gammaproteobacteria bacterium | reverse complement strand
GAGATGTAGAGAGGTCTCGTGGGCTCGGAGATGTGTATAAGAGACAGATCAATCACCAGATCGGCAGTCGCGATCAGCTCCCGCACCTGCTGTTTCCCGCTCTCGCTGCGCAGGTCGAGGACAATGGACCGCTTGCTGCGGTTGTTACCAACAAACAATCCACTGGTGCCGTCCCGGCCAATGCCCATGCCGCGACCTTCTTCACCCTGCGGCGGCTCTACCTTGATGACATCCGCACCCATATCGCCAAGCATGGAGGCACCCCAGGGCACCGCCACCATGCTGCCCAGCTCAATGACACGAATACCCTCAAGAGCGGGTTTGATAGCGCTCATTGAAGTGCTACCAGTATTTCCGGTTTAACAGCCCCGCTTCGCGGGCCTGCTGGTGGAGCTGATCCCGGTTATCGGGATGGGCCAGGCCAATTAACGCCTGCGCCCGCTGGGCAACGCTTTTGCCTTTCAGGTTAGTAATGCCGTATTCGCTGACCACGTACATGACATCAGTGCGTGGCGTGGTAACCACGGTACCCGGCGCTACCCCCGGCACGATGCGCGAGACGCTTTTATCGCCCCGGGTGAACTGGGACGACAGGCACATAAAGGATTTACCACCGGGGGACATCACTGCCCCACGCACAAACTGCAACTGGCCACCGGTACCGGTACGCTGAGCGTGGCCGGCGCTTTCGCTACAGACCTGACCGCTGAGATCGATCTGCATGGCGTTGTTGATGGAGACCACATTGGCATTACGGGCGATATTTTCCGGCAGATTGGTTTCGTTCACCGGCAGGCTGATGCACTGCTCATTCTGGTCGATAAAGTCATAACAACGAGCACTTCCCAGGGCAAAACTGTAGGCAATCTTGCCGCGATAGCTGGTTTTTTTTGCGCCGCTTAGCTTGCCCCGTTCGGCCAGGTCGACCATGCCATCCACAAACATTTCGGTGTGCACCCCCAGGTCCTTAATGGAGGAGTCGGCCAGCGCACCACAGACCGCATTAGGCATACCGCCAATACCAATCTGCAGGCAGGCACCGTCGTCGACCTCGGCTAATATATAGTCAGCCACCTGACGATCGATATCGGTTATCGCGGCGCTGGGCAGCTCAACGGGTGGCTGGTTATCGCCTTCAATCACCGCATCAATTTCACTAATGTGCACGGCGTTTTCGATGCCGTAGCAGAGCGGCAGGCTGCTACTGGTCTCGACCACGACCCGTTTGGCGATTTCACAGGCGACCCGCACCATGGCGTTGCTGGCTCCGAAATTAAAATAACCGTGACGATCCATGGGCGTGGTCTTAATCACCAGTAGATCGATCTCCAGGTAATCCCGGTAGATTTGCGGAGATTCGCCAAAATTAAACGGAATGTAGCTCACCAGATGCTCATCAAACTGACGCCGATCCCAGGTACCAAAGTGCCAGTTGTCGTAGCTGACATGTTTCTGCTCCGGGTCAGCCAGCACCACCTGTCGGGGTGACACCGTGAGGATGCCGCGAATATAAACGTCCTCAAGTTCGTTGATGCGATCCGCCAGCGCCTGGTCAAACAGATCCGGCTGATTAATGGACATGCCGTAATCCAGTACGTCACCACTGCGTACCGTTCGGGCTATCTGGTCAGCCGTAGTTTTTTTATCAAGTAATTGTTGCTGTAGATCCATATTTCATTCTCACCTGTGTTTTAACCGGATTACCGGATTCACCCCGATTAGTTGTGGCAATTATTACCTTTCTTGGCCGCCCGTTTGCAATGGCAGCCTCTCGCGCCCTCTCCCCATTCGCAGATACGTCAGCTCCAGCGCTTTGATCCACCGCAACTGACTAACGCAGCGCAGCGGTGCGCTTCACCGAACCGGGCTCCCCGTCCGGTAATCGGCAAACAGCTAATACTTCCCCGCGTCTGCCAATTTCAGCAACGGAGAAATAACCGCATTTGGCTGTTTTCTTTCGATGTTCAAAGTAGCTAGATGCCGCAAGTCCAAAAAAGGCACATCAACCAGGCAAAAATAGTTACTTAACTACTTGTTTTTTATTTTCTTTTTAAATTTTTTACGTTTTAGGAAAAAAAAGCTTTTTTGATTTCCCGTTTGACCGTATAAAACGCGCCGCAATTAACCCGCCCTTGCCGGGTGATACCAGCTGAACCCTCTCACCTTTCATGGAGTATCGGTGACATGCTTTATCCTGCTATCTATGGAAACGACCCGCTTTTTCCCCATTACCGTGATTTTCAGATCGTCGATAAAGATGACCTTGTCGGCAAGGGAGTCATTAGTTTCCGCGCGTTTGAACGGGGTGCACTGATCGCCAAAATAACCGGCGAACGAACCTCCGATATCCGCCAGCACACGCTACAGATCGATTCTGACACCCATCTGTTTGATACCTGGTTCTCAGGATACTTCCTGCATTCATGTGACCCGAACATATCCCTGAGCATGAAGGATATGACGGTAACCGCGCTGAAAGACATTGCGCCAAACAGCTTTCTGTATATGGACTACGCGGAAACCGAAGACCATCTGTTTCGTCAGTTTCCCTGTAGCTGTCGCGCATCAAATTGCCGCGGGTGGATAAGCGGCAGAAAAGAGCTACCCGCATCCCAGTTACATGCCTTGTCCGCGACTATCGGCACTGGGGGTCATTATTGACCAATCGCGGGTGGTGGCAGCGGGACGATCTTGGTTACCAGCAGGATAGTCTGCACTTTGCTGACCACTGCGTTAGCGATCTGGCCAGGCAGCTGCCAAGCCCCTGCTTTATCTATTCCGGCAAGCGGGTAACCGATAACCTGCAGCGCATTAAAGGCGCGCTAGCCTCTCACGGTTTTGATCAGCAACACGGCCTGTTTTACGCCATGAAAGCCAACCGGTTCGCCCCCCTGTTGACCTATTTGAAAACAACCGGGCTTTGCGGGATCGATGCCTGCGCGCCCAACGAACTCACCCACGCGGTGAGTTGCGGATTCCAGCCCAATGAAATCTCGTTGACTGCCACCAGTCTGTCCCGTCAGGATTTTGAAACCCTGGCTGGCTATGAAGGACTGATCATTAACTGCGATAGCCTGCACAGCATCCGCAGCTGGGGCAAGCTCAAACCAGGTAGCGAAATTGGCATACGCATCAACCCGGCCATGGGTACTGGCCGGGCTGACAACGAAAAATTGCAATACGCGGGTGATCAGGTCACCAAATTTGGCATCTATCGGGAACAGTTTGCCGAAGCACTTGCGCTAGCAGCAAGTTACCGGCTGACGGTCACCAGAATACACCTGCATACCGGCTGCGGTTACCTAAACCAGCAGCTCCAACAGTGGCAGAAAGTGCTCGAACAGAGCCTCTGGTTTATAGAGCAAGTCCCATCCGTCAAAGCGGTCAACATTGGTGGCGGTCTGGGCGTTCCCCATGTGGCCAGTGATCAGCCGCTTAATCTGGACAAGTGGGCGAAAACACTGGCAAAGGTCATGGGCGGAAAACCCTGGCGGATCGAAATCGAACCCGGCGAATACCTGGCCAAAGATGCCGGGCTGTTAATACTCGAAAAAACCTTTGTCGAGCAAAAAAAAGATCAATGGTTCGTCGGCGTTAACGGTGGCTTTAACCTGGCACCGGAACCGGCCCACTACGGCATGCCCTTTCTACCCGTGGCCTTACTCAATACCCCTGAAACCCGCCGGGTCAGTGTGGTTGGCAACATAAATGAGGCCCTGGATGTCTGGTATGCCGACATTGACCTGCCCTGTCTGGAAGACCAGCCCTACCTGGCCCTGATTAATGCAGGAGCCTATTCAGCTTCCATGGCGTCCAATCATTGTATGCGTGGGGCGGTCAACGAATTTTTGATCCTATAAAATTTCAGAAACTCCTGGTTAAAACTCCATTATTCGTTGATGCACTCCCGATTAATCCCCAAGCTAAATTCAGCCTGGCGGACCGGGTGTTCGTTACCCTTGTGGTACAACCCCCGCTACCAGATTTCTCGTCACTCACTTACCCGGATCACTTAACTTGTCACCTCTGCTCACTAATTTAATTGCACTATTGCTTGGCCTCGGACTGCTTGCCTGGAGTGCGGACCAGTTTGTCGATGGTGCCGCTGGGCTGGCAGTCAGACTCGGCGTATCACCGATGATCATTGGTCTGACTATCGTCGCCTTCGGCACCTCTGCTCCGGAAATTCTGGTCTCTGCCATGGCCGCATTTAACGGTAATCCGGGACTGGCACTGGGTAATGCGGTGGGCTCGAATATCGCCAACGTCGCCCTGGTGATCGGTACCACCGCGTTAATAGTCCCGATGACAGTGCAATCCCAGACCCTGCGGCGGGAATTCCCGCTCATGGCGGTGGTGATGGTTTTTGCGCTGGTGCTGCTAGTCGACCTGCAGCTGTCACAACTGGACGGCGCGCTGCTGCTGATCGGCATGGTGGTATTAATGGCGGTCACTATCTGGCTGAGCAAACAAACGGCCCCGGGCGACCCTCTGGTAGAAGAGTTAATTGCCCATCAAACCCCGGAACTCCTCGATACCTCGAGTACCCCACAGACCCTCTGGAAACTGGTATCGGGCTTGCTGTTGCTGTTGGTGGCATCGCGGATGCTGGTTTGGGGGGCAGTGGGGTTTGCCACTCATTTTGGTATTAGTGATCTGGTGATCGGCCTCACCATTGTCGCCATTGGCACCAGCCTGCCGGAGCTGGCCGCTTCTGTTGCTGCCGTGCGTAAAGGCGAAGACGATATCGCCATCGGCAACGTCCTCGGCTCCAACATGTTCAACCTGTTAGCAGTTATTGGCGTGGCGGGCACCATCGCTCCTACCGACGTCGATCGGGCGATGATGGTGCGTGACTACCCGCTAATGTTATTGCTGAGCCTGGCGCTCTACCTGATGGCCCGAGGTTCGCGGGCAAAACCCGGACACATTGGACGACTGCCGGCCAGCCTGTTACTGACGGTTTTTGTCGTTTATGAGGTCTGGCTGTATGTCAGCCCCTGAACCAGTCGGCTCGAGGGGCTAACGCTTCAGGTAGCGCCGAAAGGTTCCCCGGGGCACCAGTTGCCACGCTCGCTCGTGCAGGTAATAGATAAAAAACTTCAGCACAAACTCGATACTGCCGATGGAGATGGCCGTAGCGACATCACCGGTAATAAAGAAGGCAATAAGTGCAGTGGTCGTGGTCGCAACGATGCGCCACGAAAAAGCCTTCAACAGACTACGTATCGGTGATTCGCGCTGTTCCGACGGCGCTACATGGACCTCCATTTAATTCCCTTCTCCGTGGTTAACGCCTTATTCGGACTAAAAATCGATCTGTAGCTGGCTAACTAGCGAGTCGTGGTCCACGCTACCGTCGGTACCGTTGTAGTGAGTGAATTCGTTAATGATTCGCGCATTGCGATTCAGAATAAACGTCACGATCGCGTGGTAAGCACTGCCGTCGTTCATACCTCGTGCTAATTCACCAGCGGAACGCCCCGTTAAATCGCGAAAAAACCGGGTGCGAGACGGGTGATCGTTATCCACCGACTGGTACTGAAACGCCAGCGCCCAACCCTGAATATCCGGATTACCGCTAATCGGAAAAGTATGACTGCCGCCGATGGCCCAGGCCGATGAGTTGAGTGAATCACTGGCGAGACCATCGGTATCGATCACCTGGCCGTCGCGGGCATCGGATACAAAACCATTCCACGATGCCCAGCCAAACCAGTGCCCATACTCGATGTCCGTCCAGAGGCTATACCACTCATTATCGAGTTCGACCGGATTGTTCAAAGGCGGGGCGGCCTGCACGCCACTATCCAGCGTTGCCGTATCGCGGGAACTGGCATAGGCTGCATTGAACCCATAGTTGAAGCCTCGTTTTTTAATGGCGTACTCGTCTGGCCACACCGACTGACCAGTGGGACGCCACCCTAAAGTAGCGGCAAATAGCAGTTCATTATTGTCGTTATCGAGTGCCAGATCGGGGGTGTTAAACAGGCCGACGCCGTAGAGCAGGTGATTGTCAAAAACACCTTTACTGGTTGTTTCTGGCAGCCCGTTATCGCCCCGTCTCAAGCTGATACCCCGTGCTCGCCCTGCCAGCCCGGGGTAAAGGAATTCCGGAAATTTACGTTCAACGCTGGCGCTAAGTTGTGGGGCCCGCGTATAGCCCGGTATGAACTGCTGACCAACAATAATGTCACCGATTTGATCACGAAAATGTTCAAATCCAACCCAGGCATCGAGCAGATTGGTCACGTTGGAAAGCCCGGGAATTTCGTTGGAAGCCTCGTACTGGTAACGAAATGGCATCTTGTCGGCCAGGTAGCCTTTCAGACCAATTCGCGCCCGCCGAAAGGTGAATGAACTGGTACCCTCGCGGCCGTCCTTCGATGGCACATAGGTGTACCGGGGCTGCAAACGACCCCAGACTCGATAATCCGGAAACCCCGGTTTGGGTTTAACCGCCTGGCTCACTGTTTGAGCGGCCTTAGCAAGCAGTCCTTGTTGAGTAGCTCCCGGCGTGGCTTTCACCCCGGCGGATTGCGCCTGCTCCTGCCGCGCCGCCTGGCGGGCATCGAGCTTGATGTCATGAACTTCCTGGTCGGTCAATAATCCTTTTTTTGCCAGCGCCTCCAGTACGGCATCGGCATAGGCAGTGCCCGTAGCCATGGCCGCTGGCATCCAGCAAAAAGACAGAAACAGGCCTAACCCGGCAAGTCGGGAGGCCGTGGAGCTTTTACTCATTTTGTTCCCCAGTACTGCACCACTGAATTTAGGTCGGCTGGACCCGTCGAAATATTTTTTTGGCAGAGAGTATAGCGTCTTTGATCCAGAGCATTTTTAACAGTAACTCATTGCCCTGTAAGTGAATAATAGAGTTAGTAGTTCAACTCGTGTTGGTGCCACCTCTTCGCCGGCTGGTGCTTTTAGCCAGTTTGATGCTCCCTGTAACGAATAATCCTTCACGACCGATCAAAGCTGAAAGGATCCGTGGAGCCCTCCAAAACTTTTCCCATTGCACGACCAAAAATCATCGCAGTCTACGCTGGTCATCAGTTGGTCCAGGGGACCGGTCACTCCGTGCCAATCGCTCTGCAAAAGTTTTCCTGCGAGCCTCTGCTACAGCCCTGAAACTGGCAAAATGAGTCGATTCGGTTTGCGGTGAGGTGGTAACAGAAGTGCGCGATCACCGCCAATCAATCGACCTTGCGCCTACTGGTGGTCGACCAACGGAACCTTCAGCCCACGAATGGGTCAGTTCTCACTGCCATTCATCGTTTACGAATAACAAAGACAATTAACCCATGACCCCTCTCGAACAGCTACAACGCCTTGATCAGCAAATTCAAAACAGCATAATCGGCCAGAAACGGCTGGTTAACCGACTCATCATTGCATTACTGGCCGACGGCCACCTGCTGGTCGAAGGTGCCCCGGGACTGGCTAAAACCCGGGCGATCAAATCGCTGGGAGATGCGCTGGAGGGAAATTTTCACCGGGTTCAGTTCACCCCGGATCTGCTGCCTGCCGACCTAACCGGTACCGAGATTTACCGCCCCCAGGATGGCAGTTTCAAGTTCCAGCAGGGACCGCTGTTCCACAACCTGGTGCTGGCGGACGAAATTAACCGCGCCCCGGCCAAGGTGCAGTCAGCTCTGCTTGAAGCAATGGCAGAACGGCAGATTACCGTGGGTAGCCAGACCTGGCCCCTGCCAGAACTGTTTCTGGTTATGGCCACCCAGAACCCACTGGAACAGGAAGGCACCTATCCCCTGCCGGAAGCCCAGCTTGACCGGTTTTTAATGCAGGTCAATATCGACTACCCGAACCGTGACGATGAGTTGACCATTCTACGACTGGCCCGTGACGAAGCAGCCACCCAGTACGTTGAGGCACCACTGGAAAAACTTTCCCAGCAATCGCTGTTTACTGCTCGCGACCAGGTGCTGGCCGTGCACATGAGCGAATCCATTGAGGCCTATATCGTCGAATTAATCATCGCTACCCGCGAACCCCACCGCTACGGCGACGACCTGGCCCGCTGGCTGGCGTACGGTGCCAGCCCGCGCTCCACTATTGCCCTGGACAGAACCGCCCGTGCCCACGCCTGGCTTGCCGGTAAGGAGTATGTCGGTCCGGAGGACGTACAGGCGCTGAGCCACGACGTCCTTCGCCACCGGCTGATTCTGAACTACGAGGCCGAAGCCGAAGGGGTATCGGTAGACCAGATCATTGATGAACTCATTGCGCGCGTCGCGGTACCGTGAGTTCAGATTCGCCGTCATTACCGGCCTCGCCCCGGGTCGAAATTCAGCCCGCCACTCTGTTTTCATCTGTCTCTTATACACATCTCCGAGCCCACGAGACCTCTCTACATCTCG
>CAJXVN010000121.1 GCA_913060775.1 uncultured Gammaproteobacteria bacterium | reverse complement strand
TATGACGTGGTCGATGGCACCGACACCGAGACGGTCACCGTGACGGTGAACGTGGATCCGACGCCGGACCTGGTGGATGACAACGACAACGCTACTGAAGCCGGCGCGCCGATAGCCGATAACCTGCTTACTAACGATGATACTGGGACACCGGTAGCCAACGTCACCGCTGCAAGCGAAGGCGCCACGCCCATTACGCTGGGGGTTCCGTTTGTTACGGCCAATGGCGGCAGCCTTACGTTATTTGCGAATGGCAACTATGACTATACGCCGCCGCCGGCAGGTACCGTTCCTCTGGCGGGAGTGACTGAAACCTTTGCTTACACGGTAACCGATGCCAATGGCAACACCGATACGGCCACACTGACTATCAACGTAGTCGATAACGGTGACTTACTGCCGATTGCCGCGGACGATGCCTTCAATACGATTGAAGACGCCGTGCTGGTGGGAGATGTTTCTGCCAATGACCCGTCTCCGGGTGACGCGCCAGCCACCTATACCGCCCCGGCCGTGACTGCTCAGGGCGGCTCGCTGGTAATGAATGGTGACGGTACTTTCACCTATACGCCACCGGCTGATTTTTTCGGCACCGACAGCTTTGTCTACACCATGACTGACAACGATGGTGATTTCGATACTTCAACTGCCACCATCACCGTAACCGCTGCACCGGATCTGGTCGATGATGCTGCCACCGTTGTCGAGGACAATCCATTACAGGTCCCCAATGTCCTTGCCAATGACGATTTGGGCGCGGGTATCGGCAACATTACTGCTTTCGACGCGATCAGCGTTAACGGCGGCACGATCACTGCCGGGCCGGGAAATACTTTCGCCTACATCCCACCTGCCGATTTTTTTGGAACTGATACCTTTACCTATACCTTCACCGATGGCGACGGCAATACCGATACCGCCACGGTGACGGTGACAGTTACCGCCGCACCGGACCTGTCAAATGACAATGTCAATGCCATTGCCAACACTCCGCTGGTGCTCACCAATGTCCTCGCCAATGACGATTTAGGCGCCGGTGCTGGCTCGATTACCGCTTTTGATGCCGCCAGCACCAGCGGCGGTACCGTGGTCGCCGGGCCGGGCAATACCTTTACCTACACGCCGCCGTCCAATTTCACCGGCACCGATACCTTTACCTACACCTTCACCGATGGCGATGGTAATACCGATACCGCCACGGTGACCATTACTGTCGCTAATGGCACCCCAGCGGCCCCAATCGTCGAAATCACCGAAGATGCCAATAATGACGGCATCATAAGCGCTGACGAACTCAACGGGAACATAGACGTAACCATCACACTACCCGCTAGCATCGTGGCCGGGGACACCCTGACCGTGACGGATGGGAACGTGACCAACACGATCACCTTGGCAGCTGCTGACATCCTTTCCGGCAAGGTCGCCACCAGTTTTGCGACACCAGCACCCGGCGATACGATTACGATTTCTGCAACGGTGAATGCCGGCGGTATCGACAGCGCATCTGGCTCCGACAGCGCAACCTTTAACGCCACCGGGCTGCCCGGCGCCGCTGGCGATCTGGTCGTGCCCGATCAGCTCTTTGCATCTGACGATATGCCAGACCAGTTACCAGAACTGGTCGAGAAGGTTCTCATGCTACGCCAGCCAGGGGCAGTCATAAACGCCGTTGAGGCAGCAACCACGAGCGTGCTGAACGATCTAATCGACGGAGTTGTCGCCGATAGCGCAAACAACTGGGACCTGAACGGATTAAAAGGGTTTTCTTTAAAATTTGGTTTGCAAAGCGGTGGCGAAACCACCATCGGGATTACCGATATTTCCCAGTTCCCGTTACGTCTGGAATCGGGAAATTCGCCGCTGGTGATCAATGATGCAGAACGGGATGAACTGGTGGTTCAGTCTCTGTTATTTGATAAGACGCTGATCCTTGAACTGGATTACGTCACTCGGGAAGGTGGCTCCGAGGTAAGCTCCATATTAGCGACTACGGTGAACCAACAACCACTGCCTTCGTGGATGGCGATGGATGCAGATCAGAG
The DNA here is from genome assembly GCA_913060775.1 of uncultured Gammaproteobacteria bacterium. Taxonomy (GTDB): domain Bacteria; phylum Pseudomonadota; class Gammaproteobacteria; order Immundisolibacterales; family Immundisolibacteraceae; genus QNFC01. The sequence continues at coordinate 6,344 of CAJXVN010000121.1, read as the reverse complement.
TCTAATCTTAGGCATACCACCGGTCGGCACCGAAACGGTTGAGCTACGAGTCGAAGTCGTTCTGGAAAATGGCATAACCATTGTCCGTTACTGCGCGGTTAACACCCTGACCGGTGAAATTTCTGAACTGGAAAGGGACGGCGCTGAAACGGCCCAGTACAGAAGTTTCTCTGATCAGTTAGCCATGGACTCCAATGCCTTTGCCCAGGTGCAGGATGAGTTAATGAATGCCCTGAAAGGCTCAGAGTCGGGGAATGAGCCTCCGCCAGAGAACCATTGAACCACTGGCATCGACTCAATAACCTAGCTTCAGAGGGTGTTTGGAGAGGAATTGACAGCAGGTTTTTTATGAACCGAGCAGGTGGCTCAAGCCCGAATAAAGCCTGCGCAGGGGTCCGGACTAACCGCCGACCGCCACTGAATTGGCGACTTCTTCCCGCCAGGCGTAGAGCCTGGTTTGCAGCCAACTCGCTTCCAGGACGTATGCTAACGGTTCGAGCACGCGCAATTCATGCTCTTTAGTACGACCATTAGTGTGCTGTAGGTAATGCACCAGTTCATGGACCAGTAATGCTTTTCCACCCTCGGTCGTCAGGTCGGTGGTGTCAACCAGGTAAATCGTATTTTCAACATCGTTATAAAGTCCGGAAACCTTGTATTTCCCGCTGCGTATCGCTTTAGGGAAATTCTCACCAAATGCCATTTCATGTAGCGCTTCAGCACTGGCCATGACGACTTTGGGGAGGGACGCTCCATCGTGTTCGAGGTTCGAATTCGCGGCTATCCAGATAAGTAAACTCGTCAGCAATTCTGGCACATCGTCTTCCTCGGCAAAGGTTTCTGGCTACAACCTTGGTTGTCCTTCTCCCGGTAGCGGCCATTCAAAAAAAAACTGAAGATTTTTTTTTGCCAGATATGCTTTCATTGAGTCGAGGCCATTTATCCCCAACGTAACAAGGGTGAATTAATCTCAACCAAAACGAATAACCATTTCCTGCTGACGGAGTCCCACGTTAAACTGGCGGCCTGCCGAACGGCTTTTTAAGGGGAAATTCAGCCGATGATCGATGTTCATCCAACCTTTAAGAAAATTTTGGTACCGCTCGATTGTGTCGAGCCCCGCCAGGAAGTGCTCGATTACGCGGTGGAGCTAGCCAAGCAACACGATGGTGAATTAATACTGCTCTATGTCGTAGAGAATCCGGTATTTCCCGTGGAAATGATGGATATCGATCTGCGCATGGAAGAAGTGGCAGAACATGCCGGTGAACGGCTGGCAACGCTGGTCAGTGAAGCGATTGGTGAAAAAGTCCGCCATCGGCATCTGGTTGCCCAGGGCAGCATTAGTGATCAGATTGTGGCCACGGCTGACCGCGAGCAGGCTGACGTGATTGTGATGGCCACCGATGAACACTCGGAATTGCGTAAATTTCTGATCGGCTCAATCACTGAACGAGTGGTTCGCCACGCCCATCAGCCGGTACTGGCTCTGCACGTCAAGAAGTAATACCGCCAAACACTGAACTCCCCCTCCACCTGCTGACGGTTCCACTCATGCAACCCCTCGATAGCCTCGCGCTCGTGCTGGCCGCTGGTATTGGTTGCCAGTGGCTAGCTAGCCGTTTACACATTCCTGCCCTGATTCTGCTGCTGGCGTGTGGTCTGGTACTCGGTCCGGTTACTCATCTGCTGGTGCCCACCCAGCAATTTGGGCTGATACTCATGCCGGCAATTAAGCTGGGCGTTGCCATCATTCTTTTTGAAGGCGGCCTGAACCTCCATTTCCATGAGCTTAAAGGGACGGCCCAGGCGATCCGACGCCTGGCGACCCTTAGCATCCCGGTCGCCTGGTTACTTGCTAGCGCCGCCGCCCATTATATTGGCGGCCTGGGCTGGCAAATTGCCAGCCTGTTTGGTGCCATCACCGTTGTGACTGGTCCAACCGTGATTTTGCCGTTGCTACGCCACGCCCGCTTAAAACAGAAACCAGCCGCGCTTCTCAAATGGGAAGGCATTGTGAATGATCCGCTGGGTGCGGTACTCGCGGTTCTGGTATTTCAATGGATCGTTCACGGAAATACCGACGCCGTTCATATCGCGCGCGATCTGGTCTCGTTAAGCCTGGCCGGGGCCACCGGTGCCTGCACTGGTTATTTGACTGGGCGGGCCTTCCGTAGCGGCCAGGTACACGAACACCTGAAGGGACCCGTACTGATTGCAACGGTGGCAGTACTGTTCGTCATTACCAACCACTGGCTCGAAGATTCAGGCCTGCTGGCGGTGACCGTGATGGGCCTGGTGATTGGCAATATGCAGCTGCCCAGCATGACCGAGCTACGACGGTTTAAAGAATACGTAACGCTAATTCTGGTTTCGGTACTGTTTGTGGTGCTGTCTGCCAACATCAACCCGGAAAGTTTTCAGCGGCTTGATCTGCGCAGTCTCGCGCTTATCGCAGCCATGCTATTTGCGGTGCGCCCGATCAGCGTTCTGGTGGCAACGCTAGGCACTGAACTTTCCTGGAAAGAACGGTTGTTACCTGCCTGGATTGCACCCCGTGGCATTGTCGCCGCTGCAGTTGCCGGGGTTTTTGCGCCGGACCTGATTGCACTCGGTATTGACGATGCCGAGCAACTGGTACCGCTGATTTTCAGTTTAATCGTGGTAACGGTCGTCCTGCACGGGCTGACCATCGCCCCCTGGGCTCGGTTATTGGGTCTGGGCAACGACAATCACCACGGCCTGCTGGTCGTTGGTGCCTCAGCGTGGAGCACTGAACTGTGTAATCAACTCCACAAGCTGGGAGTGCCGGTGTTACTAGTGGATAGCTCCTGGCAGCGGCTGCGTAAAGCCCGACTGGCGGGGATACCGGCTTATTACGGCCAGATTCTCTCCCCGGGAACAGAAAACTCGGTCGAACTCGCCCAGCTCGATACACTGCTGGCGCTTAGTGACAACGAAGCCTATAACGCCCTGGTATGCACGGCACTGGCTGGTGAAATGGGCTGGCAAAAAGTTTTTCAGCTACCCCGGAGCAACGAAAATGGAGCGACAAAGCTGCAATCCGGTCTACACGGTACCAACGCTTTTAGCGATGAACTGGGTTATGAAGAGCTATTGCGCCGCTACTACCTGGGCTGGCGGTTTCAAAAAACCCAGCTCACCGGAAATTTTGATCATCAACGACGTAGCGAAAACCTGCCATCCGGGGCGATCGATCTGCTCTGTATTCGACCCAGCGGAGCCATCGCCGTGGCCAGTGGTCAGACCGGATTAAGCGGGCGGGAAGGCGATATTCTAATCAGTTTTGTCCCGGTAGAGCTGAATCCGCCAACGACCGACAGCCAACCCGACGCTTCCCGGGGAGTACAATCTGTCAAAGCGCCAACAGCAGACCCCTAGTAAACCTCAAACCCACCCGTCGCGGATTCGTTATGTCCTCCAGTCAATCGTCCCTTCTGCCCCGATTCGAAAAGCGGTTATGGCAAACCCGACCAGAACAGCTCCCGGCACCCGCTGCCTTTGCCATTAAAGCCATGCGGGTCACCGTGGCCGTTATCCGCGACCTGCTGGAAGGCCAGATAACCCTCCGCTCCATGGGCATGGTCTATTCCACGCTGTTATCGCTGGTGCCACTACTGGCCATCAGTTTTTCGCTGATGAAAGGCCTCGGCGTCGTCGATAACAAACTCGAGCCCATGCTGCTCAATCTGGTCGCCCCCATGGGTGTCCAGGGCGAAGAAATCGTTACCAAACTCCTCGGTTTCGTTAAGAACGTTAATGCAGGTGCATTGGGTACAGCCGGGCTGTTAGTGCTGATCTGGACAGTGGTTAGTCTGTTACAAAAAATCGAAAGCGCCTTTAACTTCATCTGGCACGTTGACGAGTCCCGGAACCTGGCCCGGCGTTTTAGCGATTTTTTTAGTGTGCTGTTAATCGGCCCCCTTCTAATCACTGCCGCGCTGGGAGCCACCGGTGCTGTACTCCACAATGGGCTGGTACAACGAATTGCCAGCATTGAACCTTTCGGCAGTTTGCTCCTACTCATCACCCAGCTGGTTCCCTACTTGCTAATCGCAGCGGCGTTTACTTTTGTTTATATGTTTATCGCCAACACCCGCGTCAAACTCGGTGCCGCCTTTACCGGGGCCATGGTTGCCGGTATTTTGTGGGAAACCCTCGGCAGGACGTTTGGCATGGTATTTGGCGCGTCACCAACCCTGGCCATCTATTCCAGTTTCGCGGTACTGATTCTGTTTTTAATCTGGCTTTACTGGAGCTGGTTAATTCTGCTCATCGGCGCCCAGGTTGCCTTTTACGTGCAGAACCCTCAGTACCAACGCAGCGGCCACAAGTTACAACGACTTAACGTTGAGCAACAGGAGTATCTGTCCCTGGCGCTGATCACGCTCATCGGGAGGCAGTTCGTTGCCGGTTCAGGTGGCTGCTCGACCACCGAACTAAGCGCCCGGACCAGCATGCCGGGAGAGACCATTGCCACAACCCTGCAGACCCTGCAACAGCTTGGGCTTGTGCGCCAGAGCACGGACTCGCAATGGATACTGGGTCGCGACCCGGACCAGCTGCGACTGGCCACCTTAATCAGCGAGCTACGTAGCGCTCACGAACCCAAAACCAACCCCCCCGCCCTGCCAGAAATACCGGCAGTCAGGCAATTACAGAGCGACTGGTTAAGCGGTGCATCAACGGCGCTAGAAAACCGAACTCTGCGCGAGCTGATCACCAACACACTTCCCGACACCGACCCGGCGGTTGAAACTGCATCGCCATAAGGTGTTCCCCGAGCATCAGGCCCGGCGGTGTAACGGAGACCATTAACGTTACATCGGGTGATCACTTGCGACGACCGACGCGATTCAACATAAAGATCACTGACTGCCCGGAGGCCCCTTTACTCAGCAAATCAAGTTGTTACACTGGCGCGCCCGCTTCCCGGCTCGATTATCTTCGTAGGTTTTGCCGTGCCGGACCTGGCAATTTTGCATTACCCAAAGAGCACAGAAAGTGAAAAAAGAACTCGATACCCGTGGCCTTGATTTCTCGACCCGTTGTGTCCACAGCGGCGTCTACAAAGACGAGGTCTACAACTCGGTAGTGACACCAATCTATCCGTCATCAACCTTCTACTTCGAAGGTCCCGGACAGACCAGTGGTTACGACTACACCCGTACCCGTAATCCAACCCGGGTCGCGTTGGAAGAGAACCTGGCGAGCCTCGAAGGCGGGGCCGGCTGCACCGCGACCTCTACGGGCATGAGTGCGATCAGCTCCGTTCTGCATCTGCTGCCCGAAAACGCCCATATCATCGCTGGTCACGAAATCTACGGCGGTACTTTTCGCCTTTTTAACGACATCATGCCAAAACGGGCCCTTAAGGTTTCTCAGGTGGATATGCGTGATATCGATGCGGTGCGCAACGCCATTCGACCCGAAACCAAAGCAATCTGGATAGAAACACCCAGCAACCCGTTGCTGAACCTCACCGACGTCGAAGCCGTCTGCCGGCTGGCGCAGGAGCATGATTTACTCAGCATTGCCGACAACACTTTTCTCACCCCTTTTCTACAACGACCGCTGGAGCTTGGCGCTGATCTTGTTGTCCATTCGACGACTAAATACCTCAACGGTCATAGCGACGTCGTCGGTGGCGCAGTCATCGCAGCGACGGATGACCTCGCCGAACAGGTAGCGGCAATCTGCAATGCCCTGGGCACCACCTGTTCACCTTACGACGCCTGGCTGGTGCTCCGCGGCGTAAAAACCCTGAGTCTGCGGATGGCCGCCCACGAACAGAATGGCATGGCCCTGGCCCGGTTTCTCGATCAGCGTCCCGAAGTGGAACGGGTTTATTATCCCGGCCTTGAAAGCCATCCGGATCACGCCCTTGCCTGCCGCCAGCAATCAGGTTTTGGCGGCATGCTCAGCTTCGATATGCACGGTGGTGAAGACAAGGCACAGGCGTTCATCGCCGGACTCCGCCTCTACTCCTTTGCGGAATCGCTCGGCGGGGTGGAGAGTCTGATCGAACACCCGGCCAGTATGAGTCATGCAGCAATGACCCCGGAAGGCCAGGCTGCCGCGGGCATTGGCCCTGGAACGATTCGCGTCTCTGCCGGCATAGAGGCCAGCCATGACCTGATCGCCGATATGGAGCAGGCTTTTACCGCCCTTGACTAACCGTGGCTGAAACGCCGGCGAAAACATCGACCGAGCGACGCCGACACATATTTGCTTTGGCGCTACCGATTATTGGCGCCATGGTGTCACAAAGCGTTCTTAATCTGGTCGACACCGCCATGGTTGGCCAGCTTGGGGATGTTGCC
>CAJXVN010000120.1 GCA_913060775.1 uncultured Gammaproteobacteria bacterium | reverse complement strand
ACGAGATGTAGAGAGGTCTCGTGGGCTCGGAGATGTGTATAAGAGACAGCACCGCCAACTCTGCCAGGGAAACCTTTAACCAATCGCATATTTCGGTAAGCCGTTGCAAAGTGAAACTACGCCGAGAAAAAGCCCGCTTGATACTGGCTTCACTCAGGCCTAGCTGACTGCCCAGCTGCGCATAGGTAATTCCCTGCTCCCGTAGCAACTGTTTGAGGGTGTCGATCAAATCGTCTGCTTGTGACATGCTTGGCTTCCAAAAAATTGTGTTCCTGGTCGTTAAGGGTCGAATGGTGACTCCAAAGGTATTAAATACCAATACCATTCATCGCATTAGTCAATTTAACGAACAACATTAATAAACTTTCCGCACTTCTCGACCCGAAAGGATGACCACCATGGAAAAATCAATTTGGCGTGAGCGCGGATTCACTCCCTTTGTTGCCATCGCGTTTGTGAACGCCTTTACCGACCTTGGCCACAAAATAGTGATTCAGAATGCGCTATTCAAAATGCTCGATGGCGGCGAGCTGCGCATCTACACGGCACTTATTCAGGCAATGATTCTGTTGCCGTTCATCATGACCTTTACGCCGGCCGGTTATTTCGCTGACCGGTTTGCCAAACACCGCATCGTGCAGCTCTGCGCAGCGCTGACCATTCCTATCACCCTGGCGATCATCTGGTGTTATCACCTGGGCGCCTTCTGGCCGGCGTTCGGCCTGACCTTCGTGCTTGCGCTGCAAAGTGCGTTTTATTCGCCCGCCAAATACGGTTATATCCGGGAACTGATCGGCCGCACCCGACTGGCCCCGGCCAACGCTGCCATGCAGGCGGCGGTGCTGTCGGCCATTCTTGCCGGCACGATTGCCTACAGTTTTCTGTTTGAGTCGCTGTTAACCGCTAATTACAACTCGCTGGGAGAGATTCTGCAGCAGGTTCAGGTAGCCGGCTGGTTGCTGTTTGCCGGTGCGGTCATCGAAACCCTGCTGGCCCTGCGGTTACCTAATCGGCCTGCTGTGCCGCAACCGCCGTTTAACCTTGGCCGTTATCTCTCCACCGGGTATCTGCGCGACAACCTGAAACGAGTCTTTAAGAGCCGCGGTATCTGGCTAAGCATTGTCGGGTTATCGGTATTTTTTGCGGTCAACCAGGTGATCCTGGCGACCTACGGAGCTCACCTGAAAGAGGTAGTGGGTGAGACTGACACCCGCATTGCGAATGGATTAATGGCGCTGGCCGGGGTTGGTATTGTGGTTGGTGCCATGATGGCCGGCCGCTGGTCACGCGATTACATTGAAACCGGCATGATTCCCGCCGGCGCGCTGGGGATGTTCATCGGTATGTTGCTACTACCCAGCGTCCACCACCTGCCAACGCTGGCGGGGCTGTTTCTCTTTTACGGTTTTTGCGCAGGGCTGTTCATCGTCCCGCTGAATGCACTGATTCAGTTCTACGCCCGCGAGGGGGAGTCGGGTGTCGTGCTGGCGGGCAATAACTTTATTCAGAACATCGCCATGCTGGTGTTCCTGGGGCTCTCCATCGTTATCGCCCAGGCGGGCATTTCCACCTACTGGACGCTCTACGCCCTGGCCGGGGTGGCGCTGATCGGATTTTTCTATGCGCTCTTACAACTGCCGCAATCTTTCGTCCGTTACGTGGTGCGTGGACTGCTGGCTCCCCGTTACCGACTGCAGGTGGTCAACATGGACCACATGCCCCGTGAAAGTGGCGTGCTGCTGCTGGGTAATCACGTCAGCTGGCTGGACTGGGCCATCTTACAGATGGCCTCACCGCGACCCATTCGGTTCGTCATGGCTCGAAGTTATTATGAAAAATGGTACCTGCGCTGGTTTCTTGACCTGTTTGGGGTGATTCCAATCGCCCCCGGAGCCAGCAAGGATGCCCTGGCGAACGTGCACGACGCGTTATTGCGCAAGGAAGTGGTCGCAATCTTTCCCGAAGGCCACATCAGCCGCAACGGGCACCTGAGTATTTTTCGCTCTGGCTTTGAACGGGCCGCGGATAACTCAGGCGCGGCCATCGTGCCTTTTTACCTGCACGGTCTCTGGGGTAGTCAGCTCTCCTATTCCAGTGGGGCTTATCGCAGAAGTTCTCAGGGGTCTAAATTTAGCCGCCTGATAACCGTCGCTTTTGGCGAACCACTCCCCTGTAATAGTGACGCGGCGCTGGTAAAACAGGCGGTACAGGAAACATCCATTCACGCCTGGGATGAGCACGTCAGCGGACTGGAGAGCCTGCCCGCGAGTTTTATTCGCACCGCCCGCAGCCATGCCAAAAAGGTCAGCGTGATCGACGGCGACAATCAGCTCACCTATAGCCGGTTACTCGCGGCGGTACTCGCATTTCGCCGGCAACTTCAACCGACGCTGAACCAGGCTAATAGCATCGGTATTCTGCTGCCTTCCTCCGCCGCGGCGGTCATCGCCAATCTGGCCGCCCTGATCGGTGGCCGCACCCTTGTTAACCTGAACTACACGGCTCCCGTCGACGTGGTGACCGGGTGCATTCAGAAAGCGCAAATCAAGTCGGTTCTGACATCACGGTTATTCCTGACAAAGCTGGAAAAACGCGGTATCGACCTGACCCCACTAAGGGACTCAGTCGAACTGATTTATATGGAGGATCTGCGCGAGCAGATACCTGCCTGGCGATTCGCCCTGGCGTTCTTGCAAAGCAAATTTTTCCCCACCGGCCTGCTGATCTGGCTGCATACCCGGCACACCCGCCTCACCGACACCGCGGCCATCCTTTTTAGCAGTGGTAGCGAAGGTACGCCCAAAGGCGTCATGCTCAGTCACGGCAACATTGTCGCCAACATTAAACAGGTCGCCTGCGTGCTTAACGCCGATGACGACGACGTGATGCTCAATGCCCTGCCCACCTTTCATGCCTTTGGCCTCACCGTTACTACCCTGTTGCCATTGCTGGAAGCCATCCCCATGGTCTGTCAGGCGGACCCCACCGACGCTCGCGCGGTTGCCAAACTAGTGACTAAACACCGGGTGACGGTGATGATCGCCACCGCCACTTTTTTGCGGATGTACGTGCGCAGCAAAAAGGTCCATCCGTTGATGTTTGAGAGCCTGCGAATCGTGGTGACCGGCGCCGAACGGTTACCGGCCGAAGTACGCGATGGTTTTCGTAGCAAATTTGGTAAAACCGTGTTTGAGGGCTACGGCACTACCGAGACTACCCCCGTGGCCACGGTAAACATTCCCGATCTGCTGCTGGATCAGTCCGGCACGGTGCAAACCGGCAACAAACCGGGCTCGGTGGGACTGCCGTTGCCGGGCACACGGATACGCATTGTGGATCCCGAAACCCTGGCAGAACTGCCCACCGATGAAGCAGGGCTGGTACTAGTAGGTGGTAGCCAGGTCATGCAGGGTTACCTGGATGACCCGGATAAAACTGCTGAGGTAGTCATCGAACATGACGGCCTGCGCTGGTACAAAACCGGCGACAAGGGCAAGCTCGATAAAGATGGCTTTCTGTCCATCCTCGACCGCTATTCCCGGTTTGCGAAACTCGGCGGCGAAATGGTCAGCCTCAGTTCGGTAGAACAGCAAATTGCCGCCTTGCTCGGCGATGCCGACGTCGAACTACTGGCGGTGGCACTGCCGGAACCCAGCAAAGGGGAACAGATCGTATTAATGATCGATGATCCTGACTACGCCCTGGGCCTGCGCGACCGGGTACTGCAGAGCGATATGACTGCGCTAATGCAACCTAAACACTATTTTGCGGTGGAGGCGATTCCGAAACTGGGCACCGGGAAGGTCGACCTGACCAATGCCCGGCAGCTGGCAGCCGAGGCCCTGGAAGAGCTTTAAACTAGATACCTGTCCACATGGTCCGCCGCGGTCGATCGTCGATAATCAAACCGCAAAGCTGGTCCACCCTGTTGGTAAACTAACCGGCAGTTAACACTGCCCTGCCCCGGCTCCCATCGGACCCGGGGGCGGGCAGTTTCCATGTTTCAAATTCAACCACGCGGCAGCGATGTACAAAACCTACTTTGGCCTGCGGGAACGACCGTTTTCAATTACGCCGGACCCGCGTTTTCTTTATCCCAGCCCGCAGCATCAGGAGGCCCTTGGCCACCTGCAATATGGCATCGGTGAGAATAGCGGTTTCGCCCTGCTCACCGGCGAAGTAGGAACCGGCAAAACCACCGTTATTCGTGCGCTGATCGACCAGCTACCCGAACAAATAAATGTCGCACTGATCACCAACCCAATGCTCTCTGCGCAGGAGCTGGTCGCATCCATCTGCGATGAACTGGGAGTTGCCTACCCGGGCAACAGCAGCAGCCTGAAAACCCTTATCGATCTCCTCAATAACTATCTGCAGGAACAGCACCAGCAGGGTCACCATTCTGTCGTCATTATTGATGAAGCACAGAATTTAAGCCGCGAATCGCTGGAACAGATTCGCCTGTTGACCAATCTGGAAACCCACCAGGAAAAGTTGTTACGGATCATACTGGTCGGCCAGCCGGAGCTGCGTCAGCTGCTTAAGCGCCACGACCTGCGCCAGCTCGCCCAACGCATAACCGCCCGCTATCATCTTGGTATGCTCAGTGCAGACCAGACCAGGGCTTACATCGGCCATCGTCTGGCGGTAGCCGGGATGGGCAACAACCTGTTTACCGAGACGGCGATTCGCCGGGTTCACAAACTCACCGGCGGCGTACCGCGACTCATCAACTCCCTTTGCGACCGCGCCCTGCTCGGCGCCTACAGTGAAGAGTTGAGCGCCGTGACTCCGCGAATCATCGATCGTGCTGGCCAGGAGCTTTTCCATGGCTCCGTTGCTAATCCCTGGCCACGGGCGCTTGGGGCGGCAACCGCTGCTATGACGGCCATCATTGTTCTGCTGGTAATTCTCTGGGCGCCCTGGTCGGCAAATGTTCCCGCCAGCCAGGCCGAATCCAACGATCCTTCGGAACCCGTCACCCGTAACGCTCCGGTTAACAAATCCTGATGTCCTACATCCTTGATGCCATGCGCAAAACTGAACGCGACCGTGCGCTGGGACCGGTCGTTAATTTGCCGCCCCAGCGGGCTAGCAACAAGCTTGTCCGCTATGGCGCAATCGGAGCGGTTGTTTTAACCCTGATCGCAACCGGAATCTGGTTTGCTCTGAGCAAATACCCCTCCCTGCTATTGATGGCGGTGGTTAATCCAAATCCACCACCATCGCCGGGCGCTCCGGCGAACATTTCCGCGCCGGTGCAGAACCAGACTCCCGTGGTCACGGTGACCCAATCGTCAGATGCAACACCGCCCGTCGCGACCCCGCCAGCGGTCACCCAGCCGGCAACGACAGCCATGGCCAGTAACGGACCTGAGAAAAACATCTCTTCCCGAGTGATTGAACTGGTTCCCGACAACTGGCAGGAGCTGCCGGAAAGCTATGAAGTCGCCGACCGACTACCGGAACAACTGCTCCAGTTACGGGTCGGTATTCATGTCTACGATGCTGATCCACTTAAACGGATGGTGTTGATTAATGGTCGCCGGTTTCAGGAAGGAGACGCGCTGCCTCAGGGCGGGCAGATTATTGAGATTACCCCGAAAGGATTAGCGCTGAAATACCAATCCACCCGGTTTCACAAAAGCCAGTAGGCGATTCGCCCTTTTACTTGCAACCCGCGATTATCCCCAGGGCAACCGCCGAGGATCATCCCGGTACCACTGACGCACCTGGTGTTTGGCAATCTTGTTGGTACTACCGTGGGGCAGTTCATCGAGTATGTCGATAAACTTGGGCACTTCCCACTTACCCACCTTGTCGCGGCAGAACTCGATTAACTCGTCGCCGCTTACTTCGGCGCCGATGTTGAGCGACACAGCACCCACCACGGCCTCACCCCAGTCCGGGTGAGGCGCACCGATCACGGCCACCTCTCGCACGGCCGGGTGTTCAGCGAGTACGTTTTCGATCACCACCGGATAGACATTAAACGCCCCGGTAATGATCAGAAATTTCTTTCGATCGGTGAGGTAGAGAAACCCCTCCTCATCCTGGCGACCCATGTCATGGGTGCTAATCCAGTCGTCCCGGAACAGCTCGGCATTGTCTTCGGGCCGATTCAGGTAGCCGGCGGTGAGTATTTCACCGCGCACCCAAACCTCTCCCACCTCGTTGGCGGGTAGTTTTTCTCCGTCGGCCGTCCTTACCGATATCTCAACGTGGGGCGAGGCTCTGCCGCAGGAGGTTAACAGGTGCTCTTCACCGGCCAGCGCGCGCAGGTGATCCTGGTGACGCAGAAAAGTCAGCCAGCCACCGGTGGTCTCGGTAAGACCATAAAACTGCACCAGATCACAATTAAAATTTGCGTAGAGATCACGAATGAGCGCTGGGGTTGCTGGCGATGAGCCGTAGCAAATGCAGCGCACGGAAGCGATATCGTAGTTGCCCGCGGCCTTCGCTTCGAGCACCCGCAACAACATGGTGGGCACGCCGCCGGTAAAGGTTACGCGGTGATCCTCAATCGCCTGTAAATACCTCTCCGGGGTAAATAGTCCGTTAGGCAATACCGTGGTCGCACCAGAGACCAGCCCGAAGGAATTCAATAAAATCGGCACTCCCGGCGTGGTACCGGGCATAAAAAACACATCTTCGGCGGTGACCCCCAGGGCCAAAGCGGTATGCACCAGCGATTCACGCACCGCACCCTGGGTAAGCATGGCTCCTTTTGGCAGTCCGGTGGTGCCAGAGGTGTAACTGATCATGGCGATATCAGCATCATCCAGCTCAGGCCGCCGGGGCGTTCCAGTACTCGCCAGCAACAGGGTCTCGTAATCCTGCTCCAGACCGTGGTCCGCGCCATACCCGATAAGGACAATACCGCGCCCCCGAAAATCATCCAGGTGCTTTTCAACCAGTGGCACGCATTCGGCAGAGATCAGCAGCACTTTGATCTCACTATCAGCCATTATGTGCAGCAGTTCCCGCTCTGAATATCGCCAGTTGATACCGGTGCGGCGAGCGCCAATCTTCAAACAGGCGAACCAGTGCTCCATCACTTCCATGTATTCGTAGGAGAGCAGGCCCACCGCGTCATCCTTCGTCACGCCCAGCGTCTGTAGTGCAACGGCAAACCGATCGGAGCGCTGATCAACCTGCGGCCAGGTGAGCGTGCGGTCACCATCGATAAAGGCGGGTTTTCCTGGAAACGCCAGCGCCGCGCGATGGATGAAATCTCTAACAAACATTTTCCTCTCCTCAAAAAAAGGCTGGCAGGGTGATGACCCTGCCAGCCTGGACTCGCTATTTACTCCTGGAACCGAACCGGTTACTCCTGCATGATTTTGGCAAACATCGGCGCCAGAAATTCCATGTCATCTCCGAGCTTCACATCCAGCACCGCCGGTTTACCTTCGCGCATTGCCGCAAAGGCACGCTCCAGGGCCGGACGAATTTCTTTCGGGTCGCTGACTTCCTCGCCATACCCCCCCACTGCATCGGCAAGTGACGCGTAGTTAATGGTCGAGTCAATCTCGGCCCCGTAGTAGGTGCCAGTTTTCTGTGCCACTCCTTTTGGATACAACATTTCAATCCCCATTTTCATGCTTCGATAGTGGCCGTTATTCGCGACTACAGTGAGCATGGGCAGGGCATATTCTGTCGACATCCCCAGCGCCGGCAGGGGCGCGTTGTAGTTAAAGGTACCGTCACCGACGATAGTCACCACCGGCCGATCCGGATTGGCGACCTTTACTCCCATGCCGATACCCATGCCGATACCCAGCCCACCACTCAGCGCGTTAACAAAATTACCGGGCTTCAGGTCGTTCATGGTCTCCGCCATGGTCCAGTGAGTGAGTATGGTCTCGTCTATCAAAATAGCGTTGTGTTCGTTGAGAACTTTCTCGAACTCCAGTGCAAACCAGCGGGTATCGATTGGCACCGACGCTTTTTGTGCCATGCAGACTTTTTTCCAGCTGGCCCGGCGTTTGCGATTAGCTTCACCGATTTTCTTGCGACGAGCGTTGGCTGCTTTCTTTTTGCCACGCAGTTTATTCGGCATTAACTCAAGCAACTGGGTAAGCGCCACGTGGGCATCGCCCACGAGGGTCAGGTCGGAGGAAATACCGAAATAAGGCGCCCGTTCACGCAGCGGATCATCGCTGATGGATATCACGGTGGCATCTTTAGGCTGGCTCGCAGAGGGCGGATACCAGGGAACAATGCAATCGAGCAGTAACACGGCATCGGTGGTGGCCAGATAAGGCCCCGGCGCAAAGCCCCCGTGCAGATCGTGATCACGGGGAAAATTAATGTATCCGGGCTGCTGCGATTCGACCACCACTGACCCGGTCATCTCTGCTAGCTCCACCAGCTGATCAACCGCAGCGGGATCGGAACCGATATTCTCCTGTCTCTTATACACATCTGACGCTGCCGACGAAGAGGATA
>CAJXVN010000119.1 GCA_913060775.1 uncultured Gammaproteobacteria bacterium | reverse complement strand
ATATTCACGTTCTCGCGACCCCATCCAGCAGCGGCAGTCAGGCGTTGTCCATTTTCTTCAACGGGGAGGAATTTTCTTCGCTGAAACTGGGAGCCAGTCTTTATCAGCAGGTCGCGCTGCAGGTCCTCAGTCGTCGTAAAAACCGTGAAAACTACCCCGTGTTCATCACCGACGTAGAACTCGAACAGCCTGCCGCCAGTGCGGCGCCGCTGCAAAGCATCCATTTCTTTAACTATAAAAAATCCATCGAGGAGCGCCTCACCGCCACAATCCGGGAGCCTCAGGTCAACGAAGCGTTGCCACAACCGCTGGAAATTTGAATTTCATTTCACCAGCAGCAATACTTGCGCTCCCAACACCACTTTACCGACGTTTATCCATGAAAAATTGCTGGCAACTGGCGCGAAACATCACCCTTCTCCTGACGGCGCTTCATCTACTTGGAGGCTGCGGTCAGATGGGGCCGCTCTACCACCCGGAAACCCCTGCCAGTCAGCTCACCACCAGCCGCTGATTACCTTGACTAGCGCCTTTGTTCGCCGCGGCGGTCAGTTGCACGCCGACCAGTTATCGCTGGCAGAAATCGCCGCCGTCTATGGCACTCCCTGTTATGTCTATTCGCGGACAGCAATCGAATCCGCCTGGCAGGAACTTGATACCGCCCTAGCACCCCACCCCCACCAGATTTGCTACGCCGTAAAAGCGAACTCCAATTTAGCCGTGCTCGACCTGATGGCAAGGATGGGATCCGGTTTTGACGTCGTCTCCGGCGGCGAGCTGGCTCGCGTAATCGCCGCTGGCGGTGATCCAGCCAGGGTAGTCTTTTCCGGCGTTGCCAAAACCGATAAAGAACTGGAGCAGGCCCTCACCGTCGGGGTTGGCTGCATAAACCTCGAGTCAGTCAGCGAGATTGGTCGCCTGGAGCGAATTGCCAGTGACCTGGGGGTTACCGCGCCGGTAGCGCTGCGAGTCAATCCGGATGTCGACCCTCGAACACACCCCTATATTTCGACCGGACTCAAAGAAAACAAGTTTGGCGTAGACATCGCCACCGCCACAGAAATTTACGCCCGGATAGCCAGCTCTCCCCAACTGTCACCAAAGGGAATTGATTGCCATATTGGTTCCCAGTTAACCGATCTTGAACCCCTGGTTGATGCCATTAGCCGCGTACTCGCGCTAGTCGACCAACTGAGAGCCGACGGGATTGACCTGGATCACATTGATATTGGCGGGGGGCTGGGCATTCGCTATCAGGACGAACAACCGCCCTCCTTTGACGAGTATGCCCAGCAAATACTCACCCTGTTCAACGGGCGCAAGGAGGCCATTGTCGTGGAACCTGGCCGCAGCATGGTGGGTAATGCCGGGGTGCTGGTGACCCAGGTCATCGGTCTGAAACCGGGCGTAGAGAAAAATTTTGCGCTGGTCGACGCAGCAATGAATGACCTGCTCCGGCCCGCGCTCTATAACGCCTGGCACGATATCGAGCCGGTTTCGACCGACAGCCCGCCGGCTACTATGGCCTGGGACATTGTTGGTCCGGTTTGCGAAACGGGTGATTTTCTTGGCCAGGAGCGGCAGTTAGCGCTGCAGGAAGGGGACCTGCTCGCAGTGATGAGCTGCGGCGCTTACGGCTTTACGATGGCATCAAATTACAATAGCCGACCTCGCCCTGCCGAAGTCATGGTCGCCGGCGACGCCCACTACCTGATCCGTAAACGGGAAACCGTTGAGCAGTTGTTTGAACTTGAATGCGGACTACCCGGCTAACGGCCGGTACGCAGGAACAGGTAGACCCCGCTGACCAGCTGTAATAACAGCAGCAAGGCCGCCGCATCCACCAGCAGCACACCGGGCAAACCTAGCAGACGGCCGCTGTGCAGGTCGAGCAAGAGCCTTTCCCAGGTAAGCGAGTGCTGATGGTAAAGACGGTAGGCCTCAGACCGCTCCTGGGGAACCAGCAGCTCCGGAGTCGACCACGACAGGTCTGGTTGACCGGGTACCCGCCGCCACTCACTGGCCATTTCATCCGTTGATAATAGCTGTCCCGCCGACTCGATTACCGGGCCACCAACACTGCAGCCTGCACGGTCGACCTGTCCTATCACGCTTGCCGGCAGGTTAACCGTTTCTACCAGTTCACCGCCGGGCGTCAGCAAAGTAATTTTGGTAGCAGTAAGCACAAAGAGTAGCTCGGACCAGGAACAGGCGGCAATGACCGGCTCCACGCTATCCGCTACGCGCTGACCATTGAGATAAACCCCCTCATCCAGCTGAAGTAACTGGCCATTTTCGACGTAGAGACGGGCAGCTCTGCCCGGCGGTTTGAAACCGTACCACTGTAACAACGGACGATAATTTACATGGTGTCGGTCCAGAGCCAGGTCATCGGTGTGGTTAAGGAAAATACCGGTGATGGCAAGGTTCAATAACAACACGGCGGAACAGAGCCCGGCCCAGAGATGCCAGACACGCCAACGCTCTGCTCGCGCGCGGAGTCTCTTATTCACGTGGGGAGATTTGCTGGTGGAGGTAGAGTGCGAGCCGTCCCAGGCGTTTTAACGCCGACACCGATAGGGTTGCACCAGAAATACCGTCAATGGTGCCGCTTAACTGCTGGTTCTCCAGCAATGAAAGACCCGAAAACTGGCGCGTAAACGCCGGATAACGAACCTCTCCACCCCGGCTTTCTCGAAAAGCCAGCACCTGCACCGATTCGATCACCTCATCGTCGATAACCAGGCCAACGGTAATGGGTAATTCCTTACCAATCTCGTCCAGTATCCAGGCCGAACGGAGGGTTTCCGCACCGGGCCGTTTTGCCCAGTACCGAATACGAAGCGCGGGGTAGCGATGGCCCAGAATGGTCTCGACATTTTCACGGACACTACCGCGCAGCCAAACGGTTTGCGGCGCCGGGACCTGATCGCCAAACACGGTCTGTAAAAATCCCTCTCGTGACTGGTACTCGGTACTATGAACCGGCAGGCAACAAAAAAAGCAGAGCGCCCCCAGGGCGCTCTGCTTTAATCGGGACTGTAGACCCGAAATCCTGCTACCTATTTTAGAACTGGTAACCAACACCCAGATTAAATCCGTCTTCGTCGGCCTGGCCGGTAGGGGCATCCATATTCATCCAGTCAAACTTGATTACCACCCGTTGATGGGGCCAGTAGTTTACGCCAATATCGGTCTGCTTAAACTCACTGTCACCACCACCACCGGCTGCATTATCCCAGCTGGAGCGACGTGCAAACAGTCCCCAGCTGGAGTTAATCCGATAAGAAGGCTCGATAAACCAGCCATCCTGTTCATCCCGGCCCAGGGCTTTAGCTTCGGCGCCATCAATGTCCCACATGGCGTAAAGCGCCCGCAGACCGAAGGGGCCACGGTTGTAAACCACGTGGGTTTCCGTTAACAGGCCTTCGGCTTGATCGGTGAAGGGATCGCCCTGAGTCATATCCCCCTGGCGCTGCACGGTGGCAGCCAGTTCCAGACCCGGGACACCGGTGTATTTCAGGCGGGCGGTAACAGCCCCATCCTTAGCCGGCGCTTCACTGACTTTTCGGCGGCCGTCGCGGGGCTTAAAGGTAAATACGCCGCTTTTGGAAGCCTCCAGTCCGGAATGCAACGCCAGGTCGTAACCGAAACCACCACCCAGGTCGCCACTGAACTTTACGCCGGCTTCCCACCAGGTGGAGGGAATAATGTTTTTCTCAACATTGTTGCGCTCAACCCCGTAGAAGGTGTTGGGCTCGTGAGTTTCGTTGAGAATACCCACCGGCACCAGAAACACACCGCCAGCGACCCGGTGCCGGTCGTTAATGTCATATTCGATGTAAGCCTGCTCTATCTCAACCTCACCATTTTTACCTTCGCCGGCAACGCCGTGCTCTATTTCAAATTCCGATTGAAAGCGCAGGTCGTCGGTAAACTGGTGGCTAAAAAACAGCACAAATCGGTGAAGGTCTATTTCATCGTTGAGGTTGGTGTTATTCCAGTGTGCCTCGCCGTAACCACCAATACTGGTTTTCTCCGCCCACTGTGCGAGCTGTGAAGCCGCGCTGTTTTCCACCTGTTCAACGATGGTCTCCTGTGCTGCTGACATCTCCTGCTGCTGATTCTCCAGCTGTTCGATTCGCTCCAGCGCCTGCTGCAACATTGCCTTTAAGTCGCTAAGCTCATCCGCCTGAACCGTGACTACTGGCGCAGCTAGCAACAGCGCCGCCAACCACCGGGCGGTAATTTTGATGGTCATCGTAAAAATCCCTCTTAATTTGTCTGCTTTTTATGCTTAAACAAGCCACTGGCCAGGCCGGCCAGCGCGAGGGATGATAACCCAATTAATAATCATTCGCATTAAGATTTGAAAATTTGTGAGGATTGTTTTCCCACCGGGCTGCAATCAACCCGTTCAAAGCTGTCGAAACACCGCGTCCACCGCCTGCAAGGTTCGCAGAATCTCTTCGTCGCCATGGGCGGCACTGACAAACCCGGTCTCGTAGGCGGAAGGCGCCAGATAGACACCCTGCTGCAACAGGAGGTGGAAAACCCGGGCGTAGCGAGCCGTATCACAACGACTGACTGCAGCAAAATCAGCCACCACCGGCGCATCCGTAAAAAAGAGCGCGAACATAGTGCCTACCTGATTAATCACCAGGGGTATCCCATGTTGCTGCGCCAGCGCGCTGATGCCTTCCGTAAGTTGGGTAGTTTTACTGACAATGGCGTCAAACACGCCGGGCCGCGTGATCAGTTCCAGGGTTTTTAATCCAGCCGCCGTTGCTAACGGATTCCCGGAAAGCGTTCCTGCCTGATAAACCGGTCCCACCGGCGCCAGTTGTTGCATGATCTCGGCCCGACCACCGAAGGCTCCAACTGGCAGACCACCGCCGATGACTTTACCGAGTGTCGTTAAATCCGGCGTCACGCCGTAACGTGCCTGAGCGCCACCAATGGCGACCCGAAAACCACTCATTACCTCATCAAAAATGAGCAGCACCCCGTGTTGGTCACAGAGCGCTCGCAATTTTTCCAGGTACCCGTCTGCCGGTGGAATACAGCCCATGTTACCGGCCACCGGCTCGACGATGACACAGGCTAATTCATCTCCCAGTTCACTGAACAGCTTATCGGCCGCTTCGCTATCATTGAAGGGCAGGGTAAGGGTTAATTTTGCCAGCGCATCCGGAACTCCCGGAGAGGAGGGCACACCCAGAGTTAGCGCTCCGGAACCGGCGTTAACCAGCAAGCTATCGGCGTGGCCGTGATAGCAGCCTTCAAATTTAACTATTTTGTCGCGCCCCGTGACTCCCCGTGCCAGGCGAATCGCACTCATGGTCGCCTCTGTGCCCGAATTGACCATCCGCACCTGCTCAATTGATGGCACCAATACGGCCAGTTGTTCAGCCAGGTCCGTCTCGGCGGCGGTGGGCGCGCCATAAGAGGTACCTCTCGCGGCAGCGTTACTGACCGCTTCGACAACCTCGGGGTGAGCGTGGCCCATGATCATCGGTCCCCAGGAACAGACATAATCAATATATCGGTTCCCCTCGGTATCGATTACCTCTGCCCCGGCTGCCCGATCGATGAATAGCGGTTCTCCGCCGACCCCATTGAACGCCCTGACCGGCGAGTTAACCCCGCCAGGAATTAACCGACAGGCGTGCTGGAAGAGTTCGTGGTTATCGCTGCTCATGGATTGCTCCGGTTCTGATTGGGCCACACCCGCTGTCGGCCCCGTGTTGTGAGCCGTTCCGGGTAACCCCTAAATTAAAGGAAGTGTGCGAAATGCATCACCTGTGGTGCATCTGCCCACATATTTCACGCGCTGCTGACTCGCTATCGGCGACGCTGAATAACGCTGCGATGACGGCGACAGCATCCACACCCGCAGCGGTCAGTTGCCTGACATTCGCCGGAGTAATGCCGCCAATCCCGACGATAGGCAGATTAACCCGCTGACGAGCGTCGCGAATCTGGTCCAGGGTTACGTAGCGCTCCCCGGGCTTGGTCACGGAGGGGAAACAACGACCAAAGGCTACATAATCGGCGCCTTCCTGCTCTGCGTTTATTGCGGTTTCCACCTGGTTGTAGCAGGAAATTCCAATAACTGCTCTGGCCCCCAATGTTTCTCGCGCGGCGGCCAGCTGGCCATCTTCTTCACCAAGGTGAACACCATCAGCACCCGCCGCTGCGGCGAGCTCGTAATCATCGTTGACGATAAAAATAGTCCCTCGGGATCGGCATAGTTCAGCCAGTTCCGTCGCCTGATCCAGGCGTTTTTCTGAATCCGCGCTCTTGTCCCGATATTGCAATGTGGTGGCGCCACCGGTGATGGCCGCTGCGGCCCGTGAAAGCAGTTCATTTTCAGCCGTTATTCCGGTATCAATAATCGCGTAGAGACCGGACGGAACCTTTCGGTTAGTCAAGATCGTACCCGCCGAGGTATCCATTGCCCCGAGCCGAGTTGCTCGCCGTGCTGGAGACTATTCCAGGTGTAAGCCTGCGCCTCGATTACCGCCGCTTCCAGGTCACTGCCACGGGCCAGCCCTGCGGCGACGGCGCTGGCTAAGGTACAGCCACTGCCATGGTAGGAGTGGGGTAATCTTGGCCAGTCCTGCGCCAGTGGCGGTCTATCAGTTCGATAAAGCATGTTGGTAACGTCCTCACTCGGTGCGTGGGTACCGGTGACCAGCACGGCCTTACAGCCGGTGGCCAGCAATTTTTGGGCGGCCAGATCAGTAGCTTTCTCACCCGTAATCGCCGAGAGTTCTTCGGTATTGGGTGTCACTAATGTCGCCAGGGGAATAAGTTTTTCCAGCAGATGTGCAGCCATTCCCTGTTCCCCAAGCGGCCCTCCAGAACCGGCCGCTAACACCGGGTCGACCACCAGGGGCAGCAGGGGATACTGCCTGGCCACCTCCACCACAACGGCCAGCGCATCAAGACTACCGAGCATGCCTACCTTAATCGCTGCGGGTTTAAAATCGGCAACTAGCCTGGTTACCTGCTCCCGAAGCAACGCTGCGTCCACCGCCGTAAAACGGTAGACCTGACCACTGTCCTGTACTGTCAGTGCTGTAATCACCGGCGCTGCGTGGCAGTTGCCCGCCGCCAGTGCCTCGATATCGGCCTGCACCCCTGCGCCACCACTGGGGTCGTGCCCGCCAAAACAGAGCACTACCGGAACCCGTTTATGTTGTTTATCTTCCAATCACTTTCCAGGGTATTTAAATAACAGAATCACTTACCAATGCAGAAACTGCTAAAGATAGCACCCAGTAGATCGTCGCTGGTGACCGTACCGGTAATCTCACCCAGGGACTCCTGGGCAACCCTCAGCTCTTCAGCTAGCAGTTCACCGGCGCCGTGCTCTACCAGGGACCGGCTGCCTGCTTCAACCGCCTGGCTAACCTGCGATAGCGCCGCCAGGTGGCGGCGACGGGCTATAAATACGCCATCATCGGAAGGTCGGAATCCAGCCGCTTTCGCAATCTCGGTGCGCAGCAGCTCAAGCCCCGCTCCACTTTTGGCAGAAACGTGAACATGAATCCGGTCCCGGTCCTCAACCACAACGGCCGGCTGACCGGTGATATCAATTTTGTTAGTAACAACGATGGGCGTGGCATTTTTTGCCATTTCCAGTATCCGCAACTGCAGCTGGTCGGCGTCGGGTAACGCTTCAGCCCCGGCATCGAGGATAAGCAGCAGGTCAGCATCCCTTATCGCCTGCTCTGCAAGGGCAATCCCGGCCAGTTCGACCGGGTCATCGGAGTCCCGTATACCGGCAGTATCGACAAATTCGATCATCAACCCGTCGATTAAAACCGTTTCCCGCAAAAGATCACGGGTCGTACCGGCAATATCGGTGACAATGGCCCGCTCCTGACCGGCGAGGGCGTTCAACAAGGTGGACTTGCCCACATTAGCCGGGCCAGCAATGACCGCCCGGATGCCATCACGCAACAAGTTGCCCTGGGTAGCGGACTCCAGCAACTGGGCGATACTTTTTTGTAACGACGCCAGCCATTCGGTGACTCGGTGATCTTTTAGGAAATCGATCTCCTCGTCGGGGAAATCAAGGGCTGCTTCAATGTAAACCCGCAAATTCATCATCTGCTGGGCAAGGGCATTCACCTGGGTCGAAAATTCGCCCTGCAAAACCCGCTGCGCACTCAACGCCGCCTGTTCACTGGTAGCATCGATTAGATCGGCTATTGCTTCAGCCTGAACCAGGTCAAGCCGGTCATTAAGAAATGCTCGCTGACTAAACTCGCCGGGCCGGGCTAACCGAGCACCCAACCGGGTCGCCGAATCAATAAGCAGGTCAACCACCACCGGACCGCCGTGGCATTGAAGCTCTACCACCTCTTCACCGGTGAAAGAGTTGGGTGCCGGGAAATAGAGCAACAAACCGCTATCAACCGCGTCACCACTGCTGTTCCTAAACTGTCTTAGCACCTGTCTCTTATACACATCTCCGAGCCCACGAGACCTC
>CAJXVN010000118.1 GCA_913060775.1 uncultured Gammaproteobacteria bacterium | reverse complement strand
GTGGGCTCGGAGATGTGTATAAGAGACAGCACCAAAGTGGCCCATTGCGATGTTTATCGTGATTTCATCTTTGTGAATTTTGATTCCGCTGCCGGTGGACTGGTGGAATATCTGGCCGATGCAGCCGACATGATTGATCTGGTTGCGGACCAGTCGGCCATCGGCATGGAAGTGACCGAAGGCCGTCACGATTACAGCATGGAGGCGAACTGGAAATTATTGCTGGAGAACAGCGCAGACGGTTATCACGCGGTGACCGCCCACGCTTCCTACTTTGATTATCTTCAGGCGACCAACGGTACCTTTCGTACCGACTTCAACCCGACTGATGTCGGTGGTCGCTGCTACTCGCTGGGCAATGGGCATGCGGTCATTGAGTACGGAGCACCCTGGGGTCGCCCGGTTGCGCAGTGGGTGCCGCAGTGGGGTGATGAAGGCAAGGTAGCGGTGGACGGCATGATGGCCGGGCTGGTTGAACGACACGGTGAAGAGCGGGCTCAACGTATTGCCCAGAAAAACCGCAACATCCTGATTTTTCCGAATCTGGTAATCAACGACATCATGGCGTTAACCATCCGGACCTTTCAGCCAGTTGGCACTGGCTACCTGGAAGTGAGCGCCGTCTCCCTGGCGCCTAAGGAAGAACACCCGGACGTGCGTAAATACCGTCAATACAACTTCCTGGAGTTTCTGGGGCCGGCGGGCTTTGCCACGCCCGATGACGTGGAGATGCTGCAGATCTGTCAGATGGGTTATCAGAACATGCCAGAGGTGGTCTGGAACGATATTTCCAAAGGCATGAACCGGGCCGAAAACACCGGTGATGACGAATTACAGATGCGTAGTTTCTGGCGCCGGTGGAACGAATTGATGTCAGCGTAAGCGACCAGGTTATTCGTTCAGCACAGGCGCCGTAAGCGCTACTCAACATAATAAAAGGATGATGTTATGGCCGCTTATAGCCGCGGACAAGTTGAAGATTTTCTCTATTATGAGGCGGATTTGCTCGATAGCTGGCGGATGAAGGAGTGGTATCCGCTCTATACCGAAGACAGCGAGTACCTGGTGCCGCCGATAGAAAACCCGGATGCCGATAAAGAAACTGCGCTCTTTATCATTAATGATGATTTCCACCGGCTCACGCAGCGGGCACTGCGGTTAACCAAAAAGACTGCGCACGTCGAGTGGCCGCGTTCAAAAGTGCGCCACCTGATTAGCAACGTACGCATTGTTGACCAGCAACCGACTGAAATTCGGGTTGAATACAACCAGGTGGTTTATCGGGCCAAACGGGGTATGGATGAGTTTGTTTGTCACGTCAAACAGACGCTCGTACCCGACGGAGATAGTTTTAAGATTAAAAGCAAACGGATAATGCTGGATTTGCATGCGCTGCGCCCCCAGGGGCAGATCAGCATCATCCTCTAATTCGGTCCAGTCACCGACGGGTGATCACTCGCGACCAGGGGCGATCACTCAACGTAAAACAATAATCGTAATAACCCTGACGGCGACGGGTCGGCAGGCGGAGGAGCAGAATCATGATTCGTTATTTGAAACTCGGTTACGTGGCGCTGGGTGTCACTGACCTGGAAAAATCCGTGCCTTTTTATCGGGACGTGGTCGGTTTGCAGCTCAACGAACAGGCGGAAGACGGCACTGCATTTTTCTCCTGCAGTGATGATCATCACAATATCGTCCTGTATCAATCCGATACACCGGGTCTGAAACGGGTTGCCTGGGAACTTGAGGATGAAAACCAGTTTGACGTGGCGATTGATCACCTGAAATCAGCGGGTTTAACGCTGGTTGATGTCGCCCCGGATGAGTGTCGAGCCGGTTACCAGCAGCGCACGATTCGTTTTCAGGAACCCACAACGGGGCTCTGTCTGGAGCTGTTTTGCAATCAGCTAAAGCGGGGCGCCAGTTACCAGCCTACGGTCGCTAAAATTGCTCGTCTTGGTCATGTGGTTGTTTCTTTTGAAGAGTGGGCGACTGCGTTGCAGTTTTTTAAGGAAACCATGAATTTTCGTGTCTCCGATGGGCTCGATGGGTTCATCGCCTTCATGCGCTGTTTCCCCAACCCTTTTCACCACACTTTTGGCTGCGGTAATGCCCTGCCAAGAGGCGGTAGCAACGGACTTAACCACGTCAATTTCATGGTGAGCGACATGGACGACATTGGTCGGGCCATCTACCGTATGGAGCGGCTGGGGGTGCCGGTCGTCTTCGGCCCGGGGCGGCACCCGCCTTCCGGTAGTATCTTTTTCTATTTTCTGGATCCCGATGGCATGACACTCGAATATAGCTTTGGCATGGAAGAATTCCCCGAGGTCGGAGCGCGCAAACCTCGCGTGCTGGAACCCCGTCCCGACTCGCTGGATTACTGGGGCGCCAAACCCGCGCCTGAATTTGCTTCAACCGGTGCGATTCTGGACGCCGCTCCACAATTAGTCGGTACAGAACTTTGAGCCGGCCACAGACACTGGTTGGCCGCAGTGCCATCGTCACCGGTGCCGCGCAGGGCATCGGTAAAGCGATCGCCAACGACCTCGCGCGTCATGGCGCGAATGTGCTGATAGCCGACATGGACGGCGATAAAGCCACTGCGACGGCGGCGGCTATCGCCAAAGAGTGGGGGGTGGAAACGGCAGTGAGTATTGGTGATCTGTGCACTGAAGAGACCAATCAGGCGATGCTCACGACCGCACTGGATGCCTTTGGTAAGGTTGATATTCTGGTCAACAATGCCGGCGGCGGAGTGATTCAAAATTTCCTCGAACACACGCCAGAAACGCTTAAAACCACCATCGATCGAAATCTCTGGACCGTGATCTGGGGTTGCCGTACGGCCTTGCCCCACATGCTGGAGCAGGGGTACGGTCGTATTGTCAGTATCGGGGCCGACTCAGTACGTAACGGACTCTGGCAGCATGCAGCCTACAATGCGGCTAAGGGTGGAGTGCACGGCATTACCACGGGGCTGGCCCGGGAATTTGCCCAGAGTGGCGTTACTTTTAACTCGGTGGCTCCCTGCGCGGTACGCACCGAACAGGTCGACGCCATCATGGCTTCCCACCCTAAAGAATTTGAAAAATTTATCAGCGTCATTCCCATGGGGCGACCGGGCGAAATGAACGAAGTGGCCGCCATGGTCAGTTTCCTTGCCGGCGAGGAGGCCTCCTTCGTGACTGGCCAGACGATTAGCGTTAACGGCGGCAGCACCATGCTCTGACGGTCTGGCATCTTGCGCTGCGATGGACGTTTCTTAAACCGATAACCGACGGGAATCCACGATGATCATCGATGTTCACACCCATATTGTCCCCGAACAGTTTCCCGACTACCTGGGCACCCATCAGGAACAGCGCTGGCCAAGTATGTGCGCCTGTGAAACCGCCGGTCATAAAGCGGTGACCATTGCCGGCAAAACTTTTCGGGAAGTGACCACCAGCTCCTGGGATGCGGCGCTGAGACTGGCGGATATGGACAGTGAAGGGGTGGCCAAACAGGCGCTCTCACCGATGCCGGAATTGCTCTCCTACTGGTTCAGCGCCGACGATGGCCTGACCATGTCACGCTATACCAACGAGACCATTGCCGGGATGGTGGCGGTTGATCCCGATCGGTTTTTTGGGTTGGGCATGGTGCCGTTGCAGGATCCAGAACTGGCGGCTAAAGAGATGGCCAGCCTTAAAAAAGAATACGGCCTGCAGGGGATCGAAGTTGGCAGTAACGTGAATGGCACGCCGATCGGCGATCCGAAATTTGAACCTATATTTGCCGCAGCGGTTGAGCACGATCTGGCTATTTTTGTTCACGCCCTGCACCCGGCGGGGATGGATCGACTTGTCGGGCCGCCAATCATGGCCGCCCTGGTGGCGTTTCCCAACGAAAACGCGTTTGCCGTCGCCTCGGTCATCAGCGGCGGGTTGCTGGATAAGTATCCCGATGTCCGGATTGGCTTTAGCCACTGTGGCGGCAGTTTTGGTCTGGTGCTGCCACGGATGATGCACGGCTGGCGCGGCCTGGGCGATAAATTGTTGCCTAAATCGCCGCTTGAATATGCCCGCGCACTTTATTACGACACCCTGGTTTATGACCTGCCCACGCTGAATCATCTGCGCGAGCTTTTTGGTGATAGCCAGCTGATGGTGGGCTCCGATTATCCGTTCGTTATACGTGAACGCAGCCCCGGTCACTGGCTCGATGATCTGAATCTGAGCGATGAACAGCGCCATCAGCTCAGTCACGGGAATGCCGAGCGATTCCTTGGCGTTGGTTAGAGAACACCGCCATCCCTGAGCTGGCTAAATGAAACCGGCCTTCACTTTTCTGCTGGGCCTGACGGCCGGGTCTCTGGCCGCTTTCTGGCTTGCGCAAAGCTATTTTTTTCAAGCAGGCGAGCTGCGCCTGATTCCTTCCCTGCAACTGGCCGACGGCGGAGTCTACGCCGGCAAAACCGACCCTGACGGTCAGTTGACCGGTCAGGGTCGTATTGATTGGGCAAATGGTGGCTACTACCAAGGCGAATTCCGTCACGGTCAGTTTGACGGACAGGGGACCTATTTTTGGCCGCCGGGGTTTCTGGCGGTTGGCAATTTCAGGCAGGGCCTGCTGTTCGGAAAGGGTCACGTGGAGTTTGCCGATGGCACTCGCTATGTGGGCGACTTTGAGCATGACCTGATGCATGGCCACGGGAAAATCATCTATAGCAATGGCGATTCATGGGAAGGTGAATTTGATAATGACCAGCTTACCGGTAGTGGTACCTGGCGCGAAGTTAGCGGGACAATTTACAAGGGCGAAATGGTGGCGGGGGAGTTTCATGGTCTTGGTGAGATCAGCTACGCCGATAACAGTCGTTATGTAGGTCAGTTCAGACAGGGCAAACGTCATGGTCAGGGAGTCTTTACGGATAACGACGGTATCCGCTACGACGGTGACTTTGTCGACGATGAATTCACCGGAAGCGGTTCCATAACCTGGCAGGAGCCGCAGGCAGAGTATGTCGGTGATGTGAGCGACTGGGAACCGCATGGAAAGGGCATCACCACCGCTAACGATCGCCAGATGATTGGCAACTATAAGCAGGGCCGCCTGCACGGTGAGGGCGAATACCGGGGCCCGAATGGTCGGAACTACCAGGGTAACTTTGAAGAAGGACAATACTCAGGGCAGGGTATCTGGGTGGATGGTGCGGGCAACCGGTATGAGGGCGAGTTTAAGTACAACCAGTTTCATGGTGCCGGCCGCTACACCCACGCGGAACCGGTGGACGGCGTCACCAGTTTTACCGGCGTCTGGGAGTGGGGCCGGTTAGTTTCCGGCGATGATCAGGTCGTCATTCAGCATCCGGAGCAGATCAGTGAGTATTTTCTCTATCGTCAATCCGACCGGCTGGAGACATCCCTGGCCGCATTGAATCCCGGTAATCCTGACAAGGTTGAGCTCTATGTATTGGCGCTGGGGACCTATGGAGATGAAGAGGTATTTAATAGAGAAATCAATTATATAGAACAGGAATTTAAAGTTAATTATCATGTTGAGGGACGGGGTTTGTTTTTCAGTAATAGCCGGCGTCACATCGACCATCGGCCCCTGGCAACCGTCACCAGTTTACGACGCGGAATTGATGCTATTGCAGCAGCAATGGACAGGGATCAGGATATTCTGTTTCTTTATCTCACTACCCACGGCTCGGCAGACCACGTTCTCTCCTTTGACCAGTCCGGGATGGACTTGCCAGACCTGAGTGCGGATGAACTCGGGCAGGTGCTCGACGATAGTGGTATTAAATGGAAGGTGGTGGTGCTGTCGGCCTGTTATTCCGGTGGTTTTATCGATCGGCTTAAAAATAACCATACGCTTATTTTCACGGCCGCAGCAGCAGATAAAACCTCTTTTGGCTGTGATGACAACACCGAATTCACCTATTTTGGCGATGCCTTTTTCCGTCAGGCGCTGCCGGACAGCGGGTCTTTTAGCGCCGCTTTCGATCACGCCGTTGAGTTAATAGAACAATGGGAACGCGAGGAAGACCTGGAACCATCGAGTCCTCAAAGTCACCAACCGAAGCCGATATTGACTCAGCTACGAAGGTGGCGCGCGGAGAAAATCGAATAACCGTTGGCTGGCTGGGTTGAAGATGACTCGACGCTGATCCATCACGGGCTAACGTTGCGAGATAATTATTGGAGCTTGATAGTGCGCGGCCAAGTAATGCGGTGACGCAGGGCGATCAATTGAAGAACTCAGGTGAGACGCCCGATTGGTACCTGGTGAGGCCTGAACCTCTCCATTATTTGATATATAATTGCGCATAATGGTTATTATGTTAAATAATATAAATATTTAAAATCCTCACTATGAAATCACCGACAAGCCGAACATTGATCCTCAGGCGTGACCTGCAGAGTTAATCGACGATGAATAGAAAAGAAACCGTTTATTCTTTGGTAAATCACTCCTCTAGCACCAAAAGTGACAACCAACATTCTAGACATCCACGGACCCCTGGAACCGACGATGTTTAGGTTTAACCCTAACGGATTTTTGTACTTCTATACTGATCCAGTATATCGGTATGCCTTAATATTCGAGTTTTCTTTAAAACATAAAACAATATGAAAACAAAGTGCTTCTATGTCTTTTACCCGCCGTTTAAGCGTCTCAGTCGTATATCGACCGCCGATATCAGCTGCCTTTTCTCGGCCATGAGCAATAGCATTTCTATGCTCTTTTATTTCATTCAAGACCCAAGCATTAAAACCGTCTGGTACAGCTTGACCATCAAGGTGGAATATAATCCAAATATCTTGTAATTGCTTTATTGATATATTGATCCCATCGGTAGGAAAAACTGAATCATCAATGTCAGCAGGAGAATCGGAAAATAGCGCATCGAAAAACTCTTTTTTCCTATCCCATAACTTTCTCTTTCCACTTCCAATTAAAGCATTAAATTTGCTGTCAAGAACTGCACACAATAGATATTTTTTATACTCCATTGGTTTCAACTGTTCTTGCGCTAATACCTCCAAATATTTAGAAACAACATTGGTAATCGTATACTCAATCGATGAATAAAGAGAAACAAAAAGGTATCCCTTCTGAATTTTTATTAAATCAGAGTTTTGATTATCATTTTCCAAGTTTGAAATATGTCGAATCAGCTCATTGGTATTTTTGAGCCTATCAGTTATTTCCAGCTCAACCGATTGATACATATCATTTGAACCTGTCGTAACAATATCCGATGCGTGCGTTGAGCTTTGGTCGAGAGTTTGTAGCGCTTGAAGTAAGCTTGGTTAGCTCCTCATCATCAATCCACACTGAAACACTTTTATCTCGAATATCGAAGCCCTCTTCTACCGCATCTGCAGCCCCAATAGCTATGGCTTCGAACAAATTAAAGGGTGTTGTTTTTCGATTACCTCTTTTAATACCTTCAGGAAGCTCTTCAGCTAGCGCTTCAAATGTTTTTTCAAATGTAGAACGGTTTTTCTTGTAATTAAAGGAGTTGGAGGCATCAGCCATGTAATCATTGAGAAAGCCTACAACGCTATGATCAAATCTGTTTCGATCATTTTTGTAGGCAAAAAACTTTAATATCAACTCGTGCTTTGTGCCATCTTTATCTTTTGCGCTAGGAAGGTTAACTACAGCATTGAAATGTTTGTTTTCGGAGAGTTCGCTAATAAAGTCATTAAATTGGCCGCGAAATACGCACGCTCTGATTTCTTGATCCGTTAATTTAATACCGCCTGTGTTCAACCTCTCAAAAAGGTCGAAACGAACTTTCAAATCGCTCTTGTCGCTTAGAGTTGTTACTTTTAGAGGCCTTAATGAGAATTTTAATTTGAGTGTTTGAGGTAAATCATTGAAACAAGCGCCGTTATATTCGCTTAATACACCCAAACCCTTCAGAGTCAAGGGGTTTTTGAAACCAAATTTTTTTAACTGTTCTTCGTTGCCAACAAAATGTATTAGGGAGTTTAGTCTCTGAACTCCGTCAATAAGCTCCCAAGAGCCATCTTTATTAGCAGCCATAAATAAACTTGGTACAGGTATGCCTAAAAATACTGATTCCACTAACCTTGATTGATTCTCTTCAGGCCACCTAAATTGGCGTTGATATTCGGGTGCGATATCGACAATTCCTTCATCTGACATAGCAACCAATTCTTTGACTGATATATCAAATGAATCAAAATCAACTTTCCTAGTTTCTTTATCTAGCTGATTAACGAAATTTTTCATATTCAATCCTAATTATTGTAGTGTACCCACGATGCTCGATTAAAATTGCTGATGCTTATCTACCCTGTATTAGTTGGTTGGGGATCGGGCCCAAGTAGTCTATTTTCTACCCCTTTCTTCACGTCCTCCTTCTCCTTCATCGCTCAAACTCTTGCGTATCCGAACTCAGCCAACCCTCCGGATAGTTCACCCAGTCATGCTTTGAAGAGGTCCAGACCACGGCTTTAGGTGCTGGGAAGTTAGGATCCTGTCTCTTATACACATCTCCGAGCCCACGAGACCTCTCTACATCTCGTA
>CAJXVN010000117.1 GCA_913060775.1 uncultured Gammaproteobacteria bacterium | reverse complement strand
GGCCAGCCGCATACCGGGCGTCACCCCGGCCGCCATCGCCATTCTGCTGGTCCACATGAAAAAACTGGGCCTGCTAAAAAAACTGCCCACCGACGCAGCGGCCTGAACCATTAACAACTCCGACCGCCGCGATTCGCTGCTGGGTGACGGCCTGGGCCAGCTCGGCATCGAAACCAGCGCCGCCACTCAAAGCACCCTGCTGGCCCTGCTGGATTTGTTGCACCAGTGGAATCGCACCTATAACCTCACCGCGATCCGCGATCCACAATTAATGGTCAGCGGTCACCTGCTCGACAGTCTGGCAGCTTTGCCCCATCTGCCACCCGGCGATGAGGCGACCAAAGGCTCCCTGCTCGATCTCGGTTGCGGGGCCGGTTTTCCCGGTTTGCCAATCGCCATTTGCCAACCGCAGCGTCCGGTAACGTTACTCGACAGCAATCAGAAAAAAACCCGCTTTGTACAGCACGCCATTGCCCAGCTGGGGTTAAAAAATTGCACCGTGGAACATTGCCGTGCAGAACAGTTCATTCCCACAGAAAGATTTGATACGGTAATCTGTCGAGCCTATTCGGCGCTGGCAAGTTTCATCGACCAGGCCGATCCGCTGGTTACACCCACCGGGACCCTGATTGCCATGAAAGGCCGTATACCGACCGACGAACTAGCCGAGCTGCCCAGCCACTGGGCGATGACCGCCTGCACACCGCTAGCCATTCCGGGCATGACCCAGGAGCGGCACCTGCTCACCTTCAAGCGCAACCCGGCGGCAACCCCCCAATGACCCGAATTATTGCCATTGCCAACCAGAAGGGCGGAGTCGGCAAAACCACCACCAGTATCAACCTGGCCGCGTCACTGGCTGCCACGCGTAAACGGGTAATGCTCATTGATATGGACGCCCAGGGCAACGCCACCATGGGCAGCGGTATTGATAAGCACGCCCTGGAGACCACCATCCTGGAGGTGCTGCTGGGTCAGGCGAGCGTCGCCGATGCCCTCGTCAAAACCGGCGAGACTCAATACGAACTGTTGCCCGCCAACGCCAACCTTACCGCTGCCAAAGTGGACCTGATGAGCATTGAGGGCCGGGAATTTCAGCTGCGCAATCAGCTCCAGCCCGTGGTTGATGATTACGACTACATCCTGATCGACTGCCCGCCGGCCCTGGATATGCTGACCGTTAACGCATTAGTCGCTGCCAAAACCGTGCTAATCCCCATGCAGTGTGAATATTTTGCGCTGGAGGGCCTCTCTGACCTGGTCGAAACCATCGAAGCGATTAGTGAAACTGTCAATCCCGAGTTGCGGCTGGAAGGGTTACTGCGAACCATGTTTGACCCCCGCAGCCGGCTGGCGCGGGAAGTCTCCAATCAGCTCAGTGACCATTTTGGCGATAAGCTCTACCGCACCGTTATCCCCCGCAACGTGCGCCTGGCAGAAGCTCCCAGTTACGGGCAGGCAATTTTTGATTATGATCGGCGCAGCAAAGGGGCCATCGCCTACCTGGCGCTGGCGGGCGAATTTATTCGCCGCTACCGCGCACTGGAGAAACCGACTCCAGCCGCCCTGGCTAACTGACCACCAAGGAATTCGAAATGGCAAAACGCAAAGGCGGCCTGGGCCGAGGCCTGGATAGCCTGCTCAGCAGCAGCGCTGCTAACAAAATAACCAGCAGCAGCGTCGGACCGGGTGATCGCCTGCAATCACTCTCTATCGAACTGATTCAGCGCAGCCCGTTTCAACCCCGCACCCAGTTTGATGAAGCAGAACTGGAAAGCCTCGCCGCGTCGATTCGGGCCAAAGGAGTCATTCAACCCATTGTCGTCAGGCCCGTCGCCACCAATGCCTACGAAATTATCGCCGGCGAGCGCCGCTGGCGGGCTTCCCAACTCGCCGGACTGCACGAAATCCCCGCCATCATCCGCCAGGTAGACGACGGCGACGCCATGGCCATGGCGCTAATCGAAAACATACAGCGCCAGAATTTAAATCCCATCGACGAAGCCAACGCCCTGAACCGGTTGCTCGACGAATTTGAAATGACCCACCAGCAGGTCGCCGATGCCGTCGGCCGGTCGCGCACCGCCGTTACCAATCTGCTTCGGCTGCGTTCACTACAGCCCCAGGTAATCGAACTGGTGGAATCGGGCCAACTGGAGATGGGGCATGCCCGCGCCCTGCTCGGCGCAGCGGACGAGCAGCAGCTCACACTGGCCAGGAAAGTGGCTAAAGATCAGCTTTCCGTCCGCCAGACCGAGGCACTGGTAAAAAAATCGGCCAGCGCTGGTGACAAAGCCCCTGCCAGAAAAC
This sequence comes from uncultured Gammaproteobacteria bacterium, assembly GCA_913060775.1. Lineage (GTDB taxonomy): Bacteria > Pseudomonadota > Gammaproteobacteria > Immundisolibacterales > Immundisolibacteraceae > QNFC01. Next base: position 6,543 of record CAJXVN010000117.1, on the reverse strand, counting down.
CCCAACGGCCGGACCCCAACATCACCCAGCTTGAGCAGGACCTGGCCGGCAAACTCGGCGCTAACGTCAAGCTCACTCACTCCAGCAAGGGCACCGGCAAGCTGGTGATTAGCTATAACAACCTCGAAGAGCTCGACGGCATCCTCGAACATATCCGTTAATCACCACTTTAGAACGGATAAAAAAAAAGCCCGGTGGGGAGACCCCCACCGGGCTTTTTTTAATTGGGATCGAATACTAGGCGGCGCGGGCCACGTCCGATTCGGTAATAATCCCTTCCTGCAGCAGCACCTCGCGGATGCGAGCTTTATCCTGCTCGCTGGCCTGAGCCGCCAGCGGCGGACGACAAACGCCCATCTTGTAACCGAGCAATTCCATCCAGTACTTAATCGGTGCCAGGTTATAAACGTTACGACCAAACAGCGGGGCCATGAACACTTCACCCAGCAGATTACGCAGCGGCTCGAGTTCGTGAAACACCGGAATCGCCTCATCCACCTTGCCGGCCAGCGCCAGATCCATCAGCTGCCATAGTTTTTCGCGCTTCTCACCAAACATGACCACCTCAAGGGTGCCGTAAAGCGCCTGAGCACCGTGGGCCGCCGCGTCCCACAGGAAAAACGCCTCGTTCGGCTCGGTCACCACAATGCGATCGCCGCACATTTTGCGCATGGCAATGGTGTCAGCCGGGTTACCCAGACCGTTTTTAATCACCACCACTTTTTCCAGATCCGCCAGCCGATTTACCAGACCGTGATTGAGCACCACACCCGCCGTTGCGGTGTTGTAGAGCGCAATCGCCAGAGGCTGGTTGTCGTTCAGATATTTGAAATAACCAAAAATATCGTCATCGGAACGCAACTGCAGTACCGGGTTGATCACCTCCAGCAGGTCATACCCAAGGCCATCCAGAACGTTGGCTTTCTCAACCACCGTAAACGGCGAGGGATCGAGCACCACCGAGGTCAACATCATCCGGCCGTTGTTCGCCTTGGCGCAAATTTCGGTGTACTCGTACCACTCGGTGGGCGTCATGTTCCACGCCTCAGCCATGTTGCCGCCCGTCATCAACCCGTACAGGCCCACTTCGGCGTACTTGTTAACGTTAAAGGCCAGCCCTTCTTTGTCCAGGCTAAAGTCCGCGTTAAACGGAGTGGTGGGAGCATTGGTGCATTTAACAATATGTTCGCGGGCCCACTGTTTCGCCTCGCTGGGGGTGTATTTCGCCATTTTTCTACTCCTGTCGATAGATAACTTGTTAGCCAGAGAATGGGCCGCCGAACCGCCGACCTTACTGAAAATCCGTCCGATCGACCTCCCTGACGGCGACCGCGACGCAGCCGTTAATCATACACGCCTCGCCAGTCAATTAACTCGTGGCTGCTCCAGCTGCACCAGCACCCAGGGTTTCACCACCGTGGCCCAGACGGTTTCGTCACCGTCATACCACTGCCGAGCTTCGTCATCACTCACCGGTCGCACCTGCTCAGCCTTTAACCAGCCAGCCAGCAACGGGGCATTGTCCTGGTGCATCTGGTAGGCCACTTCAATCATGTCGAGGTCAGCAGTTACTAGCAGGGTTCTGCCACCGGCAAACTCCCGCATCATTTCCCGCCAGCCAATCTTTGCGGTCTCACTGACAATCTTGCCGCGAATGGCTTCTTCGGGTGTTAATTCATCATCGCTCATGGGGCGAATTATATCGTCGAGAAGGGGTTCATAAACCAGGAAGGGCAACAGATCGACCGCGCCAATTTCGATTGCTTGACGATTGTTAGTAAGTAGTTTGAATGTTTAGGTTGTACGCAGGTTGTTCATTTCTTTTGCTTGTCCAAAAGCACCAGGGGCATAAGTCTCATAAGCTGCGGTCAAAAGCGACCGCAGAATCGACTAAAAACGAACCAAAGAAAAAGACACCCCAATTGCGCTCTCATCCTCCAAAGACAACCATTTTCCGGGTTTGCGCGAACTCGCTACGCTCAAACAGCGCGCTGCACTTATCCGAAAAATTGCTGCCTTTGGAGGCGCGCCATCAGGGGACGGGTAGGTCAAAACCTAAAAAAATAATCTTTCAGCGACTATTTATTAACGCTGATTCGCGCTTTTACGAGGCCAGGCTAGGTTGCTTAACTTAGCGCGATTCAGAACTGGAATCGTAGTATCTGGCTTTGAGAAATGGGGGAACACAAGACCCGACCCCATGATTTTACTAACGTTGCTACTCATCGCCGCGATTTTGAGCGTCGGCCCCATTTGCCTTGTTAAGATCAATCCCAACAGACTGAGATGAACTTACTTCATATGCAGACCTTCTGATAATCTGTGGTACAAATCGCTCGCTAAATCCTGCAACAAATGACCAGAACAATAGTTGCGCAACATCAGTTCCGCTTGCAGGATAGGTCGAGGAGAGCCATGCTTTAAATGTTACGGCGTCTTTGATTGTAAATTCGGGGTAAGTAGGAAATAGAGTTCCTTGGATAATATTACCAATAAATATAACCATTAAGACCAACGCAAATATTCCACCGTTTATTGGGATCAAGGTGATTGTAAGCCATGAACTTGAAAGAACTCTAAGCTCATTTACATCTATCCTTGGTAATCTCTGTTGTATGCTTACAAACCCGCCAAGTAGACCTGAAACAAAGACGATCAATACTAAATAGGAGTGCTTGTGTCCTTCAGGCAGTTTATTCAACTGGTAGAGTCCAACTGCCATCAAGCAGAGAATCGTGCCTGTAAATATAATTAATCTTTGAGTTATTTGTTGCAAATATTTTTGACGTTCAATCGTACTCATGCCTACTCCATAACTAACGTCTGATATTTAGAAAACCATGGATCGCAGCCAAAATCCAGTCCGACAACATGCTCTTGTTAAGCGTAGCACTACAATTTTTAGAAAATTCTAATAGAAAAACTGATTCTATTTTCCGTTGAATGATTCTACAGCCTGAAAACATCCGAGACTGATGGAGGGAGGAGTCTATTGCTGGATTGCAAGACCTGAACATCCCGCTAGAAATCGCAAGCGTAAACAGCGTTCTATGGGCTTCTTTGTTCGTACTCTCGGCGCTGTTTTAGCATAGTAAATAGCACTCGGCATAAATGGCGCGCTAGCGCCCTTATTGCCTGATTGTGACCTTTTCCTTCCAGGCGCTTTTTCTCATAAAAACGCTGTGACTCTGGCACCTGCTTTCGATGTCGGTCTACCCCAATCATCATCGCTGCTTTGGCTCGTTTGTTCACGTGACGGGGCGCCTTCGCCCCTCTCATGGTTCCTGAGCTTTTGGTCAGCGGTGCCATCCCCAGGTAGAGCGCCAAACTGCCATCGTTTCTAAACCGATCAATCGTGCCGATCTCGCCGGCCAGTTCAGCGGCACAAATTACCGAAAAACCCGGAATGGAGTCGACCCGGGTCGCTATGTGTGACGCCTCCATTAACCCCTCGCATTGATGGCGGAGGGCTTTGATCTGTGCCTTGAGATCGATGAGGCGTAACGCATCTTCAATAATCATTGGGCCGACGTAGTCGGCCTCATGGCTGAACCGAGCCGTGGGCTGCCATTGCGTAATAATGGCCGCGAATTTTGGACCGACACTTTTGATTTTTTTGATTGAATCGGGGCGTAAGCGACTAAGCTTGGTTAATTGATCGCAATGGGTCAAAAAACTGAGAAACCAGCTGTTTTCTGCGTTACCGGTAATCGCTAAAAGATCCGGACAGACTGCCTGGAGGTCGGCCTGAAAACGGCTACTGATCCGCGTCTTCTCATCGACCAGGCCGCGCCTGCGACGGGTCAGCCGTTTAAGCTGGTCATTCACCACCGGGGTGGCTGAGACCGACTGAAGCACGCCTTTGGCCAACGGAATGTGATCGGCGAGCTGAAACAGCTCAAGCCCTTTGCGGGCGTCAATGCGATCGGACTTGGCGGCGGCCAGAAAAATCTCTTTAAAACGCGCCAGTTTCAGATTATTGATATTGAACAGCTGATACTCGTGCAGCCTGACCAGGGTGTCGAGCGGCCTGGCATGGCCGTTATAGCCTTCCAGGGCGACTTTGACCGTGCCGCCGTATTCAAGCTGTCGTGTATCGATGCGATTGAAGAACTCAGTAAAGCCAGCCGGTTCGTGGGTGATATCGAATTCATCTAACAGCTGACCATCGGGCAAACCGACGGCTACGCTGTGCTGATAACAACCAATATCGATGCTGACCCGAATGCCTGTCGATGGTGAGGCCAATGAATTATCTCCCTGGGTAGTAAAACAAAAAGATAATCACTCACCGGTCACGTCTACTGTCAGAGCCACGATCACTGCTAGAGGATTGGCACCATCCCGAACGACCTGGGTGAATGATGCAAGGTGACGGGGGCGGCATTTCAAGTCAGGTGAGCCGCTATCGCGGCCACTGACCCCTATAGCCACACCCCCGTCGATGACTAGCTTACCAGCCCAATCTGCCCTGCAATTTCAATGGTAGACCCGTGATTTGGCTCAGGTAGACTCCATGATTTTCGCTGCTTCAAGCTCCTGCTTTGACCCAAGTTCCTGGACCCAACAGTTGCAATAAGATACAAATAGATTGATAATATCATATAAAGCCTCTACACTTCGAACCAAGAAGCACGCAATAGAATGGTAATTCTGTAAAAGATCACTCAAAGTAACAAGGATCGATTGCAATGGACCCACTAAGGAACCCCTTTGCGCCAGGCGCTGGAACACCCCCACCCGCACTGGTAGGGCGTGAGGAGATCATCTCTGCTGCAGAAATTGCTCTGCACCGAATCCGGAGGGGGCGCCCCGAAAAAAGCTTGATGTTCCTTGGGCTGCGGGGGGTGGGCAAAACCGTACTTCTTAACAAAGTTGGAGAAATGGCGGAGGAGATTGGCTACAGCTTAGTAAAGCTCGAAGCCCCCGAAGGCCAGCGCCTAGCCCAATATCTTGCGCCAGCGCTAAAAGGCGTTCTGATTCGGCTTAGCAAGATAGAACAGGCAAAAGTTCTAGCAAGTCAGGCACTTGGGGCTTTGCAGGGTTTCGCAAGCGTGTTTAGGGTCACCATTGGGGAAATCAACGTCGAGGTGGATGATCCTCATACAGCCGATAGCGGGAATCTGGAGATAGATTTACCGGGCCTCTTAGTTTCAGTAGGCAAGGCCGCTCGTGCCGCCGAAACTAGCGTAGCGATCCTTGTGGACGAAGTTCAGTATCTTAGCGAAGAAGACCTTCGCGCATTAATTGTCGCGTTCCACACAATTAGCCAAAGCGGCCTGCCAGTAATTCTTTTTGGGGCAGGACTACCTCAGGTAGCTGGCCTCGCCGGGGATGCAAAATCTTACGCAGAAAGACTATTCGACTACCCGTCAGTTGGGCCTCTCACAAAACCTGCAGCCAAAGAGGCTATCAAAAAGCCTCTCTTGGATGAAGAAGCCGAAATAGAAGAAGCCGCCCTTGAGGCAATTGTAGAGATCACCGGCGGCTATCCTTATTTCCTCCAAGAGTGGGGAAAGCATGCGTGGCGAGTAGCCGACCGCCCTCCAATTGATAAAAATGATGTCCAAACCGCAACGACCGAAGCTACTGAAGCACTGGATAAAAGCTTCTTCAGAGTGCGATTTGATCGACTAACGCCACGAGAACAAGACTATCTTCGAGCAATGGCCGAAATGGGTCCTGGGCCGCACAGATCAGGCGAAGTCGCCAAGCTTATGAAACGCAAAGTTGAAAGCTTGGGGCCTTTACGCAGCGGTCTTATCAAAAAGGGAATGATTTGGAGCCCCTCCCATGGAGACACTGCTTTTACAGTTCCTCTCTTCGACGAATTTATGAAACGGGAAGTACCACATTGGCAAGGGCCGGCATAGAGGGCAAACGACGCTGCCTAAAGGGCTAACAGTTAACTATACGGCGTAGAATTATCGGGGGCTAGACTACAGCCGTATAGTTCCCCACAACTTCCCAGAAACTGTGTTAATTTTTTCCGTAAAAACCAAACTAAAAAAACTCTCTACCGCTCAAAGCAACCATAAACCGAACCTGTTTCTGATGATGGACCGCAGCCCACCAGGCAATTATTTTTCCCACTAAGATTGCTCACGCGAATCAGGCCGGGTCTTTTTTACCTCGATAGTCAAAAAAAGGGCGGTACACCTCACGACACACCGCCCTTTTAATCACTAAGCTTCTCTTCTCACATTAACCCTGCGGAATCACCGGCAGTAGCAGATGCGACTGATGCTCCTTGTCCCGATGAACCTTGTAGTAAGTAAGGGTCATGCTGGGTAGTGGGCCCATGACATTGATGACGTGGTGCCAGGGAATCTCGATGGGATCGCTGGTGCTGATCTCCAGTTCGAGTTTCTCGCCGGGCCTCAGCACGTAGGAGATGGCCGGAAACGAGATGGAGTACTCGTTGACCTCGCCGGGGACGACGGGCTCCGGGTTGGTGTGCGGGTGCACGGGGCTGTAGAAGGTGGAGCGTTCTTCATCCCTGTCTCTTATACACATCTGACGCTGCCGACGAAGAGGATAGTG
>CAJXVN010000116.1 GCA_913060775.1 uncultured Gammaproteobacteria bacterium | reverse complement strand
CTATCCTCTTCGTCGGCAGCGTCAGATGTGTATAAGAGACAGTATTCTCACTGAACAGAATGCCAACTACCCGGGCATGATTGCCTTCTCTGCTCGCGGCTCCCTGTTTTCCGGCAATGAGGGCGGGACTCGCAGCATGGATCTGGAAATCAGCGGGCCGGATCTGGAGCCTTTGTTTGGTATTGGTCTCAAAGCCTTTTTGCGCGCCAAACAGGTCCTCGATGATCCGCAGATTAAGCCTTCGCCCTCGTCGCTCAGCCTTGGCCAGCCGATGGTGGAAATTCGCCCCGACTGGGAGCGCGCCGCTGAACTGGAGGTTAACGCCGATGACCTGGGCTATCTGGTCTGGGCGTTGGCCGATGGTGCTTATCACGATGATTTTTACGAAGCGGACGACAAAATTGATATCTATATCTACAGCACCACCGGTACCGTGAGTCGACCGGAGGACCTGACCGATTTGCCGATCTACACCGGCAAGGGTGATGTCATTCCGCTGAGTGCCGTGGCTGAGTTGCGCCAGACGGTGAATACCGAGACTATTCGTCGGGTGAACGGGGAGCGCACCATTACTTTGTCGGTGGTTGCACCCAGGGATATGCCGTTAGAAGCAGCGGTTGAAGTGGTGCAGGCCGAGGTCGTCGATGCACTCAAGGCTGAGGGCCTGCCCCCCGGCATCGGTATTAAAATAGCGGGTGCCAGCGATAAGCTCACCGCCACCCGCGCGGCGCTGGCCGGCGATATGGGGCTGGCGGTTTTACTCGCGTACCTGCTGATGGTCGCTATTTTCCGCCACTGGGGCTACCCGCTGCTGATTATGTTAACCGTGCCTCTGGGCATTGCTGGCGGAATTTTCGGACTCTGGTTAATGAACCTGCTACCCAGTGTCCGTCAACCCTTCGACATGATTACCATGCTTGGTTTTCTGGTGCTCATTGGTGTCGTGGTTAACAATCCGATTCTGCTTGTCGAACAGGCCCTGCAAAATCGTCGTCGGGGTATGGATATTGCCACGGCGGTGATTGAAAGCACTCGGGTCCGGGTCCGGCCCATCATGATGACCACACTGACCACGCTGGGGGGATTGGCGCCGCTGGTTTTTCTACCGCGCGAGGGTACCGAGCTCTACCGTGGTCTGGGAATTATCGTGCTGTTTGGGTTGCTCTCATCAACCCTGCTCACGCTGACCTTCATGCCGTCGTTGCTGGCCTTGGTATTAAAGCTGGGCGAACGGCTTAGGGGTGGCGTCAGCGGGGAAGCGGCTGTAGGGCGGTGATCTGTTTTCAGGCGGTTCTTCAGGAATCCATACCGCAAAACTAACGGGTTCTGTTACCGTATGCGTTCGTTGCCATTGGGCAATGATCGTCCTGTCATTTCTGGTGCAAACCGCGGGTCTGGGCCGGGCTGGACAGGAAGATATCTAATTAAATTTCCGGGAGAGAATAATGACCGTTCCATTTTGGTGTTTGGTGATCGCAGCGTTTCTGCCCTACGTGCTCAGTGGTGTGGGTGGCTACTACAAAATGAAGCAGTTTGGTTCGGTAGATATTAAGAACCCCAGACAGCAGGCCGCGAAACTGGAAGGCGTGGGTTCACGGGTGCAGGCTGCGCAGGATAATTCCTGGGAGGCATTAGCGGTTTTTACGGTTGCCGTGTTTATCGCCCACTTTGCCGGCGCTGATGCGCAGGCCTCCGCGACTGCCGCGATGTTATGGGTAGGTGCTCGAATTGCCCATCCGATCATTTATATGATGGATATCGGACCACTGCGGACACTGGCGTTTGTGGTCGCACTGGGTGCCGTTATCTGGTTGCTGGTGCTGGCAGCAAATGCGCCAGCCATGATGAGCCTGCCAGGTTAGCAGCAGTAGCAGGCGCCAGGGTCTGACTGTCATGGACCCGTTTCGTCCATAGTGGCGGGCAGATCGATCAATATTAAACGGCGGAGAAGAAAGCCTCGGTAGAAGGGCTTCTCCGCCGTTTTTTTATGCAGGATTGTTTTCCAGGTAATTAGTTTCTGAGGAGGAATTAAGATGCGTATAGCGGTATTGGGAGCAGGCGGGTTAGGTTGTGTCATCGGTGGTTATCTTGCCCATACTGGGCAGCAGGTAACCTTGATTGGCCGCCAGGCCAACATGGATGCGATCCGCAAGGATGGTTTGCGGATAACCGGGCCGCGAGGTGACTTCTGCATCCGCGACAATCTTGAATGCGTTACCGAGCCTGATCAGGCCGAGGGCCATTTTGACTACCTGATGCTCTGCGTAAAAAGCAAGGATTCGGCGGCGGTGATGGCCTCGTCGGCCGACCTGGTTAAGCGTTGTGACACCGTGTTCACCCTGCAAAATGGCATTAACAAGGAGGCCGGCATGTTCGCCTGGGCGGGGGAAGAGAAGGTCATTGGCTCTTCTACCATGGAAGGCGCCACGCTGATGGCACCGGGTGAGTGCATTAACCCCTTTACCGGCCCGGTGACCGCCTATTTTGGTGAATATGACGGCACCATCACACCCAGAGTAGAAGCGATTACTGAAGCCTTTAACAAGGCCGATCTCAACAGCCGGGCGGTGGACTGCATTGCCCAGGTGCTGTGGGAAAAAATGATGCAGATTGGCGTTGCGTCCAGCTGGTCGGTCAGCACCCTCGGCGGCGGAGACTTCTATTTTTTCGACGGTATCACCGTTTACGAAGGCGCCCAGTCCTACGTGCAGATCGCCCTCGAGCTCATGGAAGTTTATAAGGCCAAGGGTTATGAAATACAGGATTTTTATGCGCCGATGACCCAGTTTAAGGATTTTGAAAAGGGGACCCTCGAAGAGGGCACCCAGCTAATGATGAAGTGGGGTAATGAGCTCAAGGCGGCGGATATGAAAAGCCGGACTTCCATGCATGTCGATCTGACCCGCGGCAAGAAAATGGAAGTCGATGAAATCATCAAACCCTGGTTAGACGAAGCGACCCGTCTGGGAATCGAGACACCCACCGTGGTTGCGGCCTATCGGATTATGAAGGTTCTTAATCACTACCTGAATTAATGCCATGACCCGGTTAACGAAGATTCTGGCAATGACCCCGGATCAGGCGGCGTTTCGCCAGTTTGAACAGGACGGCTGGCGCACGTCCGCACCGGTCTATTACGATGCAATTACCGGAGTGAATAGTCAGTCGATAGGGCCGATGCTCGCGGCCGCACACGTGGGTGCCGGCAGCGAGATGCTCGATCTGGCGGCTGGGCCGGGGCACATCAGTGCGGCGGCCGCCGCCCTGGGTGCCAGCGTAATCGGTATTGATTTCAGCGCCGAAATGGTCGCTGAAGCGCAGCAGCGGTTTCCATCGCTTGAATTCCAGCAGGGCGACGCTGAGCAAATACCCCTGGCGGATGGCAGTCGAGATGCGGTGGTCATGGGCTTCGCGTTATTCCATTTTGCGCGTCCCGAGCTGGCTCTGCTGGAGTGTTTTCGGGTGCTGCGACCGGGTGCCTATATTGCGTTTACCGCGTGGGGTTTGCCTACCCCCGGTAGTGGTTTGGCTATCGCCGGCGAGGCGCTGCAAACCTATGCGCAGATGGATTTGGGTCTCCCGGAAGGCACGCCCTTTCATCGCTTTAGTGAGGCCGAGGAATCGGCGAGAACATTGATGGAAGCCGGTTTTACCGATTGTGGTTTTAAGTCGGTGCCACAAACCTGGCGGATGTCTGACCCGAATGAACTTTACGAAGGCCTGAGCCGTGCCTCCGTGCGAATGAAAACCGTGTTCCAGATGCAAACAGAGGAGATTCAGAGTCAGTTGCGTAGGGCCATGGCTGCGGCGGTTTCGGCGCAGGCCATGGTCGATGGCCAATATCAGGTAGAGATGCCCGCAGCGCTCTCCTGGGCGCGAAAGCCCTGGCCGGCCTGACGCGGATATCCTGGGTGCGTTGAAGCCGGATGGACAGTCCTGTTTAATAACTCCCGTGGTGAGCAAACCGGTGGGGCATCATTGAAATGGAATCCATTAGCCACACGAATAGCCAGTTGCCTCGATTTACTTCGTCTGAAAGCAATGACTGGTATCCCTGCTGAAGCCGTTTTCAGGAATTTAAATTTCCGCCCGATTGGTAGGCGATCAATGATGGAAATGAAACCAACGGGCCGTTCCGTCGGCTGGAGAAGGGTGTTATGGAATTGATCCTGTACGAGTGCTCCGGGTTACCGGGTCAGGAAACCGTGGTTTCTGGTCGGGGGCAACACGGGTGATGCAGCGCTTACTGAACCAACTGCTCGATGACCTTCCGCCCGGTGCCTATCAACGCCAGGACGAAAGCGCGGATGCCATGTTTTACAGCTTTCCGCGGCTGGTGACCCACATTGATGAGCATGCGATAGCCGCGGTGACCCGGCTATACCGTGACTGGTTACCCACCGGCGGGGCAATACTTGACCTGATGAGCAGCTGGGTAAGTCACCTGCCAGAGGAGATTGCCTATGGCCGGGTTGCTTTGCTGGGTATGAACGCGCAGGAGCTCGCAGCGAACCCGCGCGGCAATGATTATAAAGTTCACGATCTGAATCTTGAGCCAACCCTGCCCTATGCGGATGATGAGTTTGATGCGGCGACCATTTGTGTCTCCATTGATTACCTGACCCGACCCGTCGAGGTGCTGAAGGAGCTGGGTCGGGTGCTCAAGCCCACAGCGCCCCTGGTGATTACTTATTCCAATCGCTGTTTTCCGACCAAGGTTGTCGCGGTTTGGCTGCAGTTGTCGCTCGCCGAACGTGGCCAGCTGGTGGCCCATTGGATCGACCAGGCAGGGCTTTTCTCCGTGGCCCAGGTGGTTGACGGCTTAACCGATCAGGGTGATCCGCTGCTGGCAGTGATTGCCCGGGTTAAACCAGAGTAACCCGACGTGACCGCACGCGCCGGTGCGGTTGGGGATTATCGGGCCAGTGCCGAGTTGGATTCCACCGTCATTTCTGCATCTTCTGGCCCAAAATCGGGTCGATTGGGGGTATAGACCACGACCCCGTGGCACTCATCAGTAATGCAGCCGCCGTAGTGCAGCACATTGGGAAAATGGAAAACATCGCCGGGGCCGACATCAAACACTTCGCCAGTTTCAGGGAAACTGAACCGCAAAACCCCGGTTAGCCCCATGATTACCTCCTCGCCGTGGTAGCCCCCGGGCTTGGTGATTTTGACGTGGTTACCCTCGGAGTCGCGTTTGAAGACCAGGTGCTGCACCGTGGTGCGAGGGCCGTGCCAGTATTTTTGATAAAACCGGTCCGGGACTATCTCGTTGAGTTTGTCCTTGTCACTCCCGGTATTGAAAAGGATGCGCGGTCCCTGATTGTAGCGTTCGGGAATCACGGTGCTGGCACTGGCCTGAGTGCAGGCCACAGCAACAATTGCAGCAAAACACAGGCGCTGGGTAAGGGAGCGGCTCATCTTGTTTTCCTCCGTAAACTCTGGTCCTGTAGTATCGCAATGCTAGTCACTAATGTGATGTTATCGTTCTGTTTTTGCCAGGGAGAGGAAAATGAACAAGGGTGAGTTTTACGCCGATGCGGATGCCAACAGCAGCGGCCCTTTGCAGGGTATTCGCGTGCTGGAGGCGACCAATTACGCGTCCGGTCCGGTCTGCGGGATGATTCTGTCCGATTTTGGTGCGGAATCGATTAAGTGTGAAATGCCCGGAAAAGGCGATCCCAATCGCGGGGTTCCGCCCTTTTATAGCGATGAAAAGGATACCGAGTCCTCGGTGGTGTTCGCCGGTATTAACCGAGGTAAAAAGGGCGTCACACTGGATTTTCGGCAGGCCGAAGGGCAGGAGCTGTTCCGTAAACTTGCCGCCAAAGCTGACATTATTATTGAGAATTTCACCCCCGGCACCATGGCCAAATGGAATCTCGGCTATCAGCAAATACGTGAGATCAAGCCCGACATTATTTACATCTCTATCAGCGGCTTCGGTCAGTTCGGTCCGCTGCATCACAAAAAAGGTTTTGATCCAGTGGGTCAGGCCATGGGCGGGCTGATGAGTGTCACCGGTGAAAAAGGCGGTCGGCCACTGCGAGCCGGCACGGTGATTGCCGATGACATGGCCGGCTGGCAGGCGGCTCTCGGGGCACTCGCCGCTTTGCAATATCGCAATTCAACCGGCAAGGGCCAGTGGGTCGATGCCTGTCTGACCGATGCTCAGCTTTACGCATCATCGCTTGGGGTGATGGGAGCGGCTAACGGTGATTATGTCTGGCAGCGCAACGGCAATTCCCTGGGTGGCGGCGGACCCATGAATACTTATTTATGCGGTGATGGTGAGTATGTGTCGGTTTTTGCCCCGTTCGACCCCCATTGGAAAGCACTCAGTGGGTTGATGGGCCGCGAAGAGCTGATTGACGACCCGCGTACCAACACCTGGCAAGCCCGCGAACAGAATGCCGAGTTTGTCGATGAGGTAGTCGATGGCTGGCTGGGGAATCTCACCAGTGACGAAGTGATCGCCGCCTGTGACTCGGCACAAATAGTGGTGGCGCCAGTGCTCGGATTTGATCAGATCATCAAGAATGAGCACTTTAAAGAACGCGACATGATTTATGAGGTGGAGCATCCCAAACATGGCCCCCTGACCCACTTTGGGGTGGCCGATAAATTCTCCGTAAGTCCGGCGCATATCAAGGCGACGGCACCCATGTTGGGGCAACACAATCAGCAGATTTATGAACAGGAGCTCGGGCTGTCGACGAGTGAAATAGCCGCACTACGAGAGAAAGGCGTTATCTGACCTCGGGAAGGGGGCCAGTCGGGCCCGGTTGGGCTGTTAACACTGAATTTAAAAAGGAATAAGTCATGGCGAATGAATACAAAGGAAAGGTAGCGCTGGTAACGGGCGGTGGTTCGGGTATTGGCAGGGCGACGGCCCTGCAGTTTGGCTCGCTCGGGGCAAAGGTGGTTACTGCGGATATTAACGAAGCCAGTGCTCAGGCGACGGCTAAAGCGATTGTTGATGCCGGTGGTGAAGCCACCGCTACTCTGGTGGATGTAGCCGACGGCAAGTCGGTTGAGGCGATGGTCGCTTTTGCCGTTGCCACCTATGGCCAGCTCGATTGCGCTTTTAACAACGCTGGAATTGAGGGCGAGGGCGGTTCGGTGGTTGATTGCACCGAAGAGAACTGGGCGCGCACCATCGCCATTGATCTCACCGGCGTCTGGTTGAGCATGAAACATGAAATCCCGGCCATGCTCGCCTCCGGTGGCGGCACCATCGTCAACACCGCCTCGGTGGCAGGGCTGTCGGGCACGCCTGGATTGCCGGCCTACGGTGCGGCTAAGCACGGCGTGGTTGGACTGACTAAAGGGGCTGCGAAGGAATATGCCGCTCGTGGCATTCGTGTTAACGCAGTGTGTCCTGGCGTGATTGAAACCCCCATGGTTGATCGACTTGCTGCCGAACGGGCAGAAACCCGTGAAGCCTTCAACCAGATGCATCCCATTGGCCGTACCGGCCAGCCGGAAGAGATTGCCGAGGCGGTTATCTGGCTCTGCTCGCCGGCGTCCAGTTTTGTCACTGGCCACGCCATGGCCATTGACGGCGGCTTACTCTCTGCCTGGACCTGATCGCAATTTGACCGTTTTCGCTAACGGACTGAGGAAGGCCTAATCCAGAACTAAATGATTTTTTTGCTCTATATTAATTCTCTTAGGGAATAAAATAACTCGTCGATTCGTCCTGAAAACGATTAGGGAGTTATTGTGGCAGCAGAAAAAAACAGGAAGCATCAGATCGTTATCGTTGGCGGAGGTGCTGGCGGTATGTCCGTTGCTGCGGCGCTTAAGCGAGCCCGTCCCGGACTGGATATCGCACTGATTGAGCCTTCTCAGGAGCTCTATTACCAGGCAGGCTGGACATTAGTCGGCGGTGGTTCCATGACCCAGGCGCAGACAGTAAAGCCCCGACGGCAGTTTATTCCCGCCGGTGTGGAGTGGCTGCAGCACGGCGTTACCGAGTTCAGTCCCGACCAGAACCAGCTGCTGCTCGATAACGGTGACGGCGTCCAGTATGAATACCTGGTCGTGGCCATGGGCATCCAGCTCGACTGGTCCAAAGTGGATGGCCTCACCGAGACCCTGGGCAAAAACGGTGTGACCAGTAATTATCGGTTTGATCTTGCCCCCTATACCTGGGAGTGCCTGCAGAACTTTACCGGGGGCAGGGCGCTGTTTACTCAGCCGCCAATGCCGATCAAATGCGCCGGCGCGCCGCAGAAAATTCTCTACCTGGCCGCGGATTACTGGCGCAAGAAGGGGGTGACCAGCGACCTCCATTTTTTCAACCAGGGCGGAGCTATGTTCGGGTTGCCTTTTTTTGCTAAAGCACTCGACGGCATCATGAAAGGCTATAACGCCACCCCCCATTTTGGTCACAACCTGGTGGCGGTCGATGGGCCTGGCAAAACGGCCACCTTTGAGCTGGCGGATGGCGAGAGGGTGACAGAGGCCTTCGATATGCTCCACGTGACGCCGCCGCAAAGTGCACCCGATGTGATCAAGCAAAGTCCACTCGCCGATGCCGGCGGCTGGCTGGAAGTGGACCGCAACACCTTGCAGCACACCCGTTACGCCAATGTTTTTGGGCTGGGTGACTGCACCAGTACCCCGAACGCCAAAACCGCCGCGGCGGCCCGTGCCCAGTTTCCAGTGGTCTCCGCTAACCTCTTATCAGTCATGGATACCCGTGACCAACCGGGCAGTTACGATGGTTACGGCGGCTGTCCGCTAACGGTAGAGAGGGGCAAGGTGATGCTGGCCGAATTTCGCTATGACGGTGAGGTAGTCCCCAGTTTTAATGCCGATCCAAGAGCTGTCTCTTATACACATCTCCGAGCCCACGAGACCTCTCTACATCTC
>CAJXVN010000115.1 GCA_913060775.1 uncultured Gammaproteobacteria bacterium | reverse complement strand
GATGTAGAGAGGTCTCGTGGGCTCGGAGATGTGTATAAGAGACAGGGCACTATCCACGTGGACGCCGTTGCACTCGATGCGGGAGAGAACGGGTACCAGCGGCAGCTCTAACTCTTCATAGATAGTTAACGGTCCCGGCAGCTCGGCCAGCTTTGGCGACAGTGCCTGGTGCAGCCGCAGGGTGACGTCGGCATCTTCGGCGGCGTAGGCACTGGCCTGCTCCAGTTCAATCTGGTTAAAGGTGAGCTGCTTTTTGCCGCTGCCGGCCACCTCCTTAAAGCTAATGGTGGTGTGGCCCAGGTATTTGGTCGATAACGAATCCATGTCATGGCGGCTGGCGGTGGAGTCGAGGATATAGGACTCCAGCATGGTGTCATGGACGGGGCCGGGTACGATGATGTCGTAACGGCGCAACACGTTCATGTCATATTTGAAATGCTGCCCAATAATTTTGCGCTCTGAAGATTCCAGCAGGGGCTTGAACAGGGCCAGGGCGGTGTCGAGATCGATCTGGTCGGGCGCACCGGGGTAGTCGTGGGTAAGCGGCAGATAAGCGGCTTCGCCTGGATCGACAGCAAACGAAAAACCGACGATGCGCGCCTGCATGTAGTTCAGACTGTCGGTCTCCAGGTCGAAGGCGTAGGTCGGGGCCTGCTGCAGTTTGGTAATCCAGTTTTCCAGTGCTGGCAGTTCGAGAATGGTCTCGTACTGGTCGCGGCTGATGGTGACGGCCGGTTGTTCGCCGTCGGTCTCCGTCCCCGTCGCAGGGCTGCTCTGCGGGCCGGTGTCGCCACCGTCCAGGTTGCGCAGCAGGGTTTTGAACTCATACTTTTTATATAGACTGCGCAGCAGGTCGGTGTCCGGCTCGCCCAGCACCAACTGTTCAGGGGAGAATTCCAGCTCCACGTCGCGCTTGATGGTGACCAGCTCTCGAGAGAGTTCTATCTGGTCAAGAAAGTCGCGTAGGTTTTCACCGACCTTGCCGCCAATATCATCGGCGTTGGCAATGATGTTATCCAGATCGCCGTATTTAGTGAGCCATTTGACCGCTGTCTTTGGACCGACTTTTGGTACGCCGGGGATGTTGTCCGAGGTATCGCCGATCAGGGTCAGGTAGTCGATGATCCGCTCGGGTGGAATACCAAATTTTTCCACCACGCCGTCCGGCCCCATGGTGACGTCGGTCATGGTGTTAACAACGCTGACGTGTTCATTAACCAGCTGGGCCATGTCCTTATCGGCGGTGGAGATCAGTGTTTCCATCTGCTGCTCGCCGGCCTGCGTGGCCAGGGTGCCAATCACATCATCCGCTTCGACACCGTCAACCACCAGTAATGGAAATCCCAGTGCCCGAATCAGTTCGTGGGTTGGCGCGATCTGGCTGCGCAGCTCATCCGGCATCGGTGGACGGGTAGCCTTGTACTGCTCAAACATGTTGTTACGGAAGGTTTTGCCCTTGGCATCAAAAATCACCGCGCAGTGACGGGTCGGTATGTCGCGCAATATTTTGCGGAGCATGTTGGTAACCACATAGATCACCCCGGTGTAGTCACCAGCTGAATTTGTCATTGGCTCACGCAACGCATGAAACGCCCGAAACAGGTAGGACGAGCCGTCAACCAGGATGAGTGGGCCGGTTACGGGTGCGGTTTCAGCATTCGATTTTTGGTCATTCACTAAAGGATTACTCGGCTAGTTCGACGGTGATGCACGCAGGGCAGGACAAACTCGAGGGCTATTATGCCTGTTGCTGGTGCCGGATCAGCGCCTAGTCTACAGACGCTACCGGCTGGTTCGGCTAGAATTTCGCCATGAGGTGCGCTGGCTGAGTCGGAGGCGCTCCACCGGGACGACTGATTCCAGAGGAATATCGAAATGAAGAATTTATTGGGTGTGCTGGCTATTTTTGCCTTGATGGCGGGTATGCCCGCTGCGCAGGCCGACGACGAGCTGTTGCCGCCCGTGACTATCGATACTGGAAAAGACCTCAAGCGGAGCATTGTTCCCAATCGATCCGCGGATGAACAGAACGAGCCAGAGGTGGTTATCCGCAAGCGGGGAAAAAATATGGTCGAGGAGTACCGGATTAACGGACGGCTTTATAAGGTTAAGGTGACACCGTCGAAGGGCCCCTCCTATTTCATGGTCGATAGTGACGGCGATGGCATTATGGATCAGCGCTATGACAAGCTTGGACAGGCCGTATCAACGCCGCAATGGGTACTGTTTAGCTGGTAATCTGTGTCTGCCTGAATCAGCGTCAATAAATAGTTACTTCCTGCGGAACAGATATGTCGGTATTTACAGAAGTTGGCCGCGACCAGCTTGTTGAATTTTTGCGTCATTACAGTGTGGGCCAGCTGCTGGACTATCGCGGCATAGCAGCCGGTATTGAAAATACGAATTATTTTGTCGATACCGATCAACAGCAGTTAGTACTCACTCTGTTTGAGCACCAGCAGGAATCTGAGCTGGAGTATTGTCTGGGCTTGATGGGGGCATTAGCTGAGGCGGGGATTCCCACCGCCGGGCCGGTGGCGGGTATTGACCATAAAACACTGCGTCATCTGGCCGGTAAACCGGCGGCGCTGGTCACTCGTTTAAGCGGTAAATCCGTTGAGCAGCCCACGATTGAACATTGCCACGCCCTGGGCTCGATGCTGGCTGATTTTCACCGGGTTGGACAAAATTATCTGCCGACTCAGAGCAATCCCCGTGGTGAAGAGTGGTTTCAGGCCATTGCGGAGGAGGTGATGCCGAAGATATCCGCGGATCAGGCACAGCTACTGCGCACGGAGTTAAACCTTCAGGTTGTCGTCGATACCGCTGCGTTGCCTCAGGGGGTTATCCACGCCGACCTGTTTCGCGATAACGCCCTGTTCGAGGGAGCGGAACTGTCGGGGGTGATTGATCTTTACGCCGCCTGTAATGACAGCCTGCTTTACGATCTGGCGATCTGCGTTAATGACTGGTGTATTGACGCGGCCGGCGCCATCGATCTGGAGCGTGGTCGAGCACTGGTCGGTGCTTACCATCAAATACGCCCCATATCCGTCGCCGAACGCGATGCCTGGCCCATGATGCTCCGCCGTGCAGCCCTGCGATTCTGGCTGTCACGGCTGAGGGACAAGTTTTTCCCCCGACCGGGCCATCTAACCCGCGTACTCGACCCGGATCATTTTTTAGCCATTTTGCAGCGGCGTATCGATCACCCGGAAACCCTCGCTGGACTGGATTGTCAGGCCGTTGCCTGATGGGGGTCGGATGTCTTATCAGTGCGAAGTCTTGCTGAAATGAGTCGTCTTGCTGCCGGACTGGAGGCGTTTAATCGTTGGGTTGGCCGTGCGGTGAGCTGGCTAACCCTGGCGATGGTACTGACTACTTTTGTGGTCGTTCTGCTGCGCTACGGTTTTGATCTGGGGTGGATCTGGTTGCAGGAGTCGGTCACCGTTATGCACGCACTGGTGTTTATGCTGGGCGCTGCCTACACCCTTGCCGATGATGAGCACGTCCGTGTCGATATTCTCTACAACCGTTTTGGCGCCCGCAGTCGGGCCCTGGTTAACTGTCTGGGGGTGGTGCTTCTGCTGGTGCCGTTTTGTCTGCTCATTCTAATTACCGGCTGGGATTACGTGGTCAGCGCCTGGGCAGTCCGCGAAGGCTCCCCCCAGGCCGGCGGGCTTCCGGGGGTCTATCTGCTTAAAAGCATTATTCTGCTAATGCCCGTGTTGCTGCTGTTGCAGGGAGTGTCGATTTTCCTGCAGCAGTTACCTCTGCTAATGAATCGCGACTAGGCCGATGGAACAGACCATGAGTCTGGCGATGTTCGCCACCGTTTGTCTGGTGTTACTGGCCGGGTATCCGGTGGCTTTTTCGTTGGCCGGAACCGCATTAGGATTTGCGCTGCTTGGCGGTGCCACCGGCATGTTCGATCTGGTGTTTTTGCAGGCATTACCCAACCGTCTCTATGCCACCATGACCAATGAAACCCTGATAGCGGTGCCGCTATTTATATTCATGGGCGTGCTCATGGAGCGTTCGCGGATTGCAGAGAGTCTGCTCGATAGCATGGCCATGCTGTTTGGCCGATTACGTGGCGGTCTGGCGATATCAGTCACCCTGGTCGGCATGCTCATGGCAGCCAGTACCGGCATCGTTGGTGCGACCGTGGTAACCATGGGGCTGCTGTCGCTGCCTACGCTATTAAAGAGGGGTTATTCACCCTCGCTGTCGGCCGGAACCATTTGCGCGGCGGGCACTCTGGGGCAAATTATTCCGCCCTCAATTATTCTGGTATTACTCGGTGATGTGATTTCAACGGCTTACCAGCAGGCGCAGCTGGAGATGGGGAATTATGCTCCCCAGTCGGTGTCCGTGGGTGACCTGTTTCTGGGTGCGCTGATCCCCGGTTTGATGCTGGTGTTGCTGTACATTATTTATCTGCTTGGCATCGCCTGGTTAAAACCCGCCTCATCACCGGCGATGCCCCGGGATGAGCTGCCGTCGGCAGGTAATCTGCTCTGGCAGGTAATTGTGGCCATGTTGCCGCCGCTGCTGCTGATCGTCATGGTTTTGGGGTCGATCATTGCCGGTGCCGCCACGCCCACCGAGGCGGCCTCGGTCGGCGCTCTGGGCGCACTGCTGCTGGCCGGTTTGAAACGTGAATTAAAACTGCCAATGCTCAGGGAAGTGATGCGCAGCACCACCCGTATTAGCAGCATGGTGTTTTTAATCCTGATCGCCGCGTCGGTCTTTTCGCTGGTGTTTCGGGGTTATGGCGGCGACGACGTGGTTCGCGACTGGCTCACCGGGCTACCCGGTGGTGTGGTTGGGGCCATGATGGCAGTGATGCTGGTGATGTTCCTGCTAGGGTTTGTGCTTGATTTTATCGAGATCACCTTCGTCGTTGTGCCCATCGTTGGGCCTCTGCTGCTAGGCATGGGACTGGACCCCATCTGGTTAGGGGTGATGATTGCGCTCAATCTGCAGACCTCTTTTCTGACCCCACCGTTTGGATTCGCACTCTTTTATCTGCGCGGCGTGGCGCCGCCCAGCGTTTCGACCCGGGATATCTATCGCGGGGTTATTCCCTATATCGTTATTCAGATTATTGCCCTGGGGTTGATCGCGCTTTTCCCCGCGCTGGTTACCTGGCTTCCGGGACTGGTTTTTAATTGATCGAGCCGTCGGCGGCCTGGCGTCGTCGAGCTGACTGAAGTTTTGACAACTTAACGAGGCCCGCGGCCGATGAAGTTAATCGAAGTAATTGCCAACGTTGGCCACAAGGATACGTTGGCGGCTATCGCTAAGGAGGTGAGAACGGGGGAGCTGCTGGCGCTGCCGACTAACGATCCAGACACTTCTCTGATGCGGTTTTTCGTGGCCGATGATCAGGTTCAGCAGACCCTGGACAAGCTTCAAACCTTGTTGGGAACCCAGACCGCCGCGTCAATTGCCGTTTATTCGCCCGAAACGGTGCTACCTAAAGCGGATATTGCTGAGCGACAACTGGAGGACCGGGCAACGGTTACCCGTGAGTCGCTCTACGACGGGATCGAGAAGAGTGCTCAGCTGGACCAGAATTTTGTGTTACTGGTCATCCTTTCGACCGTGGTCGCCACTATTGGACTGCTCGAAGACAACGTGGCAGTGGTCATTGGGGCAATGGTCATTGCGCCGCTGCTGGGGCCAAATCTGGCGTTGGCCCTTGGCAGTGTGCTCGGCGACCTTCAGCTAATGCGCAAGGCTCTGCGAGTAAACAGTGTGGGTATCACTCTGACCATGGTGATTACCGTGGTCATCGGATATTTGTGGCCGATGGCGGTGGTGAGTGACGAAGTAGCAGCGCGTACCATCGTCTCCATGGATAGTGTTGTGCTAGCGCTTGCCTCTGGCGCGGCGGCGGCCCTTTCCCTGACGACCGGGCTATCGGCCATTCTGGTTGGGGTGATGGTGGCCGTGGCCCTGTTGCCCCCGGCCGCAGCAGCCGGTTTGCTGTTGGGCAATGGTAATTACCATCTGGCTGCGGGAGCGGCGCTGCTGCTGGTCATCAATGTGACCTGCGTCAATCTGGCAACCTGCCTGGTGTTTTTGAGCAAACGAATCGGCCCGCGAACCTGGCAGGAGAAAACGCGAGCCCGTCGGGCAACCGGGGTGCTGGTGTTCATGGGAGTGGTGGCCGTGGGGGTGTTAATCCTGGCAGTCGTTCTGTATGAGCAGCTGGTGGCACCTGTTCTCTAAAGTGTTTGATGACAAGGGTAAAGAAAGGTAAGCAGGTTTGCCGGTCAATGTGGGGCGGCAGGGAACAGCATAATATGACCGGTTAGAACGGCGATCGGTCCTAACAGCAGGTCACAATAATCGCAGATGAAAAGTCCGATGCCCGAAGGTCGCAACGAGATAGAACCGCTAGTCGAGCCGAGCCTGGCGCCGGCAGGTGCGGTTGACACCCCCCTAGCCTATAGCCGCCCATTGTCGACGGCTGCGGCCCTGATGTTGATGGTCGGGCTGGTGGTGCTCTGGGGCGGTAACTGGCCGGCAATGAAGACCGGTTTACAACATATTCCCCCGATGACCTTTGCGTCGGCGCGCATGATTAGCGCGATGCTGACCATGGCCGTTCTGGCGATAGCGCTGGGTCAGATGCGGTTGCCTGCACGGCGTGACTGGGGGTTTCTGGCCAGCGCAGGGGTATTACAGATGGGTGTGTATATCGCGCTGCTCACCTACGGCATGCAATACGTGCCGGCCGGACGTTCATCGATTCTTGCCTACACCATGTCACTCTGGGTGGTGCCGGGGGCGGTGCTGTTCCTCGGTGAGCGGCTTACCGGCTGGAACGGCGGCGGGTTTTTACTCAGTTTGCTAGGGGTGCTGGTGCTCTTCAATCCGGTCACTTTCGACTGGACCGATCAGCTGGCAATACTGGGCAGTGGACTGATCTTGCTAGGCGCGGGGATCAGCAGCGGAGTAATGCTGCAGATTCGTGGGCGTCGCTGGAGTGCTTCGCCGCTGGCATTAGCTCCCTGGCAATTTTTGTCGGCGAGTATGGTGCTGGTGCCGCTGACGCTGATTATGGAACCCAATCCGCAAATTAGCTGGAATAGTGAGTTAGTCCTGTCAATTTTCTATTCTGGTCCACTGGCTACGGCGCTCGGGCTCTGGCTGTTTGTGGAGATTACCCGGGCGTTACCGGCGATTACCTCGTCATTGGGTTTGCTGGCCGTACCGGTGGTGGGTGTGCTGTTATCGGCCTGGACCCTGGGCGAGCCAATCACCGGTACCAATGTACTGGGCCTGCTGCTGATTGTTGGCGGGGTCGGCTTTGTTGCCGTGGGTGGTCTACGTGGACGCGGTTAAGCGTTTTCGGTGATGAACTGGTGGGTGGTTAAACAGGACACCCCAATGTTGGCCATGTCGAGAATGTTTGCCGCTGCTACGTCGGCAGTTTGTGCGGAGGTTGCGTCCGTCACTAGCGTGACCTGGTAGTCCAGACTGACGGCATCGAGTACGGTCGCGCGGATGCAGTTGGGATATTGGGTGCCGCATACCACCAGCTGAGTGATTGCTAATCGGCGCAGGATCATATCCAGTTCGGTCTGCATAAAGGCGCTGAACCGAGGTTTTACCAGTCGGTATTCGTTGGCGATGGGCTGTAACGGTTCAACGATTTCGCAGCCAGCGGTTCCGGGGATGACGAATTTTTTATCCTCAGCAAAAAGCGCTTTTCGAAAGTTATCAACGTCACTGCCGTCGGCGCGATGCTCTCGAACGACGTGAAACACCGGGCCCTGTTGTTGCCGAAAGTGGGATAAAAGCAGACTGATCAGGGGCACAGTGGCGGCTGCGCCGGCCACGCAGACGGGTCCGTTGGGCAGAACAAAATCGTTTTGCATGTCAATGATGATCAACGCGCTGCGGGTGTTGTGGGTCATCGGCAACTCCATGAGTGTGGAAGCTCAGTTTAGCGCCCTGTCATCTGCAGGCTAACGAATTAACCATGGACAGCCAAAAAAAACGTCGATAAGCTGAAGAAAAATGGGTGCTAACGGTGTTGGTGGCCATTGCTAATGAGCTGATGGGAGGAGGCTATGAACGCACCTAATCCAGGTAACTGGGCAAAAAAATATCCCGATTTAGGCACTGGTCCGGTGCCAGTAGCACCCTATCTTTCTCCAGAGTATTTTGAACTGGAACGAGAGAAAGTTTTCAAAAAATGCTGGCTTAAGGTGGCGCGGGTAGAAGAGATCGCTGAATCCCGGGACTACAAAGTGCTGCCGTTCAAGTTTGCGGATGCCGAAGTGATCATCATTCGCGGCGAAGATGGCGAAGTACGCAGTTTTTATAACACCTGCTCCCATCGCGGTAACAAGGTCGTGTGGCAAAACGGCCCCGGTCATGCCAAAGGCGGCGGTCTCCAGTGCCGTTTTCATGGCTGGGTGTACGGCACCAGGGGCGAGGTGCTATCCGTACCGGAAGAGGGCGCTTTTTTTGACCTTGATAAGGAAAACTGTGCCCTGACTCCCATCGCCACTGATGTTTGGGAGGGTTTTGTCTTTATTAATTTTGACCCACAGCCCAAGCAGAACCTGAAAGAGTACCTCGGGGCCATGGGGGAGCGGCTGGCCGGCTTTCCTTACGGGCAATTTAGCGAGGCCCACACCTATCAAACCGTATTGAATTGCAACTGGAAAGTGGCACAGGACGCATTTTCCGAGGCTTACCATGTCAATACGATTCACGCGGGGACGTTTCCCGACGGGTTTAGTACCGAACTGCTCGATGTGCAGTTGCTAGGCCCGCATCACTCCTGTGGCGTCTGTAATATCGAAGGCGGCACCCCGCCGCCAGTGGCGGCGCTGTCGCACCAGTTTTCAACGGCCTCGATTGCCAAAAAGCAGGATGACTGTCTCTTATACACATCTCCGAGCCCACGAGACCTCTCTACATCTCGTA
>CAJXVN010000114.1 GCA_913060775.1 uncultured Gammaproteobacteria bacterium | reverse complement strand
TCTCCTCTTCGTCGGCAGCGTCAGATGTGTATAAGAGACAGCCCCTATGGAGGACAGCACGACCTCGAGGAGAAAAAGCTTCGACACGTTTCCGAGGCATTTCGGGAAGACCCGGTACGGATACTACGAACTGCCCGATTTGCAGCCCGATTTAATGACCTGGGATTCACGGTAGCCGCCGACACCCTCGAACTAATGACTGACATGGTAACTAGTGGCGAAGCCGGCCACCTGGTGCCGCAACGCGTCTGGCAGGAATGGCAAAACGCATTACTGGGCAAGAATCCGCAGGTCTTTATCCAGGTATTACGTCATTGCGGGGCCTACCGCGTCATCGCCCCGGAACTTGATCGCTGTTACCTTGACGATAACGATTTCTGCTCCGGAAAACGCGGTGAAGATGCCCTAAAAATAGCGTCAACGCTTTCGCCGATAGGCGAGATTCGTCTGGCGGCACTGCTCTGCGCCTCGTTAGCAGACGAGGCCTTTTCTCCCTCAGAAACGCGGCAATTAATCGACGATTTCTGCCACCGGCTCACCGTGCCAAAAAGCTGGTATCAACTGGCATCACTGGTTGCGCAGCACCACCAGCATTGTCACCAGGCGTTGACACTTACTGCACCCGAATTGCTCGCGCTACTGGAGCAAAGCGACGCATTTCGACGACCCGAACGGTTTGAATGTTTTCTCACTGCCTGCGCGGCAGATTACCAAAGTCGCCGTTCCGCTGACGACACGGAAACCGGCTATCCGCAGGCCGCACTGCTACAAAAGGCCTACTCAGCGACCAAAGCCATAGAGGTTAAGCCACTAATAGAACAGGGATTACGCGGGCCGGCCATCAAGTTAGCACTGCACGAACAACGCCTGCAGAGGTTATCGCAGGTTTAATGAAAGGGTGAGTAATTCTGAACCGCAATAATGCTCGCACGGTAACAACGTCCGGGGTTGCTCTGCGTTTCGATCCCGCGCTGGCAAGTCCCGTGATGAAACAACCTTATCGGCAGAGCAAAAGCCCCTGTTAAGCACCGTTGTCCCCCTGTTCATCGTTACCAAGCGCATAGCAGGGGGAACTTAATGGCGACCCCTGTGCCCAATAGCGACAACCCGAATCTATCCAGCATGGATTTCTGAGGCGAGGCTGTTTTCGCCCGCCGGGCGTCTAACTCGGCATTACGACGACGTCTTATCTCGAGGAATAGAGTTTTAGGAAACTGTTCTGACGGGCACCGTTATGAATGCCACTCCGGGAGCATTTCCGACCCCCGCAACCGCTGCTGCGCACCCGATTAATAGCCTTTCTAACTTTTAGACTTTTCTTTGGTTTTTCATTATACTTTCCTTATATTAGAACACCCTAATAAATAAACTTAATAACTAACCACCTGCAGGCTTCATGACCTCTAAACTCACTCTCAGCGTTACTGACCAATCACCCGTTCACGACGGTGCTCCGCCGGGGCAGGGGCCTCGCGACACCATAAAACTGGCCCAGGCCTGCGATAAGCTTGGCTATAAACGTTACTGGATTGCCGAACATCACAGCACCTCTGCCTACGCCAGTCCCTGTCCGGAAATACTGGTAGGCCACGTTGCCCAGCTTACTCAAAATATGCGCGTTGGCACCGGCGGAGTCATGCTGACTCATTACAGCCCGTTCAAGGTCGCCGAGACCTTTCGGATGCTATCCGTACTTCACCCGGGACGAATCGATCTCGGCGTAGGTCGCGCCCCGGGTGGTGATGGTCTGGCCTCGGCTGCGCTGTCATACCCCCGGCAGCAGATCGACCCACAGGCTTACCCTCATCAGGTCTATCAGATCATGGGCCACCTGTACGACAACCTGCCGGACGACAATCCTTTCAAGCCACTGGAAACGGCACCCAACGTGCCGGAGAACCCGGAAATCTGGATGCTCGGATCGAGTGACGGCAGCGCCACCATGACCGGACAGCTTGGCTCTGCATTTGCGTTGGCCCTGTTTATCGGCACTCATGAGCGGCCGGCGGCGATCATCGATCAATACCGAAACGCGTTCGTGCCTTCCCCTGGACTCGCCCAGCCCAAACACCTGATCGCCGTGGCAGCCACCTGTGCAGAAACCCGCGAGGACGCGTTTCGCATTGCCGGAACTCGGGCCATGTGGATCTTTAAGGCGATGTATCAGGGACAAATCGTACCGCTGCCCTCACCGGAGGAGGTCGAAGTTTATTACGACAATTTTAGCGATGCCGAAAAAGCCGGTTTTCAGAGCCAGCTGGATAACGCCGTGATCGGCACGCCGGATGATTGCCGAGACCAGTTACATGCTCTCGCCGACAAGTATGACTGCGACGAAATAAGCGTGGTGTCGGTTACTTACCGCTTTGCAGACCGGTTAAGAAGCTACGAACTACTGGCAAAAGCATGCGGACTATCTACATGAACAAACGGTCAGCGAGTCTTTCTACCCAATTCTCAGGCGACTGAAATCAGCTCAACCTTTGCCAAAGGAGGCATTGATTATGGAATTTATGAACATTACCCGAGCAGTTGGAGAATACGTTAACGGATGGCAGGTCAAATACAAGGTTGACGGCGTTGAATATCAACCGTTTTTTGGTCTGTCAACTTATGAAGACGCCCTCAAACGTTGCCTTAAAGCGCGTAACGAGCTCTATCTGGAGCATGGATTTCCTCGTGCAATCCAGATTCGTGAACTCGCCCTCAATGCCCGCTCTTCTCGCAGCAACACGGGATGGGCTGGCATCTACCGGCGCAGCGAAGTTAGCCGCTCCGGCGCTGAAACCGAGGTGTTATCCATTTCGCTGAGAAACCTGCGAAACGGCAAAGCCACCAACACCCATTTGCGACTCAGCCACTTTGATAGCTATGAAGACTGTCTGGACGCCGCATTGAAGATGCGCACTGAAAATGCCCGCGCCTACAACGCCATCGTCCGCGAATATGACCGCCTTAACGCCGAAGAAGCGATACGGTTAATGGAAGCCGAAGTTGAAACCCTGGAACCCCATTTGCCGAAAATTAAGGGACGCAATCAGGAGCGATGGGAATCAGCACTCGCCCTCAGCGGGGTAAAAATCCCGGATGGTCACCAGCTAACTGAATCCTAGCTCAACGTCTGGAGAAATAATTAGACTGTCGCTTTCTGCTAGAGGGTGTGGCGAATATCCCGAGTCGCCATACCCCGCAGGGGTAACGGGTAATTTTTTGTCAGCGCCAGCACTTTAAACACTTCGCCCATCCCTCCGGGCAACAGCAGCTGCTTTACCGGGGCGAGCAGATCAACGTAGTCCGCATCCGCAACCCGGTCAGCCAGTTGTTCGAGCGCTCCGCAACTAATTAAAAAGTTTGCCTGAGTAGTAAAGCCGGCAACGGTTAAGCCGCTGCGGTCTGCCGCCTCGGCCATCGCCGTGAAATCAACATGCGCCGTCATATCCTGTAACCCCGGTAACCGAAGTGGGTCGTCTGCTGCGCGGTGTCGAAAGTAACAGAGAAAGGTCCCCTGGTCCCGCTGAGGGTGATAATACTCGGCCCGGCTGTAACCATAATCGACGATCAGCACGAGTCCCTCATCAAGCACTTCGCCTAAGGATTCAACCCATGCTTCAGCGGAGCAGTTAATTTCGGTTTGATACCCAACGGGCAGCTCAAAAGCCGCCAGCCGGCGTTCCACCTCCGGGGAGCCTAACGGCCGATCCGCCATCATCAGTTCGTCGCCATTCCACCCGACTACCTGTTCGCGAAAACCCGTCGAAGAATTAACTAAACGCTTGACGGGCATTGCGTCGAGCAGCTCGTTTGCGATCACCACACCCCGGCATCCACGAGGACTCTCGTCAAGCCAGTTGACCCGCTCGGCCAGTGCCGGAATCTGTTCGCGAATAAGCTGCTGCTGACGCAGGCGCAGGCCGGCACTGCGCTCGACAATATCGTAGCCAGCCGGCAAGCAATCCAGTCGCTCAAGCTCCGTTAAAACCACAACTGCTAGCTGCCCGGTACCGGCTCCGTATTCAAGCACCCGCATCTCCGGTTGCTGCGCCAGCAACTCCGCCACCTGGGCCGCAACGGAAACCCCGAATACCGGGGTCAACAGCGGCGCGGTAATAAAATCACCCTCAGGACCGAATTTTTCAGCAGTTGATGCGTAATAACCCAGCTCTGGAAGGTAAAGCGCAAGCTCCATAAAGCGATCAAAACCTAACTGGCCTTCAGCGCGGTGAATCTCTTCCTTAATCTCGGTCAGCAGTGCAGCAGACCGGGCGGCTTCCGTCGCCGTTAAAGAAATTTCGTTATGCATCAGTGCGCCAATCCGGTTAAGTGTCGGTTAAATATCGCAATTCACGGTAGAATCCCGGCTACATCACCACCGCAACCCGAACCGCCGAATAAAACAGTTTAACCAACTGCTGGTAAGGCCTACTACGGTGATTATCAATAACTCCCCTGGGATTTCTCGACTGGATGATGATTGATAGCCTCCTCGTTATCGGCGCCTACCTGCTAGGCTCGTTATCGAGCGCCATAATTACCTGTCGCCTGCTCGGCCTGCCCGACCCTCGTCATGAAGGATCGGGCAACCCTGGCACAACCAACGTACTCCGTATCGGCGGCAAGAAAGCGGCGCTAATCACGCTAGCCGGCGATTTTTTTAAGGGGTTACTACCAGTGTTGCTGGCGGCCTATTTGACTCGCCACCCCGTGGCGATTGCAGCAACCATGATTGCTGCCTTTGCAGGTCATCTATGGCCGGTTTTTTTTAGTTTCCAGGGCGGCAAGGGCGTCGCCACGGCGGCTGGCTGTCTATTCGGTCTGGCCCTGCCCATTGGACTGTCAGCCGTCGCCAGTTGGCTATTGATTGCCGCCGTTACCCGGCTCTCTTCACTAGCAGCCATTATTACTGCTTGCGCCGCACCCTTCATGACCCAGGGGTGGTTGTCCGAGCCTATTTTTACGGCGGGCGTCGCGTTGATTTCAGCACTGACCCTGGCTCGCCATCACCAGAATATTCGCAACCTTGTCGCCGGCCGGGAGAGCCGTATTGGCGCTTCCAAAGCCACCCATAACCCTTCTGAAGAGCCCTGACCTACCGAACCGATGAATATTGATCACCTCAAACAACAGGCCGCCGAAGCGGCGCTGGCAGAAATATCAGACGGCATGATCGTCGGAGTTGGCACTGGCTCCACCGTTAATTTTTTTATCGAGGCGCTGGCAACCATTAAACACCGTATTGAAGGTGCGGTGTCCAGCTCCCGGGCTTCACGCGATCTTCTCGAGGCGGCCGGCATCCCGGTGCTTGAACTTAACGCAACGGGCAACTTACCGATCTATATTGACGGGGCCGATGAGGCCACGGTTCATCGCGATCTGATTAAAGGGGGCGGCGGTGCGCTTACGCAGGAAAAAATCATCGCAGCCGCCTCTGAACGGTTTATCTGTATCGTCGATCAGTCCAAGTTAGTCGATACTCTCGGCGAGTTTCCGTTGCCGGTGGAAGTGCTGCCCATGGCTCGCAGTTATGTTGCCCGGCAACTGGTCGCCCTGGGTGGCAACCCGGCCTACCGTATGGATTTCATTACGGACAACGGCAACATTATTCTCGACATACATAATCTGGATATCACCCGCCCGGGTGAACTCGAACAACGGATCAATAATATCCCCGGGGTGGTCACTAATGGCCTGTTCAGCCTACGTAAGGCCGACCAGCTGATTGTTGCCCAGGCCGATGGCCTGAGAATCATTACTTAAAGCAGTCTCCGCAAAATCTCGCAACCTGGGGCGGAGGATCTGAGGGCCAGGCAGAAATGATTCAGTATTTTCGGCGTTGAGGCGTAGAATACGCAAAATAATGGATCGGTTACGGGGCTTTCTACTAACCGATAATCTTATGGGGCGACAACAAACATGGCTTTCGCAAGGTCCCCGATGAAAACAGCGAATTTTCGGCAGGGTCTCTGACCTTTGAAAACATTCAAACCCGCCAACGACGGGGACCTGAAGATTAAAACTTACCCTGTAACGGTTGCTCGATAGTAACGTCGCTGTAACAATTACCAAAATCCCCCGAAAGGCATGGAACATGACCGACGATATCAGCGAAGTAGACCCGGAGCAGCTCAAACGTTTTGAGCCGCTTGCAACGCTGGCGGATCACCGAATTGAGCAACTGACCACGCTCACAACGCTCAGCGAACTCCAGCCTGGCGATGTCATTTTCGATCAGAACCTGATGGAGAAGCAGGCAATTTTTCTGCTAACCGGGGATGCCGATGTCACCGTCAAAGGTAAGACCGAACCGTTAAGGGTCTCCGCCGGTGATAACAAAGCCCGATTCTCGCTGACCAACCCGGGATATTTAGGCGCCACCGCGGTGTCTGCCTGCAAGATCATCCGCATCGACGGCGATCTGCTCGACATGATGATGGCCTGGGATCAACTGGCTACCGCGGAAACTCAGGCCGCAGAAGATGATAGTCAGATTGACAACAGTAAATTTCTTAATGGATTCCATAAAAGTTTCCAGCAAATTCCCATCGCTCATATTGGCGAACTTTTCGAGCGCGTTGAACCAATACCGGTTGAATCTGGCGAACTAATTATCGAAGAGGGCGACGATGGCGATTATTTTTATCTAATCGAATACGGGGTCGCCCGAGTCACCCGCAAAGATGATGAAAGCGGAGACGATGTTCACCTGGCCGACCTTGGCGAAGGCACCAGTTTTGGTGAAGACGCCCTGCTGACCAACAACAAACGTAATGCAACGGTCCGCATGAATACTCGCGGCGTGCTGTTACGACTCTATAAAGATGATTTCCTGGAATTACTCGACCAGCCTGCGCTGGACTGGGTGACAGGGAAAGAAGCCGCCAACCTCATAAAAGGTGGCGCGCAATGGCTTGATGTCCGTCACGAGATGGAGTTTCAGCAATCTCGGCTCCCCGGCGCAACCAATTTGCCACTGCATGAAATCCGTCAGCGGATGGAAGAGTTGAACCAGAACCAGCACTACATCTGCTACTGCAATAGTGGCCGGCGTAGCTCAGCTGCCGCTTTTAGCATGGCTAAAGCGGGTTTCAAGGTCAGCGTCCTGGTCGGGGGATTACAACAGCTCATGGCGGCTCCGGTTAAAAAAGCCAGCTAACCAGCAAACTCCATCCTTCAGCGACTTATCCCCCCGCAATACCCGCTCAGCTCGGCAGCACTAGCCGCGTAGCTTGACCACCCTTTATGGGACCTGACTAACGAACTTTCGATCTTCTTAGCACTCTAACCTCACGAGTGCTAAAATCGTTGCTTAGGAGATTACTTGGAGAATTCCCAATGAATCAGGCCATCATGAATCTGTCCCCAACCAGTGACAATCTGGATCAATTTATTCGTACCGCTAATGCTGCCCCTTATCTGACGGAAGAGCAGGAATTTGCACTCGGTTATCGCTTACAGGCCGATAACGATCTTGACGCTGCTCGGCAGTTAGTCATGTCCCACCTGCGCTACGTTATCTACGTTGCTCGCGGGTATAAAGGTTATGGCCTGCCGCTGGCCGACTTGATTCAGGAAGGCACCATCGGCCTGATGAAAGCAGCAAAGAAATTTGATCCCGCTCACGGTGTCCGGCTAGTTTCATTTGCCAGTCACTGGATCAAGGCAGAGATTCACGAATTCGTGCTCCGCAACTGGCATATCGTCAAAATTGCTACCACCAAGGCCCAACGTAAACTTTTTTTCAACCTGCGCCGGCGTAAGCAATCCCTTGGCTGGGTGAACAATCGAGAAGCTGATGCGATTGCCGAAGAACTCGGCGTAAGTCGCGCTGACGTGCTGGAAATGGATGCCCGTTTAAACGAGCGACCGGTCTCTTTTAACGGCTACGATGATGATGACGAAAGCACCTCTCCGGCAGCATTTCTGGAATCCTCAATAGACGACCCTGAAACCGCCACTGTGGAACAGGATTTTCGCCTGAAGCAGACCGAACAGTTGCGTCACGCCCTGGAAAGTCTGGACGAACGGAGTCAGACCATTATTTCCTCTCGCTGGTTAAGCGAGACCAAAACTGGGCTGCAGGATCTGGGAGACCAGTACGGAATATCTGCGGAACGAGTACGCCAGATTGAAAATCAGGCGATGAAAAAACTCCGGAATAATCTCGCCGATGCCTGACGCTGACAATTCCGCGCCAATAAACCAGCAGCAGCGACTGGGGTTTTTCGCGCTGCTCAGGGAAATTCTCTGGTCTTTTCTGGGCGTTCGCAGCAGCCTGGGTTATGAAAAAACCTTCGCGCTCGCCAGACCCCGAGACATTATTCTGGTCGGCATTTTCGCGACCCTGGTATTTATCGTCCTGCTCGTTGGCACAGCTTACCTGGCAATCAGTATAGCAACTACCTGAACAGCTCCCCCCGGCCTCCCCCAGTACTGCCAGGCAGTCTAGAGAAGGTAGTGATCGAGCAACATCGCACTAAAAATGAGCATTAAATAGACAATTGAGTATCTAAACGTTGCCATTGCGACAACGTCATCTCCGCCACGATAAAGCCGTATTGCCCACCATAGAAATTTCACCCCCAGCACCACCGCAGCAATCAGGTAGATTTCATTAGACAACCCAAAAACAAACGGCAGGATCGACACCATCAGCAACAGTACCGTATAGAGCAGGATATGTAGCCGGGTGAATTCGACCCCATGAGTCACCGGCAACATGGGCACGGCCGCCAGCGAATATTCTTCCCGCCGGGCAATCGCCAGAGCCCAGAAATGGGGTGGCGTCCAGATAAAAATAATAATCACCAACAACAGCGCTTCCGCGTCCAGGGAACCGGTCACGGCTACCCAGCCCAGCGCCGGCGGTGCTGCCCCGGCGATACCACCGATCACAATATTTTGCGGCGTTGCCCGCTTTAAAAACATGGTGTAGACCCTGTCTCTTATACACATCTGACGCTGCCGACGAAGAGGATAGTGTAGA
>CAJXVN010000113.1 GCA_913060775.1 uncultured Gammaproteobacteria bacterium | reverse complement strand
ACTGGTGGCGATGAGCCATTTACCGCTCGCCAGCGGTAACAACCCGGTAATATCTACGCGCTGTTCAATGGAGCGATCTTCAAAGGTCTGACCACCATCCTCACTAACTATTAGTGCGCCGGACATACCGGCTACCACCAGTGTGCCATCGTCCTTCAGGTAGCTGGTTAACAGGGATTTATTAACGCCGGATTCTATCGAAGACCAGGTATCACCCTGATCATCACTGACGGCCGCATTACCTAGCATCGCATAGGCAATTGCTCGGTCATCGGTAGGAAATGCCACTCCAAAAAAAGAACCACGGTAGGGAGAATCCAGGGTTTCCCAGGTCTCGCCCATGTCTTTGGAGCGAAACAGGGTTCCCACTTCCGCTACCATGTACAGGTCCCCATTAGGCGCCTGCTTTATGGCAAAAATATGGGCGTCGGGTACCAACTCATCGTCGGTCCAGACCTCTTTCAAATTCCAGACCTTACCGCCATCGGTGGTCCACATGAAATTGCCACGTCCACCAACCGCATAGCCGTTGTTTTTATCGTTGAACCAGACATCCAGCAGTGGCGTGTCCATTTCGGGTTCAAAGTTCTGTAACTGCCAGCTTTTACCCCCATCACTTGTGTTAAGGATGGTCATGTCATGGCCAACGGCCCAGCCATTGTCCTTATCAGCAAAATCGATGGCCGTTATGGTCACGGCGATCGGAACATCGCTCTGCTGCCAGGTTTCTGCCTGATCATCACTATAGATAATGATGCCACCCTGACCGGCGGCAAATATACGTTCATCCTGCTGGGTGAGAGCGATCAGGAACGCCTCAGCAACGCGCGGACCCGAAAATGCCGGTCTCAGCATCTGATCGTCTTGCGCAATACCTGCGTTTGCCGGCATGTGTGCCGCCAGGATTGCAAGCGCAGGCAACACAATGGCGCGCCATCGGCTGTTTAAGTGTTGAAAATTCATAATCCTCCTCATTCAGGCACCGATCTTCATTCACGCAGGATAGTTTTGAAGCGTGAACCAGTTCCCGATGTCCAGCAGTGGGTTAAAGGTTGATGGGTCTGTATCCGGGACGCCCAGTCTTTGCTATGGCTATCCTGCTAACTCAGGGGCGTAGCATAGCGGTCTCGTTGGTGTTCGTCCAGCACGTGAGCCCTTTCCAGCGGCACTCATTTGCAAAAAAAAACCCGCCTGAGCTTAGCCCAGGCGGGTTTCGTCAAACCAGCCGATAACTAGAAGACATAACTTGCAAAGAAGGAGAGAAAATCACGGTCTTTCGACGCATTATTCTGCTCAAGACGATTGAGACCCGGGCCTGCACCGCGGCCAGGATAGGTGGTGAAATCGTCAACGCCATCAAAGAACCAGGTATGAGACACACCCCATTTCCAGCGCAGCGCGTAGTCGAAGTCCAGCCCCAGGGAGAAGACCTTACGATCTTCGATAAACTCCTTGTTACCGCCGAAAGTGGGCGCGTTTCCGCGGATATCCCAGTTAAACGCCTGTTTGAAGGTAACGTTCACACTATTAAACAGTGCGTTGTTATAAGTCAGACTGGAACGACCACGAAAGCCCTGATAGTTATTGCTGATATTTTCGTCAAAGCGATTAAAGGTGCTCTGACCCGGCATGCTGGTTACCCAGCCGTGGGCCACTTCAAAAATCGTGTTCCACTGGTCAGCACGAAACTCTGGCATCGGGCCCCAGAGACGTTGAAAGGTCATCTGAATCCGGTGATGACCGTAATCCCGCACGCCCTCTTTGTCGAATTTCGATCCGGGGGTCAACACAATCGGCGCCGCAGTGGGATTCAAAGTGTTAACGCCACCAAAGGCGACCGCACCAAGAATAACACCCGCATCACCCTGGAGTTTCATGTTGCGACGGTAGGCATACTCACCGCCCCAGGCCCAGGAGCCGACAGTCGTGTTCCAGCTCATACCCCAGCGCTCGATATTCTCCGGGAACCAGCGGAAAAACCGACCACTAGGTCCAGCAATCGCGGGGTTGGCGCTACCGGCAATGGCTCCGAGCTTGAAGATATGGTCATGCAGATTCTGATAGTAGAACCCAAAATCCACACCATTACCCAGGTCAGCGGCGTAATAGCGTAATGCTACGCCCCACTGCCCACCATCACTGGCCAGTTCGTCACTAGCCGCACAAAAGGTTTCACCAAAACCAGCACCGGCTGGGCCACCAAAAGGCGTTCCCACAACACCGGCACCGCCATCGGGCGCCACGCAACGACCCGTTACCGGATCGGGGAATCCCAAATTGTTACCGAAGGCATCATTGGTCAGAAAGAAACCCCCTTGTGGATCCGCCGCGAACTCATCAAAGGCAAACAGCGCGAAGGCTTCGAGGGTGAAGGCGTCGTTAATCTGCCAGGATCCCGATACCGCCGGCGTACCGATGAAGGCATCTTTAAGCTCGACACCCGGCACGCGTAGCTTGGTCAGATCGACCGTATTAATATCGTTAATCGAGTTGCCGATAAAAGTATTCTCACCCCAGGAGATAACCTGCTTCCCCAGGCGTAAATTGAACTGATCATCGCTGCCAAAGCGGAAAAAGACGTAGGCGTCGGTAAAAATACCAGTGGTGACCTTGGCGTTCTGGGCGCTGCTGGACAGCTCTTCGTGGTCGGCATCCTGATCATAGGAATAGTTGCCGCGTACGAAAACGCCCCAGTTATTACCATTCAGAGAGAGGTCATGGGAAGCCTTGATGGTGTTATTGAACACTTCCCATTTGGCAGTGGACCGGTTGCCGTACATACCGGCGAGCCCACCTGCATTGGTCGGGTTGTGGCTGCGGGTACGTATATTCATACCCCAGCCTATGGTGGTATCAAACGAACCATCAATAGCGCCATCGGCGAGTTTAAAGCGCATCGCCTGCGCCGGCACCGCCATTGCAACACCAACCGCCGCTACGGCAGCAATACGGCCAAATTTCCGCCAGGCGTCGCCTTTCGGATGATTAAAAGACATAAGTATTCCCCTCTGATGTGTGATTAAGTCTCGATCCAGTTACCGTCGACAAGCCGTTCTGTTTGTAATTACGGTGCCGCACCAGGGGGATTTCCGTTTCCCTCTTATCGCGTGGCTACCCGACCTGCTGGTTGCGCTATATATATGCGATTGCCCCATATAAATGCAACTGATAAACGCATCTAAAAGCTTTAGTGATACTTTTCTTGCGGCGCCAAGTTAACATTGGTTTTTTAGCGAGTCAACCCGCTACCCACATCAATGTAACTTTAGCAATGCCGTCGAAGAGCAAATTAAAATCAAAACACGAAGATAGAGTGGCTAATTCACTTTTTCTGAACAGGATCTTCATTCCTGCCAAGCCATCGCTCAATTTGCCTCCCTCCCCCTTGCTAGCCGGAGTTTTAGCCTCGGTAGCTGGCGAGGGCGTCACACTGTGCTATTAAGTCCATGGTATTTTATTTGTTAACTCGCCGGCCTGCTGTGCCGGAAATCGCAAACCTCACATAAAGTTGAAGCCTGATAATAAATTGGATAATAAAAAAATTATTTCAATGGCAATCGCCGTTATTGAAACCGAATCCACTGCAGTCCGTGCATTAATTGACCGCATTGATGATGAATTTGTGACGGCCTGTCAACTGCTTCAAAGCGCGACCGGGCGCATTGTGGTTTTAGGGATGGGCAAATCGGGGCATATTGGCGGAAAAATCGCCGCAACCCTGGCAAGCACCGGCAGCCCTGCTTTCTTTGTCCACCCCGGCGAAGCCAGCCATGGTGATTTAGGAATGATTACGCCGGGAGACGTGGTGTTGGCCCTGTCTAATTCAGGGGAAACGGATGAGATTTTAATGCTGGTGCCGACGATTAAACGGCTTGGTGTGCCTTTGATTGGCATCTGCGGACGGCGTAGTTCAACCCTGGCTACCGAGTGTGATGTCTACCTGGATGTTTCGGTGGCCGAAGAGGCGTGTCCATTTAATCTGGCACCCACGGCCAGCACGACCGCCGCGCTGGTAATGGGCGACGCGCTGGCAATTTCGTTGCTCGAACAGAAAGGATTTACCGAGGAAGATTTTTCGCGCACTCATCCAGCGGGCCGGTTAGGTCGACGGCTGTTGCTGCATGTCAGTGACGTCATGGCAACCGGGAAAGACATACCCCGGGCACCCGCAACGGCGGATTTTTCCGCCGTGTTGTTAGAAATGACCCAGAAAGGACTGGGCATGACCGCGATTGTCGACTCCTCAGAGATGCTGCTGGGCGTTTTTACCGATGGCGATCTCAGGCGAGTCTTCGAAACCGGGATTGATCTGCACCAGGCCAGGATCACCGAATTAATGACGTCCGATTCCATCACCTCCCGCGAAAACATACTCGCCGCCGAGGCGGTGCATCTAATGGAGGAGAACAACATCAATGCGTTACTGGTTGTCGATGAACAGCAGAAATTGATTGGCGCTCTCAATATGCACACCCTGCTCCGTGCGGGTGTCGTTTAATGGGAGCCACAGCGAACTCGGAACTACTCGAAACATTAGCCGCCTCAATAAAGCTATTGATTCTGGACGTCGACGGGGTGCTCACCGATGGCCGCCTCTGGATGGGAGACGACGGCGCGGAATACAAAACCTTCAATGTGAAAGATGGTCACGGAATTAAAGCGTTAATAGCGACAGGCACGGATGTTGCCGTAATTACGGGTCGGCGTTCCGCTGCCGTCGACCGACGCATGGGCGAGCTCGGTGTCCGCCATTACTACGCCGGCCAGCACGACAAAATAGCCGCATTTAACGAACTTCTACAGACGCTGGTACTCAAACCCAGTCAGATCGCCTATGTCGGCGATGACGAACCCGATGTTCCGGTGATGCAGCGCGTCGCGCTGCCGGTGGCGGTGGCCGATGCCCATGAAAGCGCTAAAAAAGTGGCAGGATGGATTACGCTGGCTAACGGCGGCGCGGGAGCCGTCCGCGAGGTATGTGATCTGCTGATGACGGCCAACCAAACACCTGGAACCGCCGGCATCAACACAGAATAATCATGTTATCCACCCTACAGCCTGCCCAATAACCACTGACCCATGAAATTTTCGATACCCCTGCCCGCCAGATTCCGTCACCCTCAGGTGGTTCTCGTCATCGGCTTACTATTTACCTGGTGGCTGCTGCAGAGTCCATCAACCGAAACACCCGATGGCATTCAAAAACAACCGCACCGTGCCGACTTCTGGGCGACCAACTTCACCACACTGGCATTAGACATTAATGGCGAACCGAGCTACCAGTTAACGGCCAGGGAGATGGTACATTTTCGAGACGATGGCACGACAGAGTTCGATCATCCGGACTATCTTCGGCATCGGCAGGCTCAGGGACCGGTTCAGATAACGGCGGATAGTGGCTGGAATAACGAAGATGGCAGCCAGATGGTCCTGCTGGAAAATGTATTGATTATTAGTCGTGGTGAGGGTGAGCAGGTTGCCGTGACTGCAAAGATGGACGAATTAACCCTTTACCCCAATGATGATTTTGCCGAGACCGCCAGTCCGGTAGAAATCACCAGCACCAGCGGCGTCACCACGGGCATTGGCATGCACGTCAATAGCCTGACTGGTAAGCTGGTTTTGTTATCCAACGTGCGTGGAATCTATGAAACAACTCAATAATTTAATTGCGTTTAGTGTCCTGTTTTGTGTCTCGGCAGGTAGCGTCAATGCATTGCAGAGCGACAGCCAGCAACCGATTAATTTAACCGCTGACCGCGCAGAAATGGATGACAGCAAAGGCATCAGCACCTACACCGGTAGCGTCAAACTAATT
This sequence comes from uncultured Gammaproteobacteria bacterium, assembly GCA_913060775.1. Classification (GTDB taxonomy): domain Bacteria; phylum Pseudomonadota; class Gammaproteobacteria; order Immundisolibacterales; family Immundisolibacteraceae; genus QNFC01. The sequence continues at coordinate 3,189 of CAJXVN010000113.1, read as the reverse complement.
CAGGGTAGTCTCACCCTTACCGGAGAGCGGCTGATCGTTGAAACGGTCGACGGTGCCACGGAAATGATCACCACTTTCGGCAATCCGGGTCGCTTCAAACAGCGCCCGGATAACAAACCTGAAGACGTGATTGCCACTGCCAAACGGATTAAATATGACCCCACTAAAGACCGCCTCTATCTGGACGGCGATGCGGTAGTTATTCAGGGCGCTCAGAAGTTCCGGGGTGAACACATCACCTACGACATGCTCACCGACAAAATCAAAGCCAAATCCGCGACTGGTAGCGAGTCAGGCGGCCGGGTGCACATGACCCTGCCCGGCCGCGGCAACTAACTGGTAATCACCGCTCCCGCCCCTCCTCGTTGGAACAGCCGATACCCCGCCCATGAGCAAACTGGTCACCCGTAGCCTGGTAAAGTCTTATCGCACCCGTCGAGTCGTCAACGGTGTCTCTCTGCAGGTCTCTCAGGGCGAAATTGTTGGTCTGCTTGGCCCTAACGGCGCGGGTAAAACCACCACTTTTTATATGATTGTCGGCCTGGTCCGGGCGAATTCGGGAGAAATCCGACTCGATCGCACGAACATCACCCATCTGCCCATGCATCAGCGCGCCCGCAGTGGCATTAGCTATCTGCCTCAGGAAGCCTCCGTCTTCCGCAAACTCTCGGTGGCTGACAACATTATGGCGATTCTGGAGACTCGAACGGACCTCTCCGCCGCGCTGCGCCAGGAAAGACTCGAACAGCTACTCGGCGAAATGCACATCACCCACGTCAGGGATAGTCTCGGCCAGGCATTATCCGGAGGCGAACGTCGGCGGGTAGAGATAGCCCGGGCACTGGTGATGGAACCTCGGTTTGTTTTACTCGACGAACCCTTTGCCGGGGTCGACCCAATAACCGTCGTCGAAATTCAGAAAACCATTCGAGGCCTTGCAGATAGAGGGATCGGTGTTCTAATCACCGACCATAATGTGCGCGAAACACTGGGCATCTGTGATCGGGCATACATCGTTAATGAGGGCCGGGTGCTCACGGAAGGAGACCCTGAGCATATACTCCGCCACGAACAGGTTCGCGAAGTCTACCTGGGCGAACACTTCAATTTATAAATCAGCAACCTTTCCCGCAGTACCGGTACTGATCGGTCGAAATCCAGAATTACCGACTTCTCTCGCTTTCTGCGCTTCCTAACCCCGCCATTTTAAGGTACGATTTTTGCTTGGCCCAGTGGCCGCCGGACCGGCAACAAACGGCGACCGCTATCTGAAGCCTTGTGTTTAAGGACGCTTGATGAAACAGACGCTCGAACTGCGCGTTTCCCAGCAGCTCACGATGACTCCCCAGCTTCAGCAGGCGATTAAGCTGCTGCAGCTATCGACGCTGGAGTTGCAACAAGAAATCACAACAGCCCTGGAGAGCAACCCTCTACTGGAAATTGAGGAAGAACCCGGACAGGGGGCTGCTGATCAGGAAGTGGTTGAAAATGTCGATTTTTCCACCCCGGAACTCAGCGAACACTTAAATAGCGCCGTCAAGACCGACTCGGCCGGGGAACCTTCCGATGCCGAAACCGGTAGCTCGGTTGATTTAAATGACGCCAACACCATACCTGATGAGTCTCCGCTGGACACTGACTGGCAGGAAACCTTTGCCGAAGCCAGTTACGACCTGCTATCGGGCACGTCGCCGGCCAATCGCCAGGGCGAAGACCTTCCTGATTTCACCGCCACCAGCCACAAGGCTGAAACCCTCACCGATCACCTGATCTGGCAACTCGACCTGACGCCCTTTAGTGATCGGGATCGATTAATTGCCGAAGCGATCATCGATGCCATTGATGGCAGTGGCTACCTGCGGGAAGAGCTGGAAGATATTCAACAGAGTTTGCCGGTTGACGATAATCAGCCCTACCACGAAGCCGAAGTACTGACCGCTCTGCACCGGGTGCAGCAGTTCGACCCCCCCGGTGTCGGTGCGCGCACGCTTGCCGAGTGCATGACGATTCAGCTCAAACAGTTTGAAGCGGGAACACCCGGGCGCGACGACGCCCTCGCCATCGTCGAGCACCTTGACCTGCTAGCCAAGCGTAATTTCCAGCAACTAATGCGCAAAACCCACCTCTCCGAAGAGCAGGTGCGCGCGGCGGTCGCGCTTATTCAACGACTTAATCCACGCCCCGGAAACGCCGTGGCTGACGAACCCACGGAATACATCACCCCCGATGTATTCGTACGCAAGGTAGGTGACCGCTGGAAAATTGAATTGAACCCGGCAATCGCACCGAGATTACAGGTCAGCGCGCTCTATTCGGGATTAATAAAAAGACGCGACACCAGCGAAACCAACACCTACCTGAAAAACCATTTAACCGAAGCGCGCTGGTTCATTAATAGTCTGCATAGCCGCAACCACACCATGATCAAGGTGGCTACGGCCATCGTGGATCGACAGAAAGATTTTTTTGATTTTGGCCCCGAACAGATGAAACCCATGGTGCTGCACGACATCGCGGAAGACGTTGGCATGCACGAATCAACCATCTCTCGTGTCACTAATCGGAAATACATGCACACGCCGGTTGGGATCTTCGAGTTGAAGTATTTTTTCTCCAGCCATGTCGGCACAGCCGATGGTGGAACCGCCTCTGCGACTGCCATTCAGGCCAAAATAAAGCTGCTAATCGATGCAGAAACCAAACCGCTAAGTGACTCCAAACTTGCCACCCTGCTTAAGGACGCTGGCTTCAATGTGGCCCGACGCACCGTTGCCAAGTACCGGGAAGCGATGAAGATTCCCCCTTCGAATGAACGGAAGGCCGATCTCTCGGCAGGAGCATTTTAGGTGGAACAAAATACGGTGGCTGACGCCCGCCAGGAGTTGATAATCGTCAGCGGCCTGTCGGGATCTGGAAAAACCACCGGCCTGCGGGCCCTGGAAGACCTGGGCTACTACTGCATTGATAACCTGCCCATTGCGTTATTGCCCGCCCTCGGCGAGCAGTTGCAACTGGACAACCCTAACCTGCGCCATGCCGCCGTCGGTATCGACATTCGTAACAGCACCAACCTGCGCCAGTTCGGCGATCTACTGGATCAGTTAAGGTTAAGGGACGTTACCTGTCAGGTGCTGTTTTTTACCTGTCTCTTATACACATCTGACGCTGCCGACGAAGAGGATAGTGTAG
>CAJXVN010000112.1 GCA_913060775.1 uncultured Gammaproteobacteria bacterium | reverse complement strand
GGGATGAAGACGAACGCCAGCGCGCCGACGCCTGCTCCCGGGAGATTATTCTCGAAGCCGCCCGGCTCGGCTTCGGCGAGCTCAAAGCCAATCTCGAATACATGGACCTGGTGGCCGGCACCTACAACAACATGGATAACGGCCTCGCAAAGCTCAACCAGAAACTCAAGGACATTCTCGATCCGGCAGGCATTCTATCGCCGGGTAAATCTGGCATCTGGCCCAGTGGCTGGCCAGAAGATCATAAGGGCAACCCGCAAGGCAACGGCGACTAACCGGAGCGGATGATGAAAAAATTAACGCCGATAACAACGCTCGCGCTGCTGATCAGCCTTGTAGGCTGTTCCAGCGAAGAAGAACAGACGGTCACTACAGAACCACTCGCCCAGGACGAAGTTACAGTAGTAGTCGAAACAACGGCTGCTCGCAGCGGCGAGCAGATCTACCAACGCCATTGCCAGTCCTGCCATGCCCCCGGGCCGGGACACCCAGCAACCCTGTTACTGGCAGAAAAACTGGGACCCGAAAAAGCCGTCATCAAAGGTCGCGCAGACCTCACTGCGGATTACATCAAAACCATCGTCCGCGGAGGCCTGCTGGAAATGCCGCCGTTTAGACCCACCGAAATCACCGATGACGAGCTGGATGTGATCGCAGACTATATTCTCGCGTCCGGATAGATGGACTGGCAGAACGATTTCGATACGGATGTGTCCTTTGTGCTCAAGGTCGTTCCTTCCTGGTTGATCCTGCATTACCTGGCGGCTTTTCTAATTTTTAGTGGCGGCTTCTATATGGCGTTCGAGGGTCTTGCCTCAGGGATTACGACAGAAAGCGGAGTAGAAATTACTGTTTACTCTCTACTAATGCTCGTTCTAGCTGCAGTACTGCCAGGAGTACGGGTCTATCACTCCGTATGGGTCGATCGAGAGGAGCACACCATCACCCTCGATGGACTAGGCATTCATGATGAATTACCGATTCAGGCAGTCAATTTTGTCACTCACTTGGGGGGTGGGTGGAGATCCTTGCTCAGACCCATCCGGTTTTTTACCCATGGAAAAACTTATTTGATTAGCGCAGTGACACCGGGTTTAGACCGGATGCTACGAATGATGGCCGCTGAATACGGTACGGTGGTTGAAGAACCTGTTTACAAGATAATTAAACGTTTCACTGCTGATTACTGCGACTAGTTAGTAAATCTGGGACTGCCTACCCAACGCAGTAACAAGATTTCAAAGCAATCACCGTGCGAGTCTGGGCTTGGATTACCGGGAAGACCGACTCTCGGGATGTGGGGCAGGGGGAACAAATTCTTAGAATTCTTCGGGAGAGTGACGAGAACCATTTGCTGCAGGTCCTGGCAGCCATTCAGAAGGGATGAATAATGGAGCTCACGCCCACAATCTGTACAGAAGCGGCCAGAATCAGTCTGCATCACAAGTTACCGATGGCGGACAGTATCATCTATGCAACTGCCCAGAGCTTATATGCCACCGTATGGACCCAGGGCGCAGATTTCAAAGACTTATCAAAGGTTAAATTCCTGCCAAAACTTCGACCCTGATCCCAGCTAACTGTAGGTCAATGCTGACAGGAAACCCCGCAATTCAGCCAGTAACTCCGCCGGCTTCTCCTCCGGTATCCAGTGGCCACAGTTTTCAATCACGCCACCCCGGACATCGCTAGCAAATTGCTCAGCACAGAGTTTGACCCCGGCACCAATGCTCTGCGCACCGCCCAGTGCCAACACCGGGCAAACCAGTGGAGTTTTCGCCGCCTCAGCAAAGGCAACGGCATCGTCACCCATGGCTCGGTAATAACCAAAACCGCTGCGCAGCGCACCGGGCTGTTGCAGGCAACGCACGTATTCGGTTACGTCATCCGGAGTAATCGCCGCCGGGTTATGGGCAAAGTTACTAAAAAACCAGCGGATATAGGTTTCTTCTCGTCCTGTCACTAGCGCCTCGGGCAGGTCCATCACCTGGTGGAACTGCATGTGCCAGTAGCCACCCAGACCATCACCCATCCCCGGCAACGGAATACCGGGTAAGACAATATCGAGCATGGCCAGATGGGTGACTAGCTGGCGTTGCTGCAGCGCCAGGGCAGCGGCGACAGCGCCGCCCCAGTCGTGACCGACCACCGCAATTTGAGTTAACCCCAGTTGCCCTGCCAGTTCGGTCAAATCAGCAGCCAGGGTCATCTTGTCGTAGCCGGCCACTGGTTTACTGGAATCGCCCAGGCCGCGGAGATCCACCGCAATCACCGCATGGTCCTCGGCCAGCTCTGGCATTACGTGGCGCCATTCGTACCAGCTCTGCGGCCAGCCGTGGAGCAGCATCACCGCCTGGGTAGTCTGGTCCGTAAACCCGCAGGTGACGTAATGCAGACGAACGTCACGCAACTGGGCGGTGGCGTGGAGTACCGGTGGTGCGCTCATGTCGTTTGCCCTCGGCAATCGGAAAATTAAATCCCCACCCAGGGAGTCAGGCCGCCGATGGCGCAGTTAATTAATCCTAAGATTAAATTTACGGCGATGATGTGACGTATTTTGCCCAGTGCCAGCATGGCAGTGTCCATGTCACCGTTATCAACCGCCTGACGAAACGCCGGCCAGCGACGTACATAGAGCCAGACAAACAGCACCACCATCACCAGGCCCAGCCCATTCATGACGTGCAGCAGCGGCGAGGCCCCCTTAAAACCGCCATAGACGGCAAACAGCATCCAGTAGCCGCTGGCCACCAGCCAGATCATGGTGCCCCAGACCCAGACAAAAAAACGCGGGAACACCTGACGCCAGAGCAGCAGCGGTTGCGGCGGCTGTAGCGAACCAAGCGCCGGACGCAAAATCACGTAGGCAAAGAACATTCCGCCCACCCAGATGACGGCGGCAAGCAGATGTAGGGCAAGTATTACGGCGGGCCATTGCATGAGCTATTCCTCTCCGGTTTTATTGCTAAAGCAGTACTGGAGCCAGCGCGAAATATCGCTAATTTCGTCCACGCAGACATTGTGTTCCATCATGTATTGATGCCACTCGACGTCGTAACCGAGCTCCTTCAAGCGGTCACGAGATTTCATCGCCTGATCGATGGGAATCATCGGGTCCTGTAACCCGTGGGCATACAGAATCGGCGTATCTCGATTGGCATCACTGCCTTCGTCCGCCAGGGTCGTGCCGGTGGCCAGATAGGTGGAAAGTGCCATCACTCCGGCGAGCCGCTTGGGATAACGCAATCCAGTATGCAATGCCAGAGCACCGCCCTGGGAGAATCCGGCGAGCAGAATATTCTCTGGCGGAATTCCTCTATCGACCTGATCGCTAATGAAGGCCTCGACCAACTGACCCGAGCTGGCAAAACTTTCCATGTCAGCGCGCTTATCAAAATCGAGACCGGTAATGTCGTACCAGGCCGGCATGCGCATGCCGTTGTTGATGGTCACTGGCCGCTCTGGCGCATGAGGAAAGATAAACCGCACCGGCATCGACGCGGGTAGTTTCAACTCCGGCACGATGGGTTCAAAGTCGTGACCGCTGGCACCAAGACCGTGTAGCCAGACCACCGCAAACTGCGCCTCGCTGGTCGGTTCGACGGTGATGTGAGGGATGAGGGAATCGGCCATTAAATTTCCTTACAATAGGGGTCAGTGAGAACAGCCCCCATATTACTGGAGCCATCTAAATTGACCACCCCCTGCCCGCTCTGCGATCCCAATACCCTGCCGATTCTGTGGCAATGTGACCAGATCAGTGTCATCAATGCACAGGAGCCGGATTATCCCGGGTTTTGCCGGGTGATCTGGCGGCAACACCAGACCGAAATGTCCCAACTCAATCCAGCCCAGCGTAACCAGCTGATGACGATTGTCTTTGCGGTAGAGCGGGTGTTAATTGACCAGTTGAAACCGGACAAAATCAACCTGGCATCCCTCGGTAATCAGGTGGCTCACCTGCACTGGCACGTGATACCTCGCTTTGAACAGGATCGTCATTTTCCCGAGCCGGTGTGGGCGACACCGCAACGAGAACCAGCGCCGGCCAGGAAAATAATCCACGGCCAGCTCTCTGCCTGGCTAACGCCCACACTGGACGCGGTCTGGGAAGAAATAACGGCCGTGTAAACTCGTTTCTGGTTGATCCAGGCAGCCTTCAACTTTGTGATAGGCAGTACAATGCGTATTGCCCTAGCCGGACCCTCGGTGGCCCGGCCTCTACCTTTTTAATCACTAACGGAAATCAAAATCAATGGCCTCAAAACTGGTATTAATTCGACACGGACAATCGGTCTGGAACGCGGAAAACCGATTTACCGGATGGGTCGATGTGCCGCTGGCTGAAAGAGGCTGGCAGGAAGCCGAACGGGCCGGACGTTATCTGGCAGAAACCCGATTTGATGTCGCCTTTAGCTCCCACCTGCAGCGGGCAATCTCTACCTTACAGATGGTGCTACGTTTTAATACAGCCAGCCAGACCCCCATATTTTTACCGGCGGACGGCACTGTGCCCCGCGAAAAATACCCTCCCACGGCGAGCGAATTACCGGTCCACTTGCACCACACGGAGCTGGCCGAACGCCATTACGGTGACCTACAGGGGTTAAATAAGGACGAAGTGCTTGCCGAGCATGGTGAAGCACAGTTCATGACCTGGCGCAGGGGTTTCGACACTCCCCCACCGAACGGTGAGAGCCTGAAAGACACCTGCGAACGAGTGGTACCTTTTTTCCAGTCCACCATCGAACCGCTACTTCGGGATAACCAGTCCGTGCTCATTGCTGCGCACGGGAACTCGCTAAGGGCATTAACCAAACACCTTGAAGGCATTAGCGACGAAGAAATCGTTAAGGTAGAAATCCCCACCGGCACCCCGATCATTTATCAACTGACGGCAAATGGCAGCAACTGGGATATCGAGGACAAAGAAATTATTAATCTCTAAGAAATAAGCTCACGGGGTTTTTGTAGGAGCGACTTGAGTCGCGACCAGAGGCTCCGATGAACGCTGCAATCGCGACTGAAGTCGCTCCTACAAGCTAAACGTTTATGCCGCAACGTTCAGTTTGTGGCCACCGTCCAAATCGCGACTGAAGTCGCTCCTACGGTAAACACCACTCCGCCCCCATCTTCTGTAGGAGCGACTTCAGTCGCGACGGGCCAGATGAAATTATTGCTCCAATGACGGCTATGCCGGAAACGCCATGCCGTGCCGGATCAGACCCACGCCTAACCCTTCGATGGTCAATTTCTGGCGACTCAGATCAACCTCAATAGGTGAATACTCACTATTCTCCGGTTGCAACGTCACCCGGTCTCCCTGGCGCGAAAACCGTTTCACGGTCACTTCACCATCGAGCCGAGCGACGACAATCTGACCGTTACTAGCCTCACTAGTACTGTGCACGGCCAGCAGGTCGCCATCGAGCATGCCGGCGTCGCGCATACTCATGCCCTGCACCCGCAACAGGTAATCGGCAGCCGGTTTAAAAAAGTCTGCCTCCAGGGGATAGGACTCCTCGAGGTGTTCAATGGCCAGCACCGGTTCACCTGCCGCCACTCGGCCGACCAACGGCAAACCCACTGGTTTTGAGGCGGTGCGGGGAAGACGAATACCTCGGGAGGTGCCCCCCTGCAGTTCGATAGCGCCTTTACGCGCCAGGGCTCGTAAATGGCTCTCTGCCGCGTTAGGAGACCGAAAACCGAAACTACGAGAAATTTCTGCCCGAGTCGGCGGCGCGCCCTGCTCGTCGATCCATGTACGGATCATCTCCAGGATTTCTGCCTGACGGCGGGTAAGGGTTTCCATGGCGTAATACCAGTCCGTTAACTGAAACTGTTTAAATATACACCATTATGCCGTGCCATTAACCCGCCCAGGAATTTAACCCGTTTAAGCCTTTAGTCTGCACATTCGACGCATTTCTGGGCATCGGGGAGTATTTCGAGCCGTTCTGCCGATATCGTTTTCCCACAACTATCGCAGACCCCGTAATCACCGGCCTCTAACCGCTGCAGGGCGCGATTGACGGCCGTCAGCTCATCCACCGCCGCATTACCCAATGCGTCGACTACCTCATCGTTTTCATGATCTACCACTGCTTCGGCGGAATCCGTTTCCACGGGTCGATTCACGTGACGAACGTCATCACTAATCTTGCTGATGCGTTCTTCAAGTTCCTGTTTACGCTGCTCAAGCCGCTTCTTTACGTCATTAGGAGTAGTCATCTGCGTTCCTTAAATGCTGGGATATCCATTCTATTGGCAGCCGTTGATCGTGTAACTAACCAGGGTCAATTTCGCGGTGAATTCAGGTTGTTTATAACAGTCCAAGAACCTGCTGAGTATTACTGGCAAGTTCGGTCCACGACAGCGCTCCCTGGGCTACCAACTGCCCATCCAGCACCAGAGCGGGCACCCCACGCAAACCAAACACATGAGCTCGCGCCATGTCCTGTTCGACCAGGGTTTGAATCGCCGGATCTGCAATAGCGGCCATTAGCACTTTGCTATCCAGACCCACCCGAGTCCCACAGTCAGCCAATACCTCGGCATCGACAATATTGCGACACTCGGTCAGGTGGAGTTTTTGAATCTCATCAAAATAGTCCCAGTAGGCCGCATCGCCACCCTGTTGCCGCGCCGCTTCACAGCCCAGCAAGGGCGGTAACGACCAGGGATAGTCAAAAGGCTGATCGGCCATCAGATCAGGCTTCATTCGGTGGTCATCGTCATTTTCGTTGGCGGCGCGCCAGTGGTCGAGGATTTCCCGCCGTCCCCTGGCCTTATCACCAAATATTTTCTCAATGGCCGATGGATCGGGAGCCAACGCAAATCCTCGATGCACCACCTCCAGACGCGGAAATTCGACCACTAACCGCCGCACCCTGGGCGACATGGCATAACACCATGCGCACAGGGGGTCATGGAAAAACTCCAGCGTTACCTTGTCTTCCATTCGGCGGGGAAACTAACCTAACTTCGGCATCACCTTTTCAGCAAACAATTTCATCGAGTTGGCGACCTTGTCATGAGGCATGGCGCCGACGTTGGTCCAAAGGATGAAATCGTCTACCCCGGTTGCTTCCTTATAGGCCAGGAATCGATCAACCGCTTCCTCTGGCGACCCGAAAATGGCAAATTCGCTGCACACGGTTTCATAGGTTAGCCCGTCAACCACATCACCCAGTTGCAGATAACCTTTATAACTATCCGGGAACTCAGCGTGCTTACGCTGTAGACGGGCCATCATATCGCCCATCATCGATTCGATGATCTCGTAATAACTCATCATCGCCCGTTCGATATCACGCCGTGCACGGTCACCGTCCTCGTCAATATAGACTGGCAGCAGCACCGGCGTACGATGGTTAGCCTTATCGCGGCCCTGAGCATCAAGCTGCGCGTGAAACCCTTCGATTGCCTGTTTGATCATGGCCGCGGGGGTAACCTGAGCCGGCAGAAACAGGTGCGTCCCATATTCCGCCGCCAGCGCAAAGGTGTCGGGACTAAAAGCGGAGACAAATGTTTCCGGCCCGCCAGATTGAAGGGGCTTGGGGACCACCCCTACATCATCAATCTGATAAAACTGACCATCGAAGGAGAAGCGCTCTTCGCTCCAGGCCTTTCGGATGATGTCCAGCGATTCACGAAAGCAGGCTTTGCTGGTTTCAATATCGACGCCAAAATGGTCATAAATACCGGTCATCGGATGACCCCGGCCGATGCCCCAGTCCACCCGGCCACCGCTCATAAGATCCAGTGTCGCAATCTCTTCCGCCAACCGTAGCGGGTGGTTAATTGGCAATACGGAGATGCCGGTGCCAAGCCGAATATTTTTGGTCCGCTGACTCGCAGCGGCCAGCGCCAGATTGGGATTAGGCATCACCGAATAGCCGCGATTGAAATGCAGCTCGGCTAACCAGAGACAGTCATAGCCAAGCTCATCCGCCAGCTCAAACTGGTCCAGATGCTCGTTGTATAGCGCCTGATCGGAGCGGCTTGCCGCTCCCTGCATTTCATAAAAAAGACCAAATTTCATTGCTTACTTCCCCTCATTGTTGATCGGACACACCATCGACAGCTGCGCAATTGACAGACCTGGCCAGCGATGATCAGATAGCCATCAAAGAATGTAAACCCTGAATTAAACCACATCCTAGAGGAGGGCTAACCATGACCACACCTGGAGACACCATCATTGATCAAATTGCTGATCGGTGCGTTGAAAAATGTCAGGAATGGGCCTGGTTTATGGAGGATCTAACCCCTGGGAAGGCCCAGGCGTTCATGCTTCAGCATTCCATCCGCAATCGTCTCTACAGCTCGGCCTGGCGACCCGCCTGGATGAGCCGCTGCCCGGACCAGGGGATTGTGCGCAAAACCATCGGCCAGATGCTCGAAGAGCTGGTTTATGATGACAATATTCAGGCCGCCCACACCAAAATACTCTGGGAAATGGGGCGCAATGTTGGTTTGACAGACCAGCAATTAACCGAGGCGACACCCACGCCGATTATCGACCTCTACTGCAATATTCAGGAAAACCTCTGTAACCGGCGTCACTGGATAATTGGCTGGCTTTCTACCTCAATCGATGAGTTTGTACTGGTTGCCCTTAACGGCAAACAGGAAACCAACATGAGTTACAAAAAATGGATGAAGGATCTCGGGCTGACCGAAGAACAGCTGTTTTTCTTCACCTACCATGAACAGGCCGATATGGAGCATGCCGGCAAAAAAGTCTGGCGTCCCCTGCAAAAACACGTCACAACCGAGGAACTGGCAGCCGATGTAATGGCTGGGCTCGATACCGCACTCAATGCCGCCACCCTGTTTTACCGGGGGGTTAGTGAGCTAGGGGATGAACTCGACGCAGCAGGCGCAAAACTGGCAGCTGCCTGACCATCATCGCTTGACAGTCCTGGAAGCGAGGCGCGAAGATTAACGGCTGGCCATAATTTTAAGAATAAAGCTGGGCCGAAAATACAAATTTTCTAAAAAAACAGGGAGAGGAAAACACCTGTCTCTTATACACATCTCCGAGCCCACGAGACCTCTCTACATCTCG
>CAJXVN010000111.1 GCA_913060775.1 uncultured Gammaproteobacteria bacterium | reverse complement strand
ATCTACACTATCCTCTTCGTCGGCAGCGTCAGATGTGTATAAGAGACAGACGTAATGCACAAGGCCGATCAGCACATGGACTTCGACCTGGAGCTGGCCAAATCAAACTCTAACGATAACCCGGTCTATTATGTGCAATATGCCCATGCACGCATTGGCAGCGTGCTACGCCAATTAGCCGAATCGGGTCGCGACCTTGACTCCACCACCGCCAGCTACGATTTGCTCACCGAATCCCATGAGCAAACCCTAATCACACTGCTCGCGCGGTTTCCCGAAATGATCACCAGCGCTGCCGGCAAACGTGAACCGCATTTAATTACCTACTATCTGCGAGACCTGGCCACGGCACTACACAGCTATTACAACGCCCATCAATTTCTGGTCGACGACGCGACCCTGTGCAAAACCCGAATTGATCTGATAGTGGCGGTAAAAACAGTGCTCGCCAACGGGCTGGAATTGCTCGGTGTCTCGGCGCCGGAGCGCATGTAAAAACACATGCGCGATTACAAAAAAGCTCCCGCTAAACCCAAACGGCGACCTGGCCCTAAAACTACCGGGGCCAAGCCGGGGAGAGCCTATGTCACTGGACTGGTGTCAGGCATTGCCTTAACACTCCTTATCCAGAACTGGGAACCGGTTCGTGATCAGCTAATGGGACCCGCCGCCGTGCAGCCCGAAACGCCAGCAACGGAGCCGACCGAAACAGAAGAAGTTACCTTTGAGTTTTATACCCGGCTGCCGCAGATGGAAGTTCCGGTCGATACCCGCCGTGACCAGATCCGGGACGACAAGGAACCGGGCAAATACCTCTACATGCTGCAGGCCGGCTCGTTTGATAAACAGGCGGATGCAGAGCGATTAAAAGCGCAGCTGGCACTACTGGGTGAGGTCGCCGTAATCCAGAAAGTCACCGTTAATGGCGCCACCATGCACCGAGTCAGACTCGGGCCATTCAACAGCTCTCGCAAGCTCGACGCAGTCAACCATCGGTTGATCCGCGAAGAGATTCCTACCATGGCATTAAAAATTCCCCGGCCTGATTAGCAGTGCACTAATGACTCTGCCGATGGCTATACTCTTGAACTGCTTTTACAACAACAGGGACTAGCGAATGGCATTTGGCATAAAACCGATTACCAGAGAGCTGCTGGTGCGCCGCCACGTTATTCCGGGAATTATGGGGGTAGCAATTACCCTGCTGATGATCTGGGCCGGTATCTACCAGATTGATAATGTCGGCTTGTTACGCACGGTTGAATATGCCAGTTACGATATCCGCCTGCGCCAGACCCTCACCCACCAGGCAGACAGTCGGGTGGTCATCGTGGATATCGATGAAAAAAGTCTTGCCGAGGAAGGCCGCTTCCCCTGGCCCCGGCAGAAAATGGCAGATCTGGTTAACAATATAAACGCCGCTGGCGCGGCCGTCATTGCCTTCGATATCGTCTTTGCCGAACCAGAAGAACGGTCTGACCGGCGATTGCTGGACGATCTGCTAGAAGGACCCTTAAGCCAGAGCAGTGACTTTGTTGCGGTCGCAAAACAGAAAATAGCCGAGCTCGATGGCGATACCCGTTTCGCCCAGGCCCTAAGCCAGGCTCCGGTGGTCATGGGATTTTTCTTTGACACTGCCACCGATGCCGAAAGCATTGGTCACCTGCCTGACAACGGGGCAGACGCTACCGATTACCTGCAGGCCGGTGTGGGATTTGGTTACCCCGCGGAGTCCTACGGTGCCAATATTAAACAACTACAGCAAGCCGCAACCACCGGCGGCTTTTTTAACACCCGTCTGGACCCGGACGGTGTTCTACGTCGGGTTCCGCTATTCACTCAGCATGGCACTAACATCTATCCACTGCTGAGTCTGGAGGCAGTACGCCTCTACCTGGGGGAGCCGGGGTGGCAACTGGCGACCGATACCCTGCTAGGCAAAAAAACCCTTGATTACGTTGTCCTTGGCGACTACCGCATTAACACCGACAGTTCGGCGCAGATGCTTATCCCCTATCGGGGCGGTGCGCGCAGTTATCAATATATCTCAGCAACGGACGTGCTCTCGGGCCAGGCAGGTGCTAAAGAACTAAAAGATAAAATTGTGTTTGTGGGAACCTCGGCCAAAGGCCTGCTCGATTTGCGGCCCACCCCGATCACCACGGTTTACCCGGGGGTCGAGGTTCATGCGACCGTTGCTGACGGCATCCTCAACGGGGATATCCGTGCAGAAACTCTCGAGAAAGACGGCATGGACCTGATACTGCTTTTATCGGTCGGCCTGATTCTAAGCGTATTGCTGACCCTGATTGAGCCACTCAGGGCAATTGCTGTCGCGATCATCGCAATGGCGCTGGTTGTCGCCATTAATCTCTACGCCTGGTCAGCCGGCATTGTGCTCGCCCTCGCGACCCCACTGCTGACTATCGCAATGCTGCTCGGGACCAACCTGGCTTATGGGTTCCTGTTTGAATCTCGCGATAAACGGCAGCTGCAATCGATGTTTGGCCAGTACGTTCCACCGGAGCTGGTCGATGAGATGAGCCAGAATGCGAGCAGCTTTAACCTGGAAGGCGAAAGCCGACTGATGACCGTCCTGTTTGCTGATATTCGTGGCTTTACCAGCATCAGTGAAACCGTTAATCCGCGTGAGTTAAAAGACCTGCTTAACCGCTATTTCACGCCGATGACGCGAATCATTCACCATCAACGCGGCACCATCGACAAATACGTTGGCGACATGATCATGTCGTTTTGGGGTGCTCCGCTAGACGACCCGGACCACGCTCGGCATGGTGTTCATGCGGCGATGGAAATGATCCACAAAACCGAGGAGATGAAGGCTGAGCTTGACGAACTGGGGTACCCGGAAATTCGAATCGGCGTAGGCCTCAATACCGGACCGATGAACGTCGGTAATATGGGCTCCGAATTTCGCATGGCCTACACCGTACTCGGCGATGCGGTAAACCTGGGTTCACGCCTTGAGGGACTAACCAAACAGTACGGCGCCAACATTCTGGTGAGTGAAGACACTCGACGCAATATTGACGACGTGATTTTCATGGAGGTCGACCGGGTGATCGTCAAAGGCCAGACTCGCCCCATTACTATTTATGAGCCCCTCTGCCTGAAGGAGGAGCTGACCAAAGAACTTCGCGATGAACTGGTGCTAGCAACCCGGGCTTTAAAGCTCTATCGCTCCCGCGACTGGGACAATGCCGAGATGCAATTCGTCAGTTTGATGCAGCGCTACCCCCAGCGAAAACTTTATGAAATCTACATAAAAGAACGAATCGCCTGGTTCCGCAAAAACCCACCGCCGGAAGACTGGAGCGGCGAGTTTATTCACACCTCAAAGTAACAGGCTCATCCCGGCAACCTGGCCGCAACTCAACGGTTACGGTTAATTAGCCCGCCCGTAATGCTCTGGCCGCTTTAACCACGGCTGCGGCAAACTCCTTGCCGGTCTGGAAACGTTCGTCGGGAAGTTTTTTCAGACCGTGGTTAATAATCTCGACCACCTCCGCGGGCAGGTCCGGGCTCACTTCCCGGATATCCGTGTGCTCACCCTGGGCAATGTTAAACATCAAGGTCGCCATGGAATCCCCGGTAAATGGCCGTGTGCCAGTCAGCATCTCGTACATCATGACTGCCAGTGAGAACAGATCCGAACGCCCATCAACATGCTTACCAGCCAACTGCTCGGGCGACATGTAGGAAGGCGTACCCATGACGACCCCGGTCTTGGTCTTACTGGACTCAGTAATCCTGGCGATACCAAAGTCCATAACCTTAACGGTATTGTCTGCCAGCAACATGACATTCGCCGGCTTCACGTCTCGATGAACAATGCCATGGGTATGGGCAAAATCCAGGGCTTCGGCGACCTTGGAGATAATCACCATCACTGAATAGGCCGGCATCAGGCTATCCTTTTTGGTGTAGCCCGCCAAATCGGTACCGGTCATGAATTCCATCGCGATATAGGCCAGTTCCTGATCTTCGCCGGCATCATAAATCGTCACAATGTTCGGGTGGTTCAGGCGGCCTGCAGTTTCGGCTTCGCGGAAAAACCGCTCCTTGGCCTCGTCTAGTTCTGCACCTTCAAATTCCGCTGCCAGCGCCATGGTTTTAATGGCAACCACTCGATTAATTTTCGGGTCATGGCCTTCATAAACAATACCCATGGCGCCTTTACCCAGTTCCCGGTCGATCATGTAGCGACCCAACGTGGGTTTATTGTTGGGGTCCATGATCAGCGTACCGCCTGCCGCGGCTCCTCCGCCACCTAATACCAGCGTGCTTTCAAGGTTGCCGGCTCGCTCTTTCCGATCCTTAACGTCCTTAAATTTTTTGTCGTATCCGAGCAACACGTCGTAGATGGAGCCCGCTTTACCAAACTGACGCTTACGCTCGAAATCCAGTGCCAGGTTGTAGAGCAGATCTGCAACCGTGTTGTCCATGGGCATTTTTCTAAACTTATCCAGCGCCATGTCCAGCTGCCCCTGCGCCTGAAACGACAAGCCAAGCATTTTGTTGTCTTCGACGGCGGCACTCTCAACCCGTTCCTTGCCCCGCTCAGTGACCAGGAATCGTTTCGTCGTCAGGAGTAGATGCCCAACCACCAGCAATGCCGCTGCGGTACCCGTCTGGAACCAGATCGCCTGACCACTGAGCAATAGATAGTCGGTCATCAGCAACCCGATCAGTAACAGCAGGGAGGCCCCCGCCGCAATGCCGGCAGCCAGTCGCGGCACCAGCAGCATCAGGTAGATAGTCACCAGCGCCAGAACACCCAGTTCCGCCAGCGCTACCCACGCCGGGCGAGTGTAGAAATCTTCGTTGAGGATGCTGGTAATAAAGTGGCCAAGTAAATTCACCGGGTGTTCGCCTTTGGAAATGGGCGTTACCGTGGTGGTGCCTAATCCGGCGGCAGTCGGACCAATCAGCACAATCTTGTTTTTGAACTGCTCAATCGGAATCGTGCCATCGTAGACATCAACAAACGAATAGGTGGAAAAAGCCTGACGAACCTGATCACCGCTTTTGTCGAGGTAAAAAGCGGAGCGCATGTGCAGAAGATCATCAGTGAGAATATTTAACCGCCCCAGTGAAATGCTTTCACCCAGAGTAATCTTAACGTCGTCCATACTCAGGTTGAGGCTCCGCGCCGCAATCATTAACGACATGGATGGAAAGAAATCATCGTAGTAGTTCACCGCCAGCAGCTCCGAACGGACTCCCCCGTCCACATCCTGATCCAACGACAGGTGACCCAGACCCGCTGCGACGCCGGCGTAGTATTCGAGTGGCCATAGCACCAGGTCGGCCAGTCGGCCCGGTTGAATCTCGCTTCCGGGCGGCGATTCCACATTCTCGATCAGAGCCGGCAGGGCGAACTCCGGTATACCCCCGTCAGGGCGGCCAATGGGCGGGTTTTGAGGCAGTCGAAATACCATCGGTAATACGACATTCTCGGCGTTGCCAATCGCATCAACCAACGCTGCGTCAGCATCAAGCTCAAGGTAGGCGTTGATTAAAGCCTGCTCAAAATTATCGGTAAAAGCATTCTGCTGCTGATCTAGCCCGGCATCTCGATAGATGTCTTCAAGCTGCTCAACGTATTTCATTCCCGGGTCGATCTGCGGCTCGCTATAAAAGACAGCCAGACCAATCACTTTGGCCTCATTCAGTCGCGGAATCATTTCTGCAATGACATTCCGGGACCAGGGCCAGCGCCCCAGACGCTCAATACTCTTATCGTCGATCGCGATAATAGCCAGGTCACGACTGGTTTCCAGATCTCTTTCCGTTCCACGAACCCCACGGTCATAAAGGTCGCGCTCCAGAGCGGCAGTGGGGCCGAAATCAGCTAATTTAAACGCCACAAACAACAACCCTATTATCAGGCCTGCTAACCAGTCCGATTTCCAGATCGGGGTATTCTTATTCAATGTTCTACACTCGCTTCACTGAGAATTGCTGGGACGACTCGCGTACCGGGAGCATCGATGACCTAACCCTGGTCAATAATGGCAGTATAGAATACCAGTCGCTCGCAGACACAGGACTTTAGCGTGAACGGTAACAACCCATTACCCCGAGGCGGCAGATACACAGCGGCCCGGAAAGCCACTCGCTACCTGGCACTGACTACCCTGCTTACCTGTGGCATTGCCATTGGCCAGCCCGCTTATGTCATCGATTCCCTCTGGATCGGCGTTAACTCGGAACCCGACGGGACTGGAACCACCCTGCAGATAATTCACACCGGCGCGGAAGTCGATGTAGAAAGCATCAACGATGGTCAAGCCAAAATCGAGACCGCAGAGGGGATTGTTGGCTGGGTCGATGCCAGTTACCTGGCTAAAGACCGTCCCCTTGCTGAACAATTCAAAACAATAACGGTTGAGCTCGAGGAAAAAGACAAAGCGCTCTCCCGAGCACTGGACCGATTAAATCAACTGGAAAGTTTGCTGCAGCCTGATCTCGATAGACAGACGCCAGCAAAAAAATGGCTACGTTGGACAGGACTCGGGCTGGGAGCGACGGCGGTCGGTTTTTTTGCCGGTATTGCGTGGCGCAATCGTGGCTTGCGCAAAAAGTTTGGCGGCCTCTTGCCCTAAAAGACACCGCATCTGAAAATTGGCGGGAAATTTGTTTTCTGGAGTTATGTTATGTCTGTCCATACTCGCGTTATATCGCTGCTATCAATGCTGCTGCTTTTCGGCTCAGCAGCAACTGCTGAAACCCTGTATCGCTGGGTTGATGAACAGGGCCGAGTCTCCTATCAGGACAAACCGCCGATTAAACAGCCATTCACTCGCGAAGAGGTGAAGTCGACAAGTGGTTCGGGCATCAACCCTGAACAACCACAGGTAAACATTACCTTTTATGCTATCGAAGAGTGTGAGGCTTGCGATCTCACCCGGCAGGACCTGATAACCCGAGGTCTCAGGTTTACCGAATTGAATCCCGAGCAGGACCTTGAAGTTGGTAAGGCAATGATTGAGCGCTTTGGCAAAGCTGAGGTGCCAGTGATGCTGGTTGGCGACACCATGATTAAAGGTTACAACCCACTCTGGCTCGAAGCCGAACTTGAAAAAGCCGGCGTGTCCGCGGCCGCTAGCGGCTCACCCTGAAGGAAAACGGGGACAACGGCCACAACAGAGGACACTTAATCTAAGTTCCGGGAGCTGCGCCCGCCGCCGAGAACCCGCCGGTGATCACCCTTCATCCATGCGCAGGTCACGAATTTTGCGAGTAATGGTATTGCGCCCCCAACCGAGTAATGTCGCCGCTTCCTGACGACGCCCGCCGGTGCGCTCCAGCGCCACGGATATCATCACCTTTTCAAATTCTGGTAACGCTTCATCCATGAGTGCCGATGATCCGCTTGCCAGCCGCTGACTAGCCCAACCCCGCAGAGCGATCTGCCAGTCAATCTCTGGCAGTTCTCCCGACTGGTGCAACACCTCCGGGGGCAGGTCCTCTGCATGGACCCGACTACTCGGCGCCATCACCGTAAGCCAGCGCGCCACATTCTCCAGTTGTCGCACATTCCCCGGCCAGTTGAAATCCTGGAGAATCGCCAGCGCGTCGGGATTTATGCTTTTGCGCTCAGTATCAAGCTCTTCGGCTGCGGCCGCCATAAAGTGCTCCAGCAGCACCGGAACGTCTCCCATGCGTTCGCGCAAAGGGGGTACGCGGACTCTCACCACATTAAGTCGGTGAAACAGATCCTCTCGAAACCGACCCTCCGCCACTTCGTTTTCCAGGTCCTGATGGGTCGCTGCGATAACCCGCACATCGACCTTAATTGGCGTGTGCCCACCGATTCGATAAAACTCACCCTCGGCCAACACTCGCAGCAACCGAGTTTGTAATTCACCCGGCATATCACCAATTTCGTCAAGGAATAGCGTTCCCTGATCAGCCTGTTCAAACCGGCCCTGACGGGCAGCCTGAGCACCGGTAAACGCGCCTTTCTCATGGCCAAACAGCTCAGATTCGAGCAATTCCCGGGTAATTGCTGCCATGTTCAACGCGATAAAAGGTCCATTTCCCCGGGGACTATGGCGGTGAAGCGCACTGGCAACCAGCTCTTTACCGGTACCCGATTCACCAGTGATGAGCACGTTGATACTGGATTTCGAGAGTCGGCCTATGGCCCGGAAAACCTCCTGCATCAAAGGTGCCGACCCGATAATCTCCGACGTCCCCTGTATTTCGGCCGGAGGCTGTGGCTCGGGTTGATTACTCTGATTCAGCGCCTTCTCGACCAGCTCTATTGCATCATCGATATCGAAGGGTTTGGGGAGATATTCGAAGGCTCCGCTTTGAAAAGCAGATACGGCATTTTCCAATCCGGCGTGGGCAGTTGTAATAATCACCGGCAGGTCCGGTACCGCGTCATTTAGATGCCGTAACAGCTCAAAGCCGTCCATGCCTGGCATACGGACATCGGTGATAATCACCCGCGGCTGCTGGCTCTGAATCGCGTTCACGACCTCCTGCCCGGATTCAAACTCCTGACAGGCGATGCCCGCCCCTTTCAATGCCCTGCCTAGCACCCAACGGATTGATCGATCATCATCGACTACCCACACCTGGTTGATAACAGTCATTAGTTTTGGTCCGTAATAGGAAGGTAAACAGAAAAAACAGTTCGACCGGGTCGGCTGGTAAAACTCACCAAACCGCCCTGCTGACTAATCAGTGATTGAGCAATCGGCAGGCCCAGGCCGGTGCCCTCGGCACGCCCGGTGATTAACGGGTAAAAAATCTGGTCCTGCAGGTCGGTCGGAACCCCCGGACCCGTGTCCGTAATATCGACTCGAGCTACCAGACGATGGCGCTGAGTACCGATGGTCATGTTTCGTTTAACGCGTGTTTTGAGGGTAATCTCGCCGCCTTTACCCGTCTCCCCCAGGGCCTGCATCGCATTGCGGACGATATTTAGAAACCCCTGAATCAGCAGCTCCAAATCGCCCATTATTTCCGGAATACTGGGGTCATAATTGGTGTAAATCTGCACGTTGGTCGGCAGTTCCGCGGAGACTAACCTGTCTCTTATACACATCTCCGAGCCCACGAGACCTCTCT
>CAJXVN010000110.1 GCA_913060775.1 uncultured Gammaproteobacteria bacterium | reverse complement strand
GGGCTCGGAGATGTGTATAAGAGACAGGGTCTGCCCACGATAGAACAGTCCGGGAACCGGCTCCTGCTGGTCGGGAGATGTCACATTAACCGCCTCAACCTGTTCCATCAGTTTCTGTACACCGACAATCAAATCCTCTTCGCCACGGTAACGTACCCGTTTGACAATACCGGTTTGCCAGGGACCATCCGGACTATCGGAAATCCCCAGCAGATCACCAATAGCAACCCGGGCAAGGCCCGTGGCTTCTCGCAACAGTGCAAAACCGCCAGGACTTTGGTCGAGCAGGTCCCAGTGGTGCATCTGATTACCACCCTGTGGCATGGGTATCGCCTGCTGACTGCCGCTATGATCGAGTTCAAGCTCGGCCAGGGAATCATCCTCAACCTGAGCGGCCGCGATATGCGCGTGAATCGACTTGATTCCCCGCAACACCCAAAGTTCACCGTCGGCTGAACTGCGCTCCTGTTGTCGGTTGGGTCTTAATGCAAACGCCACGACCAGGCAGCGCAACATGGCAATCTGCTTCTTCTGCTCCTGCCACTGCTTATCCGCCACCGGCCGCTGACCAAGCTCCGTGAGCTGCTGATGAATTAACTTAACCAGCTTTGAGGTATCAAACAGAAACCCATCGTTGTCATCACGCAGGACAATTTCACCCACTTCATTGGCGCCTACATCGATACCAAAGTGAACCACAAACTGGCCCGCTTTTTTTTCTCCCTGAGATCCAACATCAATCCGACAAAGGTGAAGATGGTCACAGACATAATTCCTCACGCGATCCACCTCACCGGCGACCAGCCGATAGGGGTCAGCCAGTTCACAAAGCAACGCGGCCAGATAGGCTTGCTCAAGGGTTATCG
The DNA here is from genome assembly GCA_913060775.1 of uncultured Gammaproteobacteria bacterium. GTDB lineage: Bacteria > Pseudomonadota > Gammaproteobacteria > Immundisolibacterales > Immundisolibacteraceae > QNFC01. The sequence goes on along the minus strand of CAJXVN010000110.1, from coordinate 8,331 downwards.
TCGATGCCCTGCCATCCGGCGACAGGCGTTCAATCCCAAAAGACTTGGCCTGCTGATAGGTTTGATGCATCTCCTTCCAGATACCTTCAGGCGGCGCCAGATAAGCACGGTAATAGACCATCAGCGAATCCGCACAAAGGCTCATTACCCGGCCATGAGCCGTCGCATAAATGCTGGTCGAATCAAAGCGACTACCCTGCGCGGTGGCCGCCACCACCAGTCGCTGATAACCGAAATTGTACTGCCGAAGCAGCCGCCCCAAACTGAGGGCTATTTTTCGGTTGGGCGGCGGTAATGGCTGATCCAGGCCGGCGTAGTGGCGCTCAAGCGTGGCCGATATATCGGCAATCGGCGCGGCCAGCAGCTCCAGCATCGCAAACCGGGTTTTATCCGCCAGGTCGGCGCGGTTTAACCCCTTAAGTAGATCGTAAACTCGGCGTATGGTGGCGGAAATTTCCCGGCCCTCACCCTGCCTGAGCCAATCGACTAACTGTTTTTTGTCCGCCGGTAGTGTGGGATCAATTCCTGGGCGTAATGATGGCAGATCAAACATAACCGGTCCTGAAGGAGCCTACTGGGGAGGCATTAAAAAGGAATACTTTAGTTAACTCCTGACGCCTGTCAGCGGCCCGAATTTCCACACCCTGAACTGGCAAAATTCGTAACAGACCAGTCATCACCTGCAAATACCGCCTCGAATCTGAATTTCCCAAATCAAAACCGTCTCTGTCCCGCGTTGGTCCGCAACTCCCTGGCAACCCATAGCAACAGTCTGAGGGCTATCGGCCCACCGTGGTAGGGATATTCTAACGCCAGATTGCTCGTCCGATGAGGATTGATAAACCAATTTTAAACTGCGCAAGACGAGGATCGGCAACGTAAAATTTACCAACCATAAAACGGGCTCCCCTAACAACACTCTAACGCCAACAGCTGTTGTAAAATTTGCCTCCCCGTGACCGGTGGGCAGAAGTCCACTGCGACACCCAGACCCTATGAAAAGAAAACCCAATGACCCAGCTCGCACGACATTATCTGGTAACCGGTAAGGTTCAACGCGTCTATTTCCGCCAATCGACCCTCACGGAAGCGGAGACATTAGGTATCACTGGCTGGGTACGTAACCTGCCGGATGGTCGGGTTGAAGTCAGCGCGTTTGGGTCCCCCCAGGCCCTGGAGAGATTCGAGTCCTGGCTTCGAATAGGCCCGGAAATGGCGCACGTGGAAAAAGTGGATAGCGTGGAGCCACCGGCCGGAACAGCGGATAACCCGCCCATTTCTTTCACGCTGCTACCGACGCCGACCACCGACCCGGTCGGCTAGCTGATATCCGTTATCTAATCGCAGGCCGTCTACTGCGCTAACCTTGTGATCAGGTCTGCTAACGGAATATCTTCTGAGGACTCCGCTCCGCGCTGTTTAAACTCCACCTTGCCCTCAGCAAGCCCTCGCTCTCCCACCACTACTCGCCGGGGTATTCCAATCAGATCCATATCGGCAAACATTACTCCGGGGCGCTCCTTGCGGTCATCCAGTAACACCTCGTAACCGGCGGCGGTGAGGTCAGCGTAGAGTTTTTCGATGGTCTCACGGACCTGCTTGCTGCGCTGCAGGTTGATCGGCACCAGGGCAATATCAAACGGTGCCAGAGCGGCTGGCCAGATAATGCCCCGATCATCGTGGTGCTGCTCGATGGCAGCCGCCACCACCCGCGACACACCAATACCGTAGCAGCCCATGGTCAACACCCGGTCCTTGCCATTTTCGTCCAGGCAGGTAGCGCCCATCGCCTCGCTGTAGGTGTCCCCCAGTTGGAAGATATGGCCCACTTCTATTCCGCGAACGATTTCCAGTTGCCCCTGACCATCCGGGCTCAAATCGCCCACCACCACGTTGCGCAGATCCTGAGCCTCTGCTGGTGGCAGGTCCCGGGACCAGTTAACCCCGGTCAAATGCTCACCGTCACTGTTGGCACCGCAGGCAAAATCCGCCACCGCCAGGGCCGCGTGATCAGCAATGACCGGTATATCCAGACCCACTGGACCAATGGAACCGGCTCCACAACCAACTGCCCGTTTTATCTCGGCATCACTGGCGAACTCAATGGGTGAGACAACTGCCGCAAGTTTTTCTGCTTTAATCTCGTTGAGTTCATGGTCTCCACGCAACACCAATGCCACTACTGGTGTGTCCATGCCTTTAACCAGTAATGTTTTCAACACCTGCTCGATCGGCAGTTCTAAAAATTTGGCGACGCCGCCAATGGATTTTTGATTGGGGGTAGAGACTCGCTGCATTTCCCTGGCAGGTGCGGCCGGGTTAGCTGTCACCAGTTGCGTGGTGGCCTTTTCCACGTTGGCGGCGTAATCACTGCCATTACTGTAAGCGATGGCATCCTCTCCGGAGTCTGCAAGCACATGAAACTCATGGGAGGCGGCACCGCCAATACTGCCGCTGTCAGCCTCGACCATGCGATAGGTTAGTCCGGTGCGGTCAAAAATTGCGCAGTAGGCCTGCCGCATCCGCTCATAGGTCTCTGCCAGCGACTCGGCATCCAGGTGAAACGAGTAAGCGTCCTTCATCAAAAATTCACGGGCCCGCATCACCCCAAACCGTGGCCGGGTTTCATCACGAAATTTCATTTGAATCTGATAAAAATTGGCGGGCAACTGTCGGTAACTGCGCAGGTTACGGCGCACCATGTCAGTGATTACTTCTTCGTGGGTTGGGCCAAAACAGAACTCCCGTTGGTGACGGTCCGTAAACCTCAGCAGGAGTGGCCCAAATTTTCCCCAGCGACCCGACTCTTCCCAGAGTTCTGCCGGTTGGGTAGCGGGCATCAGCACTTCCTGAGCGCCGGCAGCATCCATCTCTTCGCGGACAATTTTTTCGACTTTACGCAACACCCGCAAACCGACCGGCATCCAGGTATAGATGCCCGCGGCCAGTTTGCTGATCATGCCCGCACGCAGCATCAACTGGTGACTGATAATTTCTGCATCAGCCGGGGTCTCTTTTAAGGTTGAAATCAAAAACTGTGAAGTGCGCATAGGTCTGGACCCGTTAAAAAATTAACCGAAAAATAAAAAGCCCGGCGGAGCCGGGCCTGATTAGCTCAATCACTGCTCAGGAATGAAAACTGGCCGCTACTCCAGTCCTTCGAACAACACAGTACTCAAATAGCGTTCACCAAAAGAGGGAATAATTACCACAATGGTTTTGCCGGTCATTTCCGGGCGCGACGCCACCTCAGCGGCGGCGGTTAACGCGGCCCCCGAGCTGATACCCACCAATATGCCCTCTTCTGCGGCACAACGACGGGCCATGTCGATGGCCTGGTCATTACTGACCTGAATAATTTCGTCAACAATCTCAGTATTGAGCACATCGGGCACAAACCCGGCACCAATACCCTGAATTTTGTGGGGTCCCGGTTGCCCGCCGCTGAGCACGGCTGAATCGGTCGGTTCCACGGCCACGGCCTTAAAATCCGGTTTACGCGCTTTGATCACCTCGGCAATTCCGGTAATGGTGCCACCCGTACCAACACCGGCGACGACACAATCAACCTCACCGTCGGTATCCCGCCAGATTTCCTCGGCGGTGGTCTCGCGGTGGACCTGCGGATTAGCAGGATTAGCAAACTGCTGAGGTATCAGGCTGTTGGGGTTTTCTGCATGCAGCCGCTCGGCTTCGGCAATGGCGCCCTTCATACCGGTCGCTGCCGGTGTCAGCACAATTTCTGCACCCAGCGCTCGCAATACCTTGCGCCGCTCCACGCTCATGGACTCGGGCATCGTCAGTAACAGCCGGTAGCCCTTGGCTGCACAGACGAACGCTAGCGCAATGCCGGTGTTACCACTGGTAGGCTCAATCAACAAAGTATCTGGCTTCAGTTCACCGGATCTTTCTGCAGCTTCGACCATGGCCGCACCGATGCGATCCTTGACCGAGGCCAGGGGATTAAAAAACTCCAGTTTGGCCAGCACTCGTGCGTTGCCGGTGACCACCCGATTGATCTGCACCAGCGGAGTGTTGCCAATGGTCTCGATCACGTCATTAAAAATATTCGCCACGAGTTTCTCCTTAGTAAATTGCAGGCAATCACTACCGCTAACCGGGGTTAAAACCTTGTCGGGAAATCAGGTCAATACCGATAGAACCTCATCCAGCATTGTAAGCAGGGCGGTTTTAGCCGGGTCGAAACGGAGCACCATTTCTAAAGTCCTATTGATCGTCGCAAATAAAATCGATCAGCATCGAATTAAAACGCCGCGTATGCTCGATCTGCGTCCAGTGACCACATTTACCAATCATGTGCAGCTGGGCATTGGGCAGCAGCTCAAACATTTTCAGTGAGTTGGTGTAGGGCAGGATAACGTCCTCGCGGCCATGAATAATCAGCGCCGGGGCCTGAATTTTACGAATATCGTCTTCGTCACTGGCAAGCGCTTCAATCGAACGCTGACGCGGTGCCGGAAACATGGCAGAAAAACGTTCCTGCACGCCGGGCCGATTGCTGGCCTCAAAGCGCATCCGCGCCAGATCATCACTGACCAGGTCCCGGCTATAGGCAAACAGGTCGAGCATTTTTTTCATGTTCTCGATCGAGGGGGTGTACCCCCAGGCGAAATCGAGCCCTTCGGTCAACTCAAAATTCACTCCGGCAGCGCCCATGAGCACGATACGATTGACCCGCTCGGGATGAGCGATGGCCATGGCCAGTGTTAATGCGCCACCAAACGAATTACCAACCAGATTGGCTTTTTCAATGTTCAACGCGTCAAGCAGACCCAGCAGGTGTTTCACCCAGTTTTCCAGGGTGTACTCAGCGCCCTCCGGGGTTTCGGTGTAACCAAACCCGAGCATATCCGGCGCGATCACCCGCATTTTCTCCGACAGGACTGGCAGCGACTTGGCCCAGTTGGCAAAGCCGGTAACCCCCGGGCCTGAACCGTGGATTAAGACAGTGGGTTCACCGGAACCAAGATCGTGGTAATTGGTTTTAATGCCACCGGCATCAATAAACTGGCCGATTTCGGGATTGTCACTCATTGATTGGGTCCTTGGTCTTTAAGAAGGGTAAGGTCTTGCAAAAATCTATCTGAATTTCAGGCCGTTGAATTGCTCTTATGCCAGCTAACGCCCTAAATCTTTGGCGGTTTTGCCAGCAATGCCCCAGTTAGTGGTCGGTACTTCGATCAATTGCACGCGAATCGTCTCTTTCGGCGACCCGAGCACCCGATGCGCGGTTTCGGTTAGCTCAGCAATCAGCTCGCGTTTCATCTCTTCGCTGCGACCTTCCATCAAATTAACCTGTAGGAATGGCATCAGACGACTCGCGCAGAGATTGAACCCAATCCCTGATAAGAGACTGTCACCGAGTCCCCCGGCTTAACGGCCTGGGCTGCGGTCAGGGCACCGGTCATAATAAAACTACCGGCGGGGACTTCTTCACCTTTCTCCGCCAGGCTATTGGCTAGCATCGCCACCGCGTTAGCCGGATGGCCAATCACCGCCGCACCTGCACCGAGGGCCACCACTTCGCCGTTGATCTCCATCACCACGCCCATGGTTTTCATGTCAATTTCATCAACCGTGGCCGATTGACCACCGGTTACAAACCGTGATGACGAGCTGTTGTCGGCAATCACACTAACCAGATCGAAACGGAAATTCTCGTAACGGGAGTCGATCACCTCCATCGCCGGCAGCACAAAGTCGATGGCCGCGAAAACATCAGCGATAGTGCAGCCGGGACCCTTGAGCGCGGTTTTCAGCACCACCGCAATCTCGGGCTCCACTTTCGGGTGAATCAACTCGGCGGTGTTGATTTCACCGCCATCCGGAATGGCGAAGTAATCAAACAGATAACCGAAACCGGGACGGTTAACACCCATCTGGTCCATTTTCGCTTTCGACGTTAAGCCCATTTTGAAGCCAACCTGCTTAGTACCCCGGGCAAGTTTGCGATCACGAATGAGATCATTGATCTCATAAGCTTCAGTCAGGGTTAAGTCCGGATACTCATCGGTGATCTTGACCACCTCGCGGGCTTCCAGCTCGGCGTTTTCGAGAAACTCGGCCAATTCTGCCTTGGTCGCTTGATCCATTGCCATGTTATCGATGCCTGTTTTAGTGAGGAGGATTACGCGGTTTCGCGCTCTTTAAGCATATCCAGGGCGATACTTTCGATCATATCTTCCTGGCCCGCAACGGTGCGGCGACGGCCACACTCAACCAGCAGATCACGCACCGGGATGCCGTGCAATTTGGAAAACCGCTGGGCATGTAACAGGAAGGTGGAGTAGGTTCCGGCATAACCGAGACTGAGCGCGTCGCGGTCAACCCGCACCGGCTGATCCATGATCGGCTTGACGATGTCCTCGGCCACGTCCATCAGCTTGAACAGATCCACTCCGGTGTCGATACCGCAGCGTTCGGCCACGGCGGCAAAAGCCTCCAGCGGCGTGTTACCGGCGCCAGCACCGAGCCCGGCAGCACTGCCGTCAATGCGGTTGGCCCCGGCTTCCACCGCTGCCAGCGAATTGGCAACCGATACCGACAGGTTGTTATGGGCGTGAAACCCCAGTTCAATCTCTGCCGGCAGTTCAGCCCGGAGCAGAGAAACCTTCTCTTTAACTTCGTCCGGCAACATATAACCGGCAGAATCAGTCACGTAGATACAGGTCGCACCGTAGGAGACAAATTTCTTTGCCTGTTCGAGGATGGTTGCTGGCGGTTCCATGTGTGCCATCATCAAAAAGCCAACGGTGTCCAGGTTCAGGTCACGAGCCATTTTGATATGCTGCTCACCACAGTCTGCTTCGGTGCAGTGAGTCGCCACGCGCACGCAGCTGATGCCAAGATCCGCCGCCATTTTCAACTGATCAACCGTGCCAATGCCCGGTACCAGCAGGCAGGACACCTTAGCGTTTTTCAGTTTGGGAATCACCGCCGACAGATACTCCTCGTCGGTGTGCAGCCCAAACCCGTAATTGATCGAAGAGCCATCGAGGCCGTCTCCGTGGGTGACTTCGATCATCGGCACGCCGGCGTCATCGAGGCCGGTGGCGATGGCGACCATCTGATCAACCGTAATCTGCTGGCGTTTGGCGTGCATGCCGTCGCGCAGACACATGTCGTGCAAAGTGACTTTTTTACCTTTTAAATCCATTACTTATACTCCTGCAACCTGAGGTTGCGGTGTTCTCGGTTGCGTATCAGGCGGTTGCCAGTGCAGCAGATGGGGTAAAACGACCGCTGGCAATTTCTTCGCCGATCATTTCAGCCGTACGAGAGGCAGCGGCGGTCATGATATCCAGATTACCAGCGTACTTAGGCAGGTAATCACCCAGGCCTTCCACCTCAACAAAAATAGACACGCGGTTACCGTCAAAAACAATTTTGTGTAGCAGCCGATAACCGGGCACGTATTTCTGCACCTCGCCGATCATCTCCTCAACGGAGGCACGGATTTTGTCCTCTTCTGGCACGGTTTCCGTCAGACAATGGATGGTATCGCGCATCATCAACGGTGGCTCAGCCGGATTGAGGATAATGATCGCCTTGCCCTTGCGTGCGCCGCCCACTTTCTCGATGGCACCGGCGGTCGTGCGGGTGAATTCATCAATATTTTTGCGCGTACCAGGACCGGCGGATTTGGAGGCAACCGTGGCAACGATTTCGCCATAAACCACGTCCTGCACCCGGCTCACCGCATACACCATGGGAATGGTGGCCTGGCCACCGCAAGTGACCATGTTGACGTTCATTTCCTGGGCACCGAGGTGCTCCTGCAGATTGACCGGCGGCACGCAGAAAGGGCCAATGGCCGCCGGGGTGAGATCGATCATCACGGCGTCCTGGGCCTGCACCTTATCGGAATTTTCTTTGTGCACGTAAGCGGAGGTGGCATCAAAGACAATCTGTATATTGTCCTCTTTCATGTGCGGAATCAGGCCATCAACACCGTCGGCGGTGGTCTTAAGGCCCGCCGCTTTAGCTTTGGCGAGGCCGTCGGAGTCAGGGTCAATACCGACCATCCAGACCGGATTCAATACATCGCTGCGCTGCAGCTTGGCCATCAGGTCGGTACCGATATTGCCGGAACCGATCATTGCGCAGTTAATTTTCATTCAGAGAAGTCTCCAGGAAACGGCCGGGGGGCCAACGAACCAGAACTGATAACCTGCGAAACATCGCGCAGATCAGGGGCGCAAATTTTAAGTTTTTTACCCCGGTTAAACAACCTGAACCCGCCCGAACCTCAATCGATGCCGGCCAACCGGTATCAATCCTGTCTCTTATACACATCTCCGAGCCCACGAG
>CAJXVN010000109.1 GCA_913060775.1 uncultured Gammaproteobacteria bacterium | reverse complement strand
GAATATGCGTTGGGTGGTCATTAGCGCTCCTCAACTCGTTTTTATGTCGTCCTGCTGATCCAGTTTTTCGCCCCGTAATCGTTTTCGATATTTGGCTTTGGCAAGTGCCTGCATGTCCTCCACCTTATCGCTTTCGTCAACAATCTCACGGCCAAGAAGTGTTTCGATGGCATCCTCCAGTGTGACGACGCCAGAGTTTTGACCGAACTCATCTTCCACCAGGAATATATGGGCGTGATGTTTTATCAGCTGGTCGAGCAGTTGGTGAATGGGTAGCTTTTCGGAGACCCGAACGATAGGCAGCATATATTTTTCGACTCGCTCATTGCCGTGTCCGGCACGTTCCGCTTCGAACAGATCTCGTTTGATCACTTTGCCAATGATGTTTTCGGTACTGTCACCATAAACGGGCACGCGGCTGAATTGCTTGGTGCCGGGGAGATTAAGGGCCTCGCTGACGGTCATGTCCCGACTGACCATGTGCACGACGCTACGGGGTGTCAGGATCTCTCCGGTGCGTACTTCCCGGAGACTAAGAATGTTTGCCAGGTATTCACTTTCGTCGGAAAACAGCGCGCCTTCCCGGTGGCCAATAGAGGCCAGGGCGATAATTTCTTCGCGAGTGATTTCGTCGCTTTCTTTGTTGCTAAACAATCGGGTTAAACGGGTCGATAGCCAGACCAGCGGATAAGCCAGTTTGACCAGCCATACAATCACAAACGCTGCCGGGATGGCCAGTTGGCGCCAGAAAGTCGCGCCGAGGGTTTTGGGGATGATTTCCGAGAAATACAGAATGACCAGCGTGAGCAGCACCGCGATCAGGGTTTCCCACTCTGCGCCAAATATCTGAACGGCTTGAGAGCCAACACCGGCGGCGCCCATGGTGTGGGCAAAGGTATTTAGGATAAGGATGCTGGACAGTGACTCGTCGAGGTGATCCCGCATGTGATTGATCCGAGCGCCGGCCCGCGGTTTGGTGGCGGCCATCTGCGCTACAAAGCTGGGATTGATGGACAGGAGTACCGCTTCGAGGACCGAACAGAGGAAGGAAACGCCGATAGCGATGGCTAGATAAGTAAACAGTAAGGTCATGGAGTGACTGAATCCCGTGGGATAAATAGAAAACCTGCGGATACTGGCGTGTTAGCCATCGCAGGAAAATTGAGGCGGTCAATCGTTTTAGCAATCATCGGATCGATCATGGGGTTTGAAGCAGCTCCGACTATTTTAGTGAGTCGGGCAACCGAATTAAAAACCGGCATAACTCACTGATCAACCGGTGGAGTTTCCAATCAAGGCACGGCTATTACACCAGGCCCTGGGCTAATACCCAGCGATGCCAATCCATCACACCGGGTGACCAAACATGGCAGCGAGCATCTGGTTGGCCGGTGCGATGAGCGGCGCCTGGGTCCTGGCAAAATCTTCAAATAATTCTCGTTCATTCAGCGGTTGCTCGGCGGTTTTAGCGGCGAGTATTTCTGCCGTCGATGGCCGCGTCAACATGGCCTGATAAAACGGCTCTAACAGGGGATCGCCTTTCACCAGGTCGAGTTGGGGCATATCAAATAGTTTTGCGGTGGTGATCCCGGCCTCCAGAATGTGGAACAGATGAAAATCGGGCAGGGTTGGCGCTGCACCGAGCAGGTAGGGTGAAAGGCTAGCGCTCTGGGTTAGCCGGCCCAGGTTCATTTTGGTTAACAGCAATGACCAGCTATTGAATATTTCTGACTCACTTTCCGTTTTAGCGCCGAGTACTTTTGGCCAGTAAGCACTGACCAGTATCCAGTTAATGAAGGGACCGCTGACAGAAAAGGTAAGAAAGTCATTAATACGATCAACCTCGGCGCAGGCCACCGGATCAGCGCAGGGATAGATGCTAGCAGCCGATTCGTACCGTCGGCTCAGGTAACGGCCGATGGTCTGACTCTCAGAAATCACTGCGCCATCGGGTTCCTCCAGACAGGGCACTTTGCCAAACGCGTTGCGTGACAGGTACTCGGCTGCAACGTTTTCGCCAAGGAAGGGTGAGATACGCTGATAGCGATAGGGTAGACCGGCCTCCGTCAGCAGATGTGCCGCGATGGAAACGAAGGGCGATAACCAGAAACCGTAGAGGGTGCGTTCTCCGTTTTCGTTGGATTGGGTTTGCATTGAGCCTCTCCAGTTTGGCGGGTATGTAGGCTGGCAGCATAACAAAACAGTGATAGCTAACCATCCCGGGTCTCGATAGAGTTGATCGTCATTGATCAAATCTAGCTCTGCGGGCAGCGACTGTTTAACCACCGAATAGGCTATGATCGGATGCCCGATGAATTGCGTTTAATCAAACCGGTTCACGGGTCTGTCTATAATGATTGGGTTGCTCGGGCCTCTGGTAGTTTTCATCGCCGCAGGGCGCGGGTGTGGTGGGATAAACGGAGGAGATCAGGAATGTCAGAAGCCAATAAAAAGATTGTCAGGGATTTTTTTGCTGCGATGGACAGCAAGCGATTTGATGATATGCGGGCGTTGTTACACCCGGACCACAAGTTCCATCTGCCGTTGGCACCCGAGCCGATGGGGCTTGAAGCCCATATGGAGATGAACATGAAGCTCCAGCATTCGCTCAGCGATTTTGATCGTCATTTTTATGATCAGATCGCCGAGGGTGACAAGGTGGTTAGCCGCATGCGTCTGTGCATGAAACACGTGGGTGAACTCAACGGTGTGGCGCCGACGAATGAGTATTTTTGCCTGGAAATGATCCACATTATGCGAATTAAGGATGGCATGAACCTTGAAGAGTGGGACGCGGCAGATTTTTCCCCCATGCTAAAGGCACTCAATTACATACCCAAGGATACGGGCTCGCCGTTTCACTGATGGTTCAGGGTTTGCCGTGGGCCGGGTGATTCGGCGCTAGGTTTTGGGTGTCCCGGGCGGGTGACGGCGATCAGCATGGGTTGATGGTGCGCGACTGGTGGAGGCTAGCCAGGCGCTGGCGCCGCCGCAAATAGAGCCAAAAAGCCATAAGATAATAAAAGTGACGGAGTAGATGCCGTGGTCGTCGAGACGCGAGCCGCTGATTAGGATCAGGTCGTGGGCGTCGATATTGAAGAAAATGATCGTGGTCAGTAGCCCCGCGCCGATGAAAGACGGCCAGGCCGCAATGCCGAATCGAGCCAACCAGATATTCTGCTTCATCTCATTTCCCTCGTGATTGTTGCTCACCCAGTCCGCTGCCCAGGTAGGTGATGGCGGATGGCAAGGGTGGTCACTGGTCCATTACTGGCTGATTAACCAGGCGTCCCTGGGCCTGGCGCTGGCCTTCGTCGGCGGATAGTAACCATTGCCAGCTCTGCGGTTTTGCGGCTGTCAGGGATGGTAATTCGGCCATCCATTCTTTATTACTGATGCGGCTCAGCTCCAGCTGAATGTCTCTGGCTACCCGAGTGGGGTGGAGCAGGGTGAGTTGAAGCTGATCGGTGTCAGGTGAATTTTCGAGTTTGATCAGCAGCAGGCCTGCTATCGGGTCAACGGTTACGGTCACGGGCCCCAGTTCGGCAGTGGCTGCCGTCATTACTTTTTTGCCGCCGCCAGTAACACTGCCGACGACGACTCCATCGGGGTCTTTTAAAGCGATGCTCAGGGTGATCAGACTGGCGATAACCACCGAGCCGAGCAGGGCCAGAATAAACCAGGGCCAGAACTGTCGGTACCAGGGTGGCTCGATGACTGCGCTCATTTTGCAACTCTCATTTAGTTGGCTGGTTAATAGCCCCGCTAGTTAACGGGACCGATGAAACGGCTCTCGGCGCGGGAGGTCAGTTTTGGCTGGTCGCTGGCCTGGACAGAAAAAAAGACATCGCTGGTGCTGGTGGTGATTTCGACTGGATCGATGCTCAGGGATAACGGCACTTCGCGTATTTCGAAGGCTTCCAGAGACACCGATGCCAATGGCTGGCGGGTGGTCAGTGGTAGTTCGGATTCCAGGTTGATACTGAATTCATGGGGATGAGTGTCCATGTTAATCAGCCGTAGGGTGTAGACGTTTTCGATCATGCCTTCAGAAGTTTCGCGGTAGAGCGCCATGCGGTCGCGGATCACATCTAGTTCTACCGGCACCCGGAGCCAGATGCTGCTGCCGATGGCCGTAATGATAGCCAGCAGCAATGCCGCGTAGATAAACAGCCGAGGTCGAAGCAGCTGAGTTTTGCCTCCACCCAGCGCACGCTCGGTGGTATAGCTGATCAGACCTTTGTCGTAGCCCATGCGCGTCATCACCTGATCACAGACATCCACACACCCGGCGCAGCTAACACACTGGTACTGCAGGCCATTGCGAATATCGATGCCCGTGGGGCAGACCTGGACGCAGAGGGTGCAGTCGACGCAATCACCGAGGCCCTGTTCGGCAGGGTCGCTGCCACGACGTCGAGAACCTCGGGGCTCCCCGCGCTTTTCATCATAGGAGATGATCAGTGTGTCCTGGTCAAACATGGCACTCTGAAAACGGGCATAGGGACACATGTAGATGCAGACCTGTTCGCGCATCCAGCCGGCATTGAGGTAAGTGGCAAAGCCGTAAAAACCGGTCCAGAACAGGGGCCACGGCCTGACCTGCAGGTTAAGGAATTCGGTTGCCAGTTCACGGATGGGCACGAAATAACCGACAAAGGTAAATCCGGTCCAGGCGGCAAAGCCAATCCAGAGCAGGTGTTTAGTGGCCTTGATGCGAATCTTGCGCACTGACCAGGGTGCGTCATGGAGTTTCATCTGCCGGGCGCGGCTGCCTTCAACGAGCCGTTCTATCCAGAGAAACGACTCGGTCCACATGGTTTGCGGACAGCCGTAGCCACAAAACACCCGACCGGCAATGGCGGTGATAAAAAACAGCGACAGCGCGGCGGCGATTAAAAGGCCAGCCAGTAGAATGAAATCTTGCGGAAAAAAGGTGAGTCCGAACAGGTGAAACCGGCGCGCGGGCAGGTCCCAGAGTACCGCCTGCTGGCCATTGATGTTGAGCCAGGCCAGGCCATAGAAAATTGCGAAGAAGGTGCCCGCCACGCTTACCCGCGCGAAGGCAAACAGGCCGTGCACCTCGCGGGGGAAAATTTTCTCCCGCTTGGCGTAGAGGGCCTGCTGGTCGTTCGCTGTGAGCCCTTTCTGGGTCATGGGTTAGCCGACAGGCTGTAGACGTAGGCGGTCAGGATGTGGACTTTTTCCTCCCCCAGAAACTCTTTGTGGGCGGGCATAACGCCGCCCACGCCGTTAGCAACGTTAGCGGCGATAAGCCCGCGACTGGCACCGTGAACCCAGGCCTTGTCGGTCAGGTCGGGTGCACCTAGCATCGGGTTGCCTTTTCCGGCTGGGCCGTGGCAGGCCGAGCAGAGCATGAACCGAGGTTTGCCGAGTTCGGCCAGTTCCGCATTGTGCTGGCGTCCAGACAGGCTCAGCACGTATTCGGTCACCTGGGTGACACCCTCTTCACCACCCAGGGCAGCACTCCAGCCCGGCATCATGCCGGTGCGACCCTCCATAATCGATTTTTTGATCGCCTCAGGGCTGCCGCCCCAGAGCCAGGCGTTGTCGGCCAGGTTGGGGAAGTTTCGAGCCCCCTGGCCGTCGGAGCCGTGACATTGGGCGCAGTTGTTTAAAAATAGCCGCCGGCCAACGCCCAGCGCTTTGGGGTCGGTGGCCAGGTCGGTAATCTCCCGAGCAGCCAGACTCTCGAACAGAGGGCCGTATTTGGCCCTGGCGGCGTCAACCTCGGCCTGGTGCTGGCTGGCCTGAGTCCAGCCGAGGGTGCCGGCAAAATTGCCCAGCCCGGGGTAGAGCACCAGATAGCCAAGACCGAAGATGATGGAGAGGTAGAACATCCATAACCACCAGCGAGGCAGGGGGTTGTTTAGCTCTACCAGGTCTTCGTCCCAGACGTGACCGGTCGCTTCGCCAGCAGCTACTTCGTCTTTTTTGCGCCGGTTAGCAAAACGAATTAACCAGAGGCAGGCGAAAATGTTGACCAGTACCAGGGTGATAACGAAAACATTCCAGAAGGGGCTTAACATTTTTTTCGTCCTTGTTGGCTGCGGTGGTGGGCCTCTTCATCGGCAAACGGCAGGTTGGCGGCGTCGTCAAACCGGGGCTTCTGTTTACGGTTATAGGCCCACCAGCAGATGCCAAGAAAACTCGCGAACATAAACAGAGTGAAAGCTGAACGAATGAGCAGCAGAGTCATTGGGTTGTCCTCCGTTATCGTTTCGGCATGGCGTGGCCCAGTGCCTGTAAATAGGCAACCAGGGCGTCAAGCTCGGTGCGGTTAGCCAGGCCAGCGGTGGCACTGCTGATGTCGTCGTCGCTGTAGGGCACGCCGAGGGTGCGCATGACCGACATTTTTTTCTCAATGTCGCTAAAGTCGAGGGCGGTGGTTTCCAGCCACGGAAATCCCGGCATGTTGGATTCGGGTACAACCGCCCGGGGGTCAATCAGATGGATTCGATGCCAGTCGTCGCCGTAGCGACCGCCGACCCGGGCCAGGTCCGGTCCGGTGCGTTTGGAACCCCAGAGGTGCGGGTGGTCGTAGACAAACTCGCCGGCTACCGAATAGTGACCGTAGCGCTCGGTCTCCGCCCGCAGGGCGCGAATCATCTGCGAATGGCAGTTGTTGCAGCCTTCGCGGATGTAAATGTCGCGGCCTTCTAGTTGAAGCGGGGTGTAGGGTTTGAGTCCGGCCACCGGTTTACTGGTTTCGGTCATGGTGAACAGGGGTAGTATTTCGACCAGTCCGGCGATGCTGATGACGATAACGATCAGTACCGCCATCAGGCCAATATTGCGTTCTACTGTGTCGTGATTTGCGGCCATTGGAGGCTCCTAAGCTGACTGGGGAATGGCGTCCTGCACCTGGCTCGGCTGGGCCGAGGCGATGGTGCGCCAGATGTTCCAGGCCATGATCAACATGCCGATGAAGAACAGCAGGCCACCGGCGAGGCGAATCACGTAGAAGGGGAAGGTCTTCTCTACCGATTCGATAAAGCTGTAGGTCAGGGTGCCGTCGTCATTCACCGCCCGCCACATCAGCCCCTGCATAACCCCGGCAATCCACATGGAGGCGATATAAAGCACGATACCGATGGTGGCAATCCAGAAATGCACCTCCACCAGGGTCTTGCTGTAGACATCCTTTAGTCCATAGAGATTGGGGATAAGCGAATACATGGCACCCATGCTTACAAGCGCCACCCAGCCCAGTGCCCCGGAGTGCACATGGCCAATGGTCCAGTCGGTGTAGTGGGAGAGTGCGTTGACGGTTTTGATCGACATCATCGGCCCCTCAAAGGTGGACATGCCGTAAAACGACAGGGAGACGATCATGAACCGCAACACCGGGTCGGTGCGTAGTTTCGACCAGGCGCCGGAGAGCGTCATGATGCCGTTGATCATCCCACCCCAGCTCGGCGCCAGCAGAATGAGGGAGAAGACCATGCCGACGGATTGAATCCAGTCGGGTAGAGCGGTGAAATGCAGGTGGTGGGGGCCAGCCCACATATAAATTGAAATTAGCGCCCAGAAATGGACCACTGACAGCCGGTAGGAATAGATAGGTCGTCCGGCCTGCTTGGGCACGAAGTAGTACATGATGCCGAGAAAACCGGCGGTGAGATAAAAACCGACCGCGTTATGGGCATACCACCACTGAATCATGGCGTCGGTGGTGCCGGCGTAGACCGAGTAGGATTTCCAGAAGGAGACCGGGATGGCCGCACTGTTGACTAGATGCAGCACCGCCACCGTGAGAATAAAAGCGCCGTAAAACCAGTTAGCGACGTAGATGTGCTGCACTTTGCGCTTCATGATGGTGCCAAAAAACAGCACCGCATAGGAGACCCAGACCACGGTTATCAACACGTCAATCGGCCACTCCAGCTCGGCATATTCTTTACTGGAGTTGAAGCCCAGTGGAAAGGTAATTGCCGCTAGCACAATAACCGCCTGCCAGCCCCAGAAGACAACCCCTGCTAGTTGGTCGCTAAGCAAGCGTGCCTGGCAGGTGCGCTGCACCACGTAGAGTGAAGTGCCGAATAGGGCGCAGCCGCCAAAGGCAAAAATGGCGGCATTGGTGTGCAGTGGGCGCAGGCGACCAAAATGGACCCAGGGCAGATCAAAGTTGAGTGCAGGCCACGCCAGTTGGGCGGCAATAATGACCCCGACGAGCATGGAAACCACTCCCCAGACGATGGTCATCACTGCGAACTGCCGCACCACGCGGTAGTTATAGGTTGTCTCAGTCACCATTAATCTCCTTCAGGGGGGTTGGTCGCACGGCCAGTCGGGCCAGGCAGATTGGCATCCCATTCGTCGCGCAAAAATTCGGTGCCGGGGCCATCAAGGTCTTCGTACTGACCTCGATTGATTGCCCATATAAATATCCAGATCGCCCCAGCCACCTGGATCAGGCCCAGGGGTATGAGCAGATAAAGCGAGTTCACGGGTTTACCTCCGCCGGTTTTTGCGCACGGTTACGATGCAGCCGCAGGGCATTGAGCACCACTAACAGCGAGCTTGCGGACATGCCGAGGGCGGCCATCCACGGTCGAATCATGCCGGTTGCGGCCAGTGGCAGAGCGATAGCGTTGTAGAGCAGCGCCCAGGTGAGGTTCTGGCGCATGATCGACTGGCAGCGATGAGCCAAGGCCATGGCGTTGGGTAGCACGGACAGGCGGTTATTCAGCAGTACGGCATCGGCCTGCAGTTTGCTCAGATCAGCGCCATTGCCCATGGCAATAGCCAGGTCCGACCCGGCGAATATGGCGGCATCGTTCACGCCGTCGCCGACCATGCCCGTCGGTCCGTTCTGTTGCCACCGATGCAATTCACGCAGTTTCTGTTCTGGTTGCAGGTTCCCCAGCGCCTCGGTGATCTGCAGCTGACCGGCGATGTTGGCCACCAGTTCAGAATCATCACCCGAAAGCAGGCCAGTTTTGACTCCTGACTGTTGCAATTGATTGACGGTATCCGCAGCGTCCTCGCGCAGGCTATCTTCGAGTTCGAAAAACCCAAGCAGTGCCCCCGGTCTGGCAAGCCAGAGCGGTGTCGTTCCTTTGTTAGTGGAAAATCTTGACGTCTGAGCCGCGGCGGTGGAGGCGCCGGTGAACTCAGTCACGAAAAGGGCGCTACCGATTCGGTATTCAGTGCCGTTAACCATGCCGCTGATACCACT